>CAMAZK010000012.1 GCA_945863205.1 Akkermansia muciniphila | reverse complement strand
GATGAAAGGCGGACACGCTTCTCTTGCGATAGGCGTCTGCGATTTCCTCCACGAGCGGCAGGCGAAAGGTGCTGACGACGGTGTCCACATCGACACGCAGATCATCATCGAGTGTCGTCAGCATGTCCCTGGCCGCCGAAAGGCCGGAGATCATCGCCAACCGGTCACACAGCGCCTTTTCCGGCTCCGCCAAAAAATAGGAGCCACCGCGAGTCGGCTCCAATCGAATGCCGATGCCAAAGACATGCTCATTCACCGGTTCGTAGCGAAAACGCCCCACGGGAGTCTCGAAGAGCTTGGCCCGCTTTGACGTGATGCAGGTGATCTCCTCCACTCGCTCCGGGATCAAGCCATGATGCACGAGCGCCGTTTCCAGACTCACATACGCTGGCCCATAGACGAGGCCCGACAGCACCAGCGGGTCCACAGGTGGCTCCTCGCCACGACGGCTACCTGGCACATACAGGCCCTTTCGCACCCGGATGACCTCTCCGTTTTCACAAAGCAGCCCCAATCGGTCCCTCGGAGCGCGGTAGTCCCGCAACCGGTCCATCGCGAGTTGGTAGTCGAAAGGCTGGTCGTGCGGGAGGTCTAGCTTTTGCTCAATTATTGTCACTATGTCGAACAATGATCGACTTTGTGGCAAATAACAGGCCTAATTTGCGCGAAAAGGTCACAGCAGCTTCTCCCCTCTGGTGTATTTCTTCACCGCAGCAGGATCGAGTTCTAGCCCGAGGCCGGGCGCGGTTGGAATCGGCAGCATCCCATCAGCATCGAGCTTCCAGCCGCCGAGCGTGATTTCGTCGATGAAGGGCGAACCGGTGAGGTATTCGACCAGATCGGTGCCAGGGAAGGCGGAGGCGAGATGCAGATCGGCTGCGAGACCCACCGCTGTGTTCCAGCCATGGGGAATGAACTGCACGCCGTGCTCCTGCGCCATCCATGCGATGCGTCGCTCCTCGCTGATGCCGCCGACTTTGGTCACGTCGGGCTGGATGATGTCGAAGGCGCGTGCTTCGAGGAAGGGCTGGAAGGCCTGGCGACGCGTGAGCACCTCGCCGCCACTGATCGGCACGGGCGAATGCTCGCGGAGCTTGGCGAAGTCTTCGAGCGAGTCGGGCGTGAGAGCTTCTTCAAACCAATGCACATCGTAATCGGCCAGCATCTTCGCGGTGTTGAGCGCCCACTTGTAGCCGTTCGTCCAATGCGCGTCGCTGCCACCGGCATCGACCATGAGTTTGTTGTCCGGTCCGACGGCTTCACGCGCTGCTTTGACGATGGCTTCATCGGTGGCTGCGTTACGTCGCCCAAACGGCCCCCAGCCGATCTTGAAGGCGCGAAAGCCCTGCGCTTTCACTTTCAGAAGATGATCGCGGAGCTTCTCGGGCTCATTCATGAGCAGCGAGGCATACGGCTGCACACGTTCACGATAACGACCGCCGAGCAAGCGTCCCACGGGCTGCCCCGTCGCTTTGCCGAGCAAATCCCAGAGCGCGATGTCGATGCCGCTGATCGCGTGCGTGATGGATCCGCCGCGGCCAAGCCAGAACATGTTCTGATGCAGCTTCTCGCTCACACGCTCGGGTTCGAGGGCGTTTTCACCGCGATACAATGGCTCCAGCACGGCCAACGAAGCACGAACGAGCGCGTCATTGGTGAACACACTGCCGAGCCCGACAGCTCCTTCATCGGTGTGAACGGCGATGAGCGTGTGGACGCAGTCTTCTGGCCGGAGTTCATTGCTCCAGCCGCCTTCAGGCGTGGCACCGCGCAGTCCTGCGCAGCGGATTTCAGTGATTTTCATGAGAGTATCAGAGCCTTTCTGGGCTGTGTGGGGGATGAAGTGTGAAGAACGAAGACACAGGCTAGAAAGCCTATGCTACATGGCGCGCGAAAAGTTTGGCCTGGGGGTGAAAAGGCACCTCCGCATCGAGCGGGAACATGGGGCGCGCACACTTGGTATGGCCTAGGCTGCTCAGGTTCGCGCTTGTGGAGCCCGGCGCATCCACGTCGATGTATCGCGCGGCCCACTCCTTGAACATGTGCGGCTCGCAGTGCGGCGACTTCACCACGACGGCTCCAAAGTGCTTCGGATCGCAACCGTGTGCCAGGAACAGTGCGCGATCATAGAGGCTCACCGCGCGGCTTGTGACGATCAGCGTGATGTTGCCGACCTGAATCACCGCCGTGGGGCCGGCTTGCCACAACTCGCGTGTCGTCTCGCTGTGGAAGCAGCCGTCTGACAACATCCTCACTCGTCCCTCAATCAGCAGCGGGGAGAATCGTGCAGGATCAAGAGCGCCTCCGACCGTTGTCTTGACGGCATTGCCAATACCCGCCCGGAAGGCGGCCTCCACCGCGCCAGGATCAACGATGGGGATCAATGCCGTGCCTACATAGCCTGCTTCGATCAGCGCGCGCAGCATCGCATTGCTGTCGCCCGAGGCACCGGAACTGGTGGCGTCTGCCGCATCCACCAGCACGACCGTGCCGGAGGTATTCTCCTTCGTCAGGCGTGCCGCCTCAGCCAGACTCGTCAGCGGGACCTGCATCCTCTCGTGATGCTCCCAGAACAGGTTCGCGATGCGCAGCGCCTCACGTTCGGCCAGTGCTGGGTCGTTGTTGGTCACGACAAAACTGTTCGAGGCCAGCGCGGGCACGTCGGTGAAGGGATTGCCCCACATCATCGCCGCAGAGAGCCCGCCAGGACTTTGTTCGACAGCTTTCGCAGCATTCACCGCATGTCGAATTGAGCCTGTGGCCGTGATCAACTCATCGCCACGCACCAGCGCAGGCACCGTGACCTTCGCCGTGACCGGTTTCACTGCACCGGCGACGATGCGCAGCAGCAGTCGCGCCGCACGCTCGCCGGTGCCGAAGAAATCGACATGCGGATAAGTGTGAAACGCCACGGCTGCATCGCTCTGCTCCAGCATTCGATCCGTGAGGATGCCATGCAGATCGAGCGAGATCACGATGGGCACCTTCTCGCCGACAATCCTCCGCGTTTGCTCCAGCAACCATCCTTCCGGGTCACCCTCGCTCTGCGTCGCCATCGCGCCATGCAGAGAGAAATAAACGCCATCCACTTTGGGTGCCGCTTTGATGCTGGAGAGCAGTTCGCCCGCCAGTCGCTCAAACGCCCCATCCGCCAGTGTGCCGCCCGAGGTGATGAAATGCTCGCTGCACGTCGGCACAAGTTCCAAGCCAGGCGTCGCATCAAACACACTCAACGCCCCGCCCACTTCACTGCGCACCTGGCGATGGTAGTCGAGAATCGCCTGTCCATGACGAAGCGTGAAGTCTTCGTATCCGCTGAGGACTGGATTGAAGGTGGAGACTTCCTGTTTGCATTCGGCGATGAGGATTCGGGGCATGAGCTTTCTAGCCTGTGTCAAACGTCCGCAGACTATACGAGCACGCAGACATTCGTTGATTTTGTGGCGAAAGATCACAGGCTAGAAAGGCTATGCTACGGTCTCAATCCAGACCTCGCTGAACACTCCATCCGTGTGCCCGATGGTCTCGGCTACTTTGACGAACGCAAAGCTCTGCACATCACCACGCGCAACCTGCCTCACTGGCGGCAGGAGGGAGCGACTTACTTTGTCACGTTTCGTCAGATCGATTCCATTCCAGTCGCCGTCTGGGAAAGGATGAAGCTTGAGGCCGAGACGTGGAACCAGCGCATCGAAGCAGCCGTCCAACGACATGGCGCGATCCCCGCCGAGATCTCCTGCAAATGGGAGGCGTTTCAGCGCAGCCAGTGGATTCTGGCCGAGCGGACGGCGGACGAATGTCACGGCTCCTGCGTTTTTCGCGACATTGTCGTGCGGCAAATCATGGCGGACGCGCTCATGTTCTTCGAAGGGCAACGCCACGTCATGCACGCATTCGTCGTGATGCCGAATCATGTGCATCTGCTCGTCACGCCGATTCCCGGATGGTCGCTCGACAAGATCACGCAATCTTGAAAGGGATTCACCGCACGCGAGATCAATGGCTATCTTGGCCGTCCGGGTGCGCTGTGGCAGCAGGAGAGCTTTGATCGCATCGCGCGCAGTCCGGCTCACTTCGAGCGCATCGTGCAATACATCGCCAACAATCCTGGCAAGGCCAGGATGGGATCGGATCACACGACAGTGGGCATTGCCGAGGATTGCCTTGGTCCGGCGAGTTCCGTACTCCGTGAGGACTCATCGATGCTCGAAGGGGACGAGTGGTAGCCGTAGCATAGGCTTTCTAGCCTGTGCTGGACGCTCCCTGCGTGCGGAGGCATGGAGACGCACGGCACAGCCTAGAAAGGCTATGCTACGGGCACCACTCCTCATCAAAATATCCCGCCGCCACCGGTTCGTTGCCATGGACCTTCATCACTGCCCAATCTCCGAGCCTCGGGAAGAGCAGGTAGTTGAAAGCCGCAAAATCCTTCTCGTGGAAGGTGTGCCCGCTGTTGATTGCGATGTAACGACTCGACGCGAGCGGACTCACACAGATGAAGGCGGGCGCATGATCGGCGGCAGATGCCTTCTGATCACCAATCTGCACTTCATCGCGTGTCCACTTCACAGGCAGCTTCGGCAGGGCTTTGGCGATCCAGGAGTTGCTGCCGGGATCGCCGAAGAGGATGAGGTGCTTTTCGCGAACGTCGGCTTCGGTGACCTCGGTGTCGTTCTTCACCGGCAAGTCGCCGCGCATGTAGCGCGACCATTCGTATTCGAATCGTTTCAGGTTTTCCTGCGCCCACGTGTTCACTTTGGCATTCCAAGGTTTGCCAGTGCCGCGCACGCAGAGGAAAGGTGTCACGAAAGCGTCGTCGATGGGGCCTTGCAGGCCGGGACGTTTGCCTGTGAGTGTCAATTGATCCCGCAGACCATCGCAGCGCCACTCCCCGCTTGTTCGCGTAAAAACCAGAACGTCTCCGCGCTGATGAGACGGCAGCGCGACCTCCGTTCCTGCGATGCGAATCTGGGTCACTGGACGATGGATGGCGAAGCGGGCGATGTTTCGCACTTCGGCTACTTCCAACACATCGCCATCTCCCACGTTTGCACGGAACTCGGCGCGTTCGTAGTGCTTGCCGAGGCTGAGGAGTTCGAGCCAGTGACAGCGGTTGTATTTGAGCGTCCAGGTGACGAATCGAAGCTGCTTTGGGTCATGGTCGATACCTTTGGCGACGTGTTCGCCGATGCGGCGCATCTGCTCGGTGTGCGTGTTCGGATCAATGACATGTCCCGTGCCAGGCGAGATTAGATTGGTGAAAGGAATGCCCTCCTTGGCGAATGCCTCGCCCATTATGACGTGTGATTGGAAGAAGACATCCTTGTCGCCGATGGCTGCGAAGGCGGGCACGACACTGGCGTTCGCGGCGTAGTCCACGGAGTCGAGCATGTGCAGGCCGATCTCCTGATGTGGCGGCAGCGGACCGACTTTGATGAAGTTCGGGATCGGTGTCTCGGAGAAGCGGTGCGTGTCCACGTAGCCGCAATAAGGCCCGATGGCGACAAAGCGGTCCGGGTGCTTCAAACCGAGGTGCCAGGTTCCGGATGCACCCATGCTCATGCCGCGCAGCACGATGCGGTCGCGGTCGATCTTGTAGTTGCGGCACACGGCCTCGATCGCCTCGAACACATCCGTCTCGCCGGCCCAGCGGTAGCAGTTCTCCACGCGGCCCAGGGGATGCAGTTCGATGAAGTCCGCTTCAGGGCCGGGTTTGTCGGCATCGCCTTCATCGAAACGCGACATGAACTTCAGCTCGCTCATGCCGACGGGCTTCGAGCTGCCATGCAGCACGACATCGAGCCGCATGGGCTTCGTGCCATCGTAGTTCTTCGGGATGATGACGCCGTAGGGCTGTGTGGATCCATCGACGGCAGAAACAAAGCCGCGCACGACTTTGCCCTTCTTCGTCGTCCATGGCGATTGATTCGCCGCCAGAGCCGTGGCGCGCTCGTTGCCGCGAGCGAGCGCCTTCTCAATCGTGGTGACATCCTTGGCGGTGAACGCGGATTCGTAGTGCAGTGCCCATTCGCTGCCTTTGTGAAAAACCTCGGCATCAGCCAGCAGATCGGCATGGGCTGGTTGGAGCTTTGCCATCTTTGCTTCCAGCGTTTTTGCCGACTCGTGCAAAGCGCTGGTGCTCACTGCCTCGCGCAGCAGGAACTCCATCGCAGTGCGGGTGTCCTCGTAGTTGGTGGAATGCCCGCCCGCCGCGCGATGAATGCTCAGCACCTTGCGCTTGGCCTGTTGGAGCTTCTCCACGAGTCGCAGCACGCTCTGCGGCGGCACCACCGTATCCCTGCCGCCTGTCGTGACGGCAACAGGCATGGTAATCTTATCGGACAAAAGCTCGGCGCTGCGCTTGCTGCGTTCCTCAGTGCTTCCGTAGGATGCGTCGATGGCGTCTTTGAAGCCCTCATACTCCACCATGTTCGCCGTGCCGTTCAGGCTGCACACGCCCGCGATCAGTTCAGGATGCAGCGCCGCAAAAATCAGCGCTGATGTACCACCCATGGAACCTCCAGCGATGAATACGCGACCCACTTGATGGCGTCGCTTCATCTCCGCGATGATCTGCAAGACATCCGCCTCGGCCTTTGGTCCCATCCAGGAAGTCTTCGCACGATAATCGGGCGATACGAAAATCATTTCATACTTCTCCGCTATATCACGCAAGCCTTTGCACTCACCCCGCATGTCCTTGATAAACTGCCAGCGATCCGAGCCATGACCGTGGAACGCGATCAACACGTCATGCGCACGCAAGGACTCGAACGAGTCCGGCAGTAGCTCCACATAGCGCTGCTCGGTGCCATCGAGTGTGGATTTGAAGGCGATGTCTTGCGGATCGGCGGCGAACAGACGGCTCGCGACGATGAGCGTGGCGATGCAAAGTCGTATCATGAGTCACTGGGCGGGATGATTTTCTGCTCCGCCATCCAAACTAGCGCGGCGGCTTTCCATTGCTCCCAGAGCGGGCCTTTGCAGCCGTTGAGGCCGTGACCGCCTGTGGGGAGTTCGAGCAGTTCGACGGGAACATTGTGCTTCTTCATCGCAGCCATGAACTGGCGGCTGTTTTCGATGGGCACGGGTTTGTCGTCGATGGCGTGAGCGAGGAAGGTGGGCGGGGTGTCGGCGGTGACTTGGGTTTCGTTCGAGTAGAGGCGCACGAGGTCCGGCGCGGCGTTGGAGCCGATGAGTTTTTCTTTGGAGCCGACGTGCGTGAACTCGCCCATCGTGACAACGGGATAGACGAGCCAGCCGAAGTCAGGACGGGAACTCAAGCGCTCAATCGGGTCGGCGGAGGCAGCGTCACCCGCGTGAAAATGCGTGAGCGCAGTCGATGCGACGTGACCACCTGCGGAGAAGCCGAGGATGCCGATGCGCCGCGGATTGATCTTCCACGCTGCGGCATTGGCGCGAGTGAGGCGGATGGCACGCTGCGCATCGAGCAAGGGAACCTGACGGCGCAGTTCTGGCAGGCGATACTCGAGGATGACGCAGGCGATGCCGTGTTCGTTTAGCCATTGCGCGATGGGATAGCCCTCGCGTTCCGTGACATGGCGGATGTAACCGCCGCCGGGACAGAGCACGATGGCCGCGCCGTTTGCTTTGTCGGCGGGAGGGAGGAAGACTTCGAGTTCCAGCGTGCAGTCTTCGGTCTTGCCGTCGCCGATGGGTGCGTTGCCAGCGGGCCAAAGCGGGACGCGATGGGTGGCGGCGGGCTTGGCAACAGGGGCGGCGGCTTGCGCGGGCAAATCTGGTGCGGCAGCCAAGAGGGCGGCTAAAGCGAGAGCGGCGGTTGTTTTCATGGCATGGGATTCTGAGCGTGATGATCGCGGGGGAACAAGCATCGGATTCCGATGATCAAGGCGATTGCCACCGCGATGTAGGCGAGTGCGGTGATGGAAAGCAGCCTGTCGATGCCGAGCGTCTGCTTCCACATGCCGCCGAAGAGCGTCGCGAAGCCGGACATGATGGCCCCGAAGAAGTTCAGCACGCCCACTGCGGTGGCGCGTGCGTCGGACGAGACGACATCGAAGGCGGCGGGGAAGATGTTGGCGATGAAGAGTCCGCTGAACAGCCCGAAGCCTGCGGCGGCGATGCGTGTGACGAGCAGCGTGTCGCTGTTTCCCAGCGCGTGAATGCACGGTGCGGAAAGCACCAGTCCGGCCACGATCAGCCAGAAGCGCGCGGCATGGGTGCGCTGGTAAAAGGCGTCGGCGATCATGCCGCCACCGATGACGCCGATCAAGGTGGCGGTTTGCAGGAAGGCGGTCGCGTTGAAAGCGGCATCGGCTTGATTGAGCGCGAACTTGTCGTGCAGGAATGCGGGCAGCCAGCCATAGAGCAGCCACAGGCCGAAGACGAAAACGGGAAACACCACACACAGCAGCAGGAAGGTGCGCGAGCGGACGAGTGATGTGAAGGAGAGCGTCTTTGCCACATCCGGGGCCGGTTCCTCGACTTTGCGCAGGAAGGCGAAGTAGGGCACGGCATACAGCACGCCGACCACTCCGAGTGCAAAGAACGCCCAACGCCACTGGCCGCGATCCGCCATCCATCCGCCGAACCAACTGCCTGCCACGGTTCCGGCAATCTGGCCGGTCATGAGCATCGAGACAGCGCGTGAACGCTTCGCCGCCGGATACGCGCTCGCCGTGAGAGCGACGGCGCTGGACATGTAGAGTGATTCCGAGACGCCCATCGCCGCACGCATGACCAGCAGCATCGCACCCGATGCCACGAGGCCGGTGCCGATGGTGACGATGCTCCAGACGACGAGACTGAGCACGACGAGCAGGCGTTTGGAGAAGCGATCACCGAGATAGCCGGAGATGGGGCAGCCAAAGGCATAGACCCAGAGAAACATCGCGCCGACGAGGCCGAGCTGCTCGTCCGTCATCTTCAAATCGGCCTTCAACGATGGGAACATCGAGAAGACCGCCTGCCGGTCGCAGTAGTTCAGGAAATACGCGAACCACATGAAGGCGACGAGCGCGATGGCGGAGCGGTGTAGCATAGCCTTTCTAGGCTGTGATTTGGGGTGGTGTGGTTGGCATGGGCAATGAATCACAGGCTAGAAAGCCTATGCTACGCGGTGAGCACCTCGCGCTCGCTGACTTGCCTGGCGATCACGGCGACGCAATCGCCCTGCTGGGTGAGGCATGGCGCTCGCATGGTGATGAGGTAGCCGCTGCTAGCTGCGACGATCTCTTCCGGCGCTCGATCAGGACGCTCCAGATGATGAATGTAGCCGACGATCTGGCCCTTCTTTACTTTCGTGCCAAGATCCAGCGCTATCTCGAAGATCCCGGATTCTGGCGCGAGAATGTAGTCCTCGCGATTCGTGGCCTGCGTGATGATCGCAGGGGCTTTGCGCTGTTGTTCACGACCTTTGAGTGCGCCCACGTGAACCAGCACGTTCTTCAGCCCGCTTTGCGCGATGCGATGCACGCTGGCGGGAATGCACTCGCCACCGCCGAGTTCGGTGGTGACGACGAGCTTGCCCTGATTCTCCGCTTCCACCGGCAGCAGGCCCGTTCCGGCGATGTCCGCGTAGATGAAACAGAACTCCGTGCCCCACGCGAGCATCGCGGCGAACATCTTTGCCCGCTGCTCGCGGTCCGGCACGAGGTGCATGTGTGCGCAGGGCACGAACTCCATGCTGCGCCCTCCGCTGTGGATGTCGATGACGACATCGCTGATCGGAAACAGCACCGTGCGGAGGTAGTGCGCGATCTGGCTCGTCACCGGGCCTTCGGCATCGCCGGGGAAGGCGCGGTTCATGTTCATGCCATCGAAGGGGGACAATCGTGTCGCAGCACGGGCCGCAGGCAGGTTCAGCGACGGGATCATGATGACACGTCCCTTCACCTGTTCTGGTTCCAGTTCGCGCGCGAGTTTCATGATGGCGATCTGGCCTTGATACTCATCACCATGATTGCCGCCGAGCACGAGCACGGTCGGCCCTTTGCCATGTGCGACGACGGTGGTCGGGATCATCACATTTGCCCAGCCGCCGAGGTTGTGGGAATACGGCACCTGTAGAAAACCCTGCTGCTTGCCGGGTTTGTCGAAGTCGAGAGAGGTGATGACCATGGGTTATTCGCGATTGATGAACTGGTCGAGATTCATGAGGATCCGCGCTGTGGCGACGAGGGTGGCGGCTTCGACGGACTCCCCCGGCTGGATGGCGGCTGCGATGAAGCCGATGGCCTTGAGAGCCTCCTGACCTCCCGAGAGCACGCGCGTTTTTTGTTCGGCGTGGAAGTCTTGCAGGCGTGACAGTTCCTCGGTTCGCGGTGCTCGGTTCAAGACGAGTGAAAAAAGGTGCTGAAGGCGTTGCGAGGTGTCGCGGGGTGCTTCACGCATCGCGCGGAGGGCGAGGGACTGGGCGGCTTCGACGAAGACCTCCTCGTTCATCATCGTGAGCGCCTGCAGTGGCGTGTTGCTGCGCTCGCGGCGCACGCAGGCGTCGGCGGCGTCGGGGGCGTCGAAGGTGGTGAGCATGGGGTAGAGGACGCTGCGCAGGGTGATGATGTAGAGGCCGCGGCGGTAGCGCTCCGCGCCGGTGGCGGCTTTCCAGTTTGAGGAGCGGCCCACTTCAAAAACGTCCTCCGGCAGCGGCGGGCGGAAGCTGGGGCCGCCGATGGGACGCGTGAGCAGGCCGCCGATGGCGAGGGCGGAATCGCGGAGGATTTCGGCATCAAGGCGGATGCGGTTCTGCCGGGAGAGCAGGCGGTTCTGCGGATCGATCTCCTGAATGTCGTCGCGGTGCGCGGAGGACTGCTTGTAGGCGGTGGAGTTGACGATGAGCTTGATGAGCTGCTTGCGGCTCCAGCCGTTGTGCATGAATTCAGACGCCAGCCAGTCGAGCAGTTCGGGATGCGACGGGGATTCACCGCTGGTGCCGAAGTCGTCGGGCGTGCTGACGAGGCCGATGCCAAAGAGCTTGCTCCAGATGTGATTCACCGCCACCCGGGCCGTGAGCGGGTTCTGCGGCGAAACGAGCCACTGCGCGAGATCGAGGCGCGTGGGGCCGGTCTGCGCGGGCAGGGCGGAAAGCGTGGCCGGCATGACGTCGGGCCCGCGCCGGGTGTAATCGCCAGCCATGTGGACATAGGTCTGGCGGCGGTCTTTGGCGACTTCGGCCAGCGTCTGCGCCTTTGTTTTCGGCTCGTCGCGATCCTCGGTGTTGTCGAAGAAGGCGTAGAAGCTGTAGTAATCGCGGATCGTGATGGGATCGTACTTGTGCGTGTGGCACTGGGCGCAGCCGATGGTGAGGCCCATCCAAACGCGACCGGTGGTGTTCACGCGATCCACGAGGTTCTGATACCGTGCCTCCTCCTTGTCCACGCCTGCTTCGGTGTTCAGTGCGGCATTGCGATGAAAGCCGGTGGCGGTGAGTTGCTCGTGCGTGGGATTCGGCAGCAGGTCGCCGGCGATCTGCTCGATGGTGAACTGATCGAAGGGCACGTCGCGGTTCACGGCGTCGATGACCCAGTCGCGGTAGCGCCAGGCGTTCGGACGCAGGCCGTCTCCGAGGAAGCCGTTGCTGTCCGCATAGCGCGCCATGTCCAGCCAGTGCCGCGCCCAGCGCTCCCCGAAATTGGGCGAAGCGAGCAGGCGGTCCACGAGGGCGACGTATTTTTCACCTGAAAAATCGGCGATGTCAGCCGGAGTCGGCGGTAGGCCGGTGAGGTCGAGAAAGAGGCGGCGGACCAGCGTGATGAGGTCTGCTTCAGCGGCCGGTTTCAGCGCATGTTTGGCGAGTTCGCGCTCGATGAATCCGTCGATAGGATTACCGCTTTTTGATGTGGGAACGGCAGGCCGCCGGATCGGCTCAAAGGCCCAGTGCGCCTGGTATTCCGCACCTTCAGCGATCCAGCGCTTCAAAATGCCCGCTTCCGCGCTGGTGAGCGGCTTGGGCGATGACGGCGGGGGCATGACGTCATCCGGATCGGTGGTGGTGATGCGATGGATGATTTCTTTGGCGTCAAAATCCGAGGACAGCACGTCGAGGCGCAGGTCGGCCTCGCGGCTCTCTTCGTCCGGACCGTGGCAGGCGAAGCACTTCGAAGCGAGGATGGGGCGCACGTCGCGATTGTAGCCGAGAGGGTTCTCCGCAGCGAAGAGGCCGGAAGCGAGGAGAAGTGTGAATGTGAGGATGCGGCTCATGCTTCAGCGAGTTTGCAGGTCAGTGAACGCCGCTTGATGCGTGATTTTCGCCTCTCCGTCTTCTCCGATGACTTTTGCCATGATGCTCCGCGCCGCCCAGTCGATGCTCAGGAGGCCGACATTCGGCATGTGGTAGGTTTTTGGCACGATGCGGTGCCTGTTCGGCGTGGGCGTGCCGCGCGGGTGTTTTTGCGTCATCGAGCTGGAAGTGAAATCGCAGACGCCATCGCGCGAAAATTCGCACCAGTGCCGGTCGCCGCTCAAAACGAGAGCGGTTTGCCCTTTGAGGAGCGAGAGCATGCGCTGCTTCTCATGCGGGAAATTCGCCCAGGACTCGCCGCCGTGCGCCTCGGGGGCGAATTGAATGCTGGAGACGATGATTCGCAGTTCAGCAGGCTCTTGGAGCGCTTTTTCGAGCCACGTCCACTGCGCTGCACCGAGGATGGTGGTCGTCTCATCGTCCGTGGGCACGGAAGTGCCGCCGAGCATGGCCTTGTCCATCGGCACCTTTTCCAGCGGGCTGCGAAAGTAGCGCGTGTCGAGAAGGATGACCTGCACGCGCTTTCCAGCCGGTCCAAAGCTCTGCGCATGATACACACCTTCTTGTCGGCGACGCGGCGAGTCCGCTGGTTCATCGAGCCAGTTCCAGAACTCCGCCTGCGCCTCCCTTTTGTGCGGGTAGTCAGCGCCGCCGTCATTTTGGCCGAAGTCGTGATCGTCCCACGTCGCCAGAATGGGCTTGTTCTTCAGCCCTCGGAAGAAGCGGCTGTTCTTCAGCAGCGCATACTTCTCCCGCATCATTGGGATGCCTCCTTTGTCGGCATAGATGTTGTCGCCCATGAAAATGAACAGATCGCGCGGCAGCGTTAGCGATCGGTCGAGCATCGGGTGTTCATGCGTGTCGAGGCAGGAGCCAAAGACGATGTTCTCCAACGGCTGCTCATCGGCCGCATGCGCGGCGATCAGTCCGATGGCAGGAAGTCCGGCGAGGAATTGGCGGCGGTGGATGGCGGTGACTGTCTTCTTCATGGTTTGGTGGCTGATTCTTCGATGACGCCGAGGGCGAACTCCCGCTCGATGCAAGGGCCGCACAAGGTCAACAATTCACGAGCCTCCTGCACTGACCCTCCGCTCGCGGCACGCATCCAGGCCGCCTGGGCGGAAAACGCGTCGCGCAACGGACCGGCGGGCATTTGCAGGGCCATCGCACGGAGTTCACCCACGGTTTTCACCTGCTCACCGAGTATGCCGCCCAGCGTGCCTCCCACTTTTTGCAGATCAGGATTGTCAGCATGACTCACCAGCCAACGCAGCGCTTCGTCCGGTTTGTCGCTGGCGAAAGCTCTGATCCAGTTATCGGACATCAGTTCGATGCGCTCGGCCTTGTTCGGCATTTGCAGGATGAGGTCCATCGCCTGGGCGCGATCGATTCCGGATTTGTCCTGATAGCAGACGGTCACGAGTAGTCGTTTGCGCAACACGGGATCATTCATTTCCAAAGCCGCCGTAAAGGCGCCCTTTGGGTCCGCCCTTCCCCATGCGGAAGCGATCTGATCCAGTGCCTTGTAGCGCAAAAAGGGGTCTTCGATCTGAGCGGCCCATGAAGCGTAGCCAAGCGGGTCTTTCTCCGCGCCATTGGCCAGCAGGGATTCAATCGCAGTTTCCTGCAGTACCGGGTCGTCCTCCATTGCCGTCACCCAGTTCCACGCGGCGGCGGCGTCTGTCTTGGCCCACTCGTACAGAATGCGGCTCAACGCCGTCGCCTTGAGTTGCGGGGAGGTGATGGTTTTCACCGCTGCGAGCGCGTCGTCTCGATCGAGTTCAGTCCAGCGCATGAACAACACTTCGACCGCCCGGCGACGGACATCTGGATAGCGTGATCCAAGGATGACTTGCAGCAAGCCCGGCAGTTCCCCGATGTCCGCTTTTTCGATAACCATGTTCACTTCCGGCCAACGCTGCGGAGTCAGCCGCGGCCCCAGCCGCTCTGCACGAGACGAAGAGCGAGCTGGCATCGGTGGAAGTGGCGACGTTTCAATTCTCGCCGCAACCGCAGCCTTTTTTTCTTCTACTGGAGCCGGATGAGTCATGGGCGATTCCGAAGAAGTGACCCAGAATCCCGCGAATGCTGCCATTACATGTAAAAGTAGCTGAAGTCCCAACTTCATGGCGCCGCCTCCAGCCCGTAGGTCTTCAAAAGCTCTGCCCGCATCTCGTGGTCCATGAGCTGTGTCGCAGCAGCACCTTGAAGCCAGGCCAGTGCGGCACCGCGATCACTTTCCAGCCAGTTTTGCACATGACTCAAGGCATGCTCTTCGCGGATGCCTCGATTTTGAATTTGAGCGTCCAGTTCGAGGCCACGCGGCGAGTCGCCCATGCCAGTGATCCACGCGTATCCGCCGAGTATGGCATCACGCTTCGCCGGATCGGTTTCAGCAGCAATCTGGCTTTCGATGGCTTGGGGATCGATGTCAGCGAGCTGCATGCCCAGCTTCCACTCGACAGAAATCGCACCCTGATGAGGTTTTGTGCCGTCATTGATCGCAGCCAAGATTGCTGCCGTGTTCCGCCACGAGCCAGCCTGGTCCGCAACCGCAACCAGACCTTCGGCCAGATAGGCGCACCCCGCGGTGTCCAAACGGGACGCGAACGTGGCGACACGCTCCGCCGGCAGCTGGGCGAGAGCAAACGCTGCGGTGCTGAGGGAAAGGACATTGTTGATCCGGTCCTCGGGCAGCGTCTCCAAAAAGAGCAGTACGCCTTCCGAGTCGTAGCGGCTCCATTCCGAGATCAATCTGTTCAGCGCCATATCCGCTGTTTGGCCGCGGGGCAGGCTCAGAACGATTCGGGCCGGACTCGCGGATCAAAGCGACGAAAGTTTTTGACCAACTCCAATGCGATCTGACCACGCTGCTCGTCGGTGGTTCCCGCGCTCTTGAGAAACAGCGTCTCCGCCGCGCCAGCATCGCCCTTGTCCATCCGGCTCCACACCCACTTCATCGAGGCAGTGGCGCTGGTGAAGGAAGGCGGCGGTTCGTAGAAGAGATCGACTGATGCCGCCACTGTGGGTTTCGCCGACTGCTTCTTCTCTGCCTTTGGCTCGGCAATGCGTGGCGCTGGTCGATTCCACATGCCTACGCCCGCCCCGAGTGCGCCGCTGAGGGCGCAGGTCAGAAGGGTTCGAAAGGGAGGGCTCATCAACTCCAGAGAAACGTTTCAGCACACTCAACCTTGGCAGTTCAATTCGTCGGCATGCGCGGCGATCTGTCCGATAGCGAGAAAGCGGCGGCGGTTTTGGGGAGGCATGGGGTTGTCAAAGGTGCGAGACGGCCAGTTTGATCAGATTTTCTCCTGCGCCCGATAGTTGCCGGTGCGACGCAAGGAAGACGCCGTGGCCGCGTTTCCGGGCACATGACCGCACAATCTCGCCGCCAGTTCCTAAAAACCGCCGCCCTTTCTGCCTTTGCTGGGCCCAACATCCTGCGGGCGCAAAATTCGAAACAGAAAATCCGCGTCGCCTGCGTGGGCATCGGCCAGATGGGGAATGGCGCGGTCAGCGGATCGCGGGACGAGGAAATCGTGGCGTTTTGCGATGTTGACTGGCGCGATCTTGGCGGGCGCAGCGCTTTTGAAATCGCGAAGAAGCATCCGAAGGTGCCGAAGTTCACCGACTTCCGTGAGATGCTCGACAAGAAGGGCTCGGAGATCGACGCGGTGCTCGTGTCCACGCCGGATCACATCCATTTCCCTGCGGCGATGGCCGCAATGGAGGCGAAGAAGCACCTCTTTGTGCAGAAGCCGCTGGCGCATAACATCTGGCAGGTGCGCACGCTGCAGAAGGCCGCGCAGAAATACGGCGTGCAGACGGTGATGGGCAACCAGGGCCACTGCTGGGAGGGCATCCGCCTGGTGAAGGAGTGGTTCGAAGCCGGTGTGCTCGGCGAGGTGAAGGAAGTGCACTGCTGGACGGATCGCCCCAAGGGCAAGGTAGGTTTCATCAATCCGCCGCCAGCACAGCCCGCGAAGACGGCGCCCGTTCCGGAAGGTCTCTCATGGGATCTGTGGCAGGGGCCGGTGGCACCACGTGACTACAGTCCGGAGTATCTGCCGCAGTTCTGGCGCGGCTGGTGGGACTATGGCTGCGGCGGGCTGGGCGACATCGGCTGCCATTGCCTCGACGCGCCCTTTTGGACGCTGCAGCTCGGCATGCCGGAGAAAGTCGAAGTCGTGGAGCAGGAGAAGTGGGAGCACCGCGCCTACACCGCCCCGGCATCGCACATCATCTTCCACTTTGCCGCGCGTGGCGACCTGCCCGCCGTTCAGATTCACTGGTATGAAGGAGGCCTGCTGCCTGAACCGCTGCCCGGCATGACCAAGGGCCTGCCTGACAACGGCATGATCATGAAAGGCAGCAAGGAGACGCTCTTTTCCGAAGGCATGCGCGTGCAGAGCCCGCAGCTCTGGCCGCGCGAACGCATGACGCCGATCATCGACGTCCTGCGCCGCAAGCCGCTGCCACGCTCCGTCGCGGGCGAGCCGATCGGCGAACTGTTTGCCGCCATCCGTGGCGACATTCCGCATGCAGGCTCGCACTTTGACTACGCCTGCCCGCTGACCGAGCTCGTGAACACCGGCGTGCTCGCCATCCGCTCCGGCAAGACGATCGAATGGGACAGCGCGAACATGAAGGTCAAAGGAGCGCCCGAATTCGATGCGTGGATCAAGGAGCCCGTGCGCGAAGGCTGGAGCTACGGTGAAGATTTGTGGAAGGCGTAGGCCGCAAGGTCGGCTACTTCTTGGTTTTCTTCGGCTCAGCAGGCGGCAGGAGACGCACCTCGTAGTGGCGGGCCACCGGGACGGCGGTTGCGTGGAGGCGCTCTTCGTGCTGGCGCCCTAGCGCGATGAGATCCTTCGTGCCGGCGATCAGGTCGGCGATTTCTTTTTCAATGGGTTCGCGAGTTTCCGGCTTGGCGGTGTCGAGTTGTTTGCGCAGGCCTTTGATACGGCCCCAGGCGTCGCGCAGCGGGCGGACGGCCTTGTCGTTGCGTTCGCGATTCAGCAGCGCGACCTGCATGGCCTGCGCATGCCTCTACTTTGGCATTTCAGGGGAGAGTGATTGCAGACGGGCTTAGAATCGCAACCATACCCAGCCTTCACCAGCACTATGACCGCATAACGACACTCATCTCAACCATCCCACCTCACCTCTCGATGCCTCACAACGCATCTCAGAGATGGTGGCCCGCTTCGTGCCCTTTCTGCGTTCCTTCAGCCATCTGTTCCGTTCCCGCAGCGATTGCTGCGCTGCGGAAGTTCGCGCTTATGCCATCGGCTTGCTCACCGCCAAGCAGGGGGCCAAAAACCTCGAACGCATGGAGGAATGCGTCGATGGCTTCACCTATGACAACGTTCACCACGCCATCAGCGCCGCCCCATGGGACTCGCGCGCTGTGATGGATGAGGTGGCGCTGCGCGCGGACGGCTTGCTCGGCGGCGGCTCTCGACCTCGCCTTGTCCTGGATGACTCGGGCATCCAGAAAAAGGGGCACATGTCCGTGGGCACCGCGCGACAATACATCGGGCGACTCGGGAAGATCGAAAACGGCCAAGTCGCCGTCTGCGCTTCGCTCGCCAGCGGGCAGCACTCCACCCTCATCGATATGAGGCTCTACTTGCCCGAAGCGTGGAGCAATGACGCCCCCGCTGCCTCAACGCACGCATCCCGGAGCAAGAGCGTCACTTTCGCACCAAAGCCCAGCTCGCCCACGAGCTCGTGCGCCACCAGCGCGCGCTGGGCACACGCTTCGACATCGTGAGCATGGACAGCGGCTACGGCAGCGACGCCGCCTTTCTGCGCGCCCTCCAGCGTGACGGCGAAACCTACGTCGCCGAAGTACACAGCAATCAACTCATCTGGAGCGAGTCCTCCTGGCCCCATCGCCGTGCCAAACGCAGCGGCAAACCGCTCAAGCAAGCCCAAGCCAGCCAGCCCGCGCAGCGAGTGGACGACTTCAGCCAGGTGCAAGACGAGCTTGATTGGCGAGGGCTCAAAGTGCGCGACAGCGATCAAGGCTGGGTAGAAGTCAACTACCTTGCCCGACGTATCTGGACGATGCACGAAGAGGACGCGCAACTCCAATGGCTGCTCATCTGGGAAGATCCCGCCGAAAGCGCCCCGACCTCTGGCCCGGCGAAGACCTTAACCAAATGCCAGAGTAGAGATGGTTGATGAGAGGTTTTGGAATGCCCTGCCGCCCCGCCTCACGGCCGGTAGGAGCGAACGCGACCGGCCACGGGGTCGATTTGCACGGTGTAATAATTCGAGGGTGGCTCGGACATCTCTTCCTGGTAGTTGTTCGAGCCAACAAGGGTGACATAGGCCTGACGCAGCGGCACCGACAGACTGGTTGAGCCACCTGGATAAAAACGCACACGAAAGAAGGTGGCCCCGCGGCTGCTAAATGGCTCAAATTCCGCCTCCCCCTTGTCTGCAGGTGCAATCTCGGCGAAGACGGGGGAAAGGTCGCCTGAAACGAGCACGGTACGCCCCTCACTCCAATAAACCGGCTCCTCCAGTGACGCGGCCACGTTGGTGACAGGATCGACGCTGACGAGCTGCACCGCATGGCAGGCTTCGATGCCTTCCTTGTCATAAAAGTAAAACTGCAGGGCCATCGCTCGGTTCTCAGTGAGGGCGCGCTGCTGTGCTTGGGAGATTTTATGCATCAGCATATCACCGGAGGAAGTGAGGCTGGCGGCCTGAAGGGAGGAGAGCACATACGGTGTGCTAAAGGCAAGCAGCATGGAAGCGATAGCGACCACGATGATCAGCTCGACGATCGTGAAGCCATGCTGGCGGTTTTTGTGGGTGTGTGTTTTCATCGAAGGAGGCCCCATTTGGAGTTGCGCAGGTTGATCGTGGAGGAGAAAACCCGGTAGTTAAGCTGCTCGGCGCGCAGTTTTTCTTCCAGAGCCTTGAGATCGCTCTGCAAATCGTCGCGTTTGGCAAAGGCACCAGGAGGGACAAGCTGCGGTACATCGTCAGGATGGCGATCCGCCAGATTGCGGGCGGAAGCCTCATCAATGGCCACCAGCGTCACCACCACGCGAGGCGGCAGCATGTGCTGGGTTCCCTGCGGGCTGTCCGTGCTGGTGTTGGCCAGTGCGGCTGAGTCAAAGGAGTACTCCGGGGCGATCCACCAGGGCGTGGTTTTTTTGTGGGCGGCGTCATCTGCGGTGACCTGCGGAGAAATGACGAGGGCGATGATGTTGGCGGCAACGGGCCTGCTGTCCGAGGGGTTGGTGATGGTTTCATCCGAGGTGACGATGTTCTCCGCCGCTTTGCTGAACCATTCACCCGGCTTGACGGCATAAACGGAGTTCTCCTCAGCAGGCGGACGATACTCCCAGAGCCGAAAGCGGGAGTTTCGCGCCGTCACATGCCGGGGGCGGAATGCCTCATCGTCGCCATGCATGATGAAGTAGCCGCGGCCGCAGAGCAGCCGATTGAGGCCTGCGTAGCCTTCACGCTCGCTCAGCCCCAGCCGGGCCTGGAAAAAAAGGGCATGAGTCGGGAGCAGCTCGGCCGGGGCCTGCGGGAGGAGCGTCGCCGCCTGCCCGGTGACGAACTGAAGCTCAGACTGGCGCAGGTAACGCGTCGGTACCTCGGTCTTCGACTGCGGAATGGTGGGCGTGTCCCCGTCATTGTATTGATACGCCTGGTAGGTGTTCAAGATGGCCTGCGTGAGATTTTGCGTGATGCTTTCAAAAGCCAGACGCGCCTCGCGAAACTGCTCGACGCGCGCCACAGCCCGCTTCCAGGTGCGCTGGGTCTGGTTCAGCACCTGCACCGAGACCAACAGGGTGATCGAGAGCACCACCATGGAAAGCGCGACCTCCACCAAGGAGAAGCCGTGGCTCCGAGATTTGTCATGATGTGGTTTCATAATGCCGGGCAAGGTTGGTGGTTTTAGCTATTCCCCCATCTTGGCGACGAGGACATTGGCCGAGGTGAGACGCTGGGGTGCAGCCGTGTTGAAATCGAACTCAGGATCACTCGTGGTGGCGACAGAGATGACCACACGGCGCAGGAAGGCCTCGGCCTGCCGCCCTCCCCCGCCGCCATTCCCAGCTGGAAGCACCACATCCAGGGGAGTTTCAGGCACATAAATGGCGGCCGCAAAAGCCATGGAGGCCGCCAGATCTGCCTCACTGGCATCTGTGCTGGTTAGTTCCATGCCTTCACTGGTGAAGCAGCGTGGAGGCCCATAACCCGTCCAGGTGATCCGGCTCCAGGGGGTTGACTGGATCTCACCGTGGAGTTTCTGAATGATCTTGGAGCCCACGGACAACTGCGCCGAGTTGCGGGCCATGTTGATCCCCTGTGGCAGCAGCCCGAGCACAGAGATGAAGCCCAGCGAGGCGATGGCGACGGCGATGGTCACCTCCACCAGCGAGAAAGCGGGCGCGTCACGCCTCAAGCGCGTAACATCAGAGGGTTTCATGGAGGAATGTTTCATGAGGAGGAAGGGGTTGGAGGATCAAGGATCGAAGCGCTTTTGCGCGATGACGCGGAAACGGTGCAGCTCATCCAGCGGCTGCTGCGTGAGCGGGCTGCCGGACGCGTAATCAACCTTGTTGGAGACATCCAAAGCTGGATCATTCAGGTCGAGATACCGCTCAAGCACCGCAGAACCGCGGTACTCGGAAGCCACGGTGTCCTTGCCGATGACGAAGCGCGCCGGGTCGGACGAACGCGCCTTCCGCAGTGTCTGGACGCGCATGTGAATCTGATAGGTGTTCGAACGCGTGGTGAGACGCGGATACAGGTTGGTGTAAGGGCGCTCTTTGAGATTTTCGGCGGTGGCCGCGTGGTTCTCCCAGAACTTCAAGATGCTGTCGTTGCTGTTTTTGAGAAGGTCGCTGATCTTCGTCGGCCATGCGGTAGGCACCAGGGTGTCGGCACTGTCCGCCCGTTTGGGCAGGAGGTACATCTCACAAATCTGCGCAGGGGAGACAAAGGCGAAGCCGGAGTTGAAGCGTTCATCGAAGAGTTTGAGAGTCGCCTCGATGTCGATCTGGCGATGCCAGTATTTTTTGCCGGAGGCACTGGTATCGTCCTTCCAGAACCATGTCTGGCCTTTGCCGCTCGGGGCACCGCCCGGACGCCGCAGGTAAACGTTGGCGTCGGCGACTGGAACAGAGGTGAGGAGTTCACTCTTCATCACCGCCGCTAGGCCTGTGGCACGACGGATGTGACGGAACGGTGCCATCTGGTAGTTCAAGTTGATCTTGCCTGCCGTGGACCCTGGCTGGCTGATGACATAGGGCTCGACCACGGGCATCCAGAAGAAGTCCATGAAAAGATAATCGGGGGGATCAATGCCCTGAATCGGCAGGCCGTTTTTGCCATAACCTTTCAGCAATCTGGGGGCGCCGATGTGCCGCTGCTGCCCCTGCTTGGCGCTCCAAGTCTGCGGGCGGAACAGCAACGTGCGCCAGGGTTCACGACGCTGCCCACCCGAGGTTCCGGCCTGATGAACGCCGGTGGGCAACGACCCAAACATGCAGGGTGAAGCCACTTGGCGGTTCGGCGAGAAGTATGTGGAGCCGCCAATCCAGGTGATCCAAGGATTCGTGAAATAGGGCACCATCTGCTCACCCGTGGTCGCATGGAACGTGCTGTAGGTGTTGCCCTCGTCCGGCTTGTTGATGTAGGCACCGTCGGTTTGGTTGGCGATGCCACGATCAAAGTCACCATACTTCTGCAATCCAGCTCCACAGGCGGCCGAGTAAGGGTGGTCGGGTAGGAAAGCGCCGTGGTAGTTCGCGTCTTTGACGAGACGCCAGCCCTTTTTGTCCTCGCCACGGTCAAGGCCCGGGCCTTCGCTCCAGTTGAGTAGCACCAAGTTATGCGCCATGCGCTGCTTGCCGTAGAGACGGTGCTGCTGAAATTCCGTCTCGGGCACGATGAACTGGCCCATGGTCAGACGGGGATCTCCATGCCTGAGCACCAGCGACTGAATGGTGTCATTGTTCAATGCCAGATTGCCCCGGTAGAAGTAGTTGTTGTCGTAGTTACCCATTTCGCTGCCGACGTAGCGGAACCTGCCGCCCATGCGGGAGGAAGGAATGGCCGCAGCCTTGGTGATCCTTCCCGTCTTGTCCCGCCCCAGCGCACCGTCTGAATGAAAGGCCCACCAGTAGGGGGCGGGCACGGGTTGATAGATTTGCCAGCTCCCGTTGGCATTTTGAGTCCAGCGCGTGTCCTCGTCTTTCTGTGCAAGAATGGGCGAAGGGAACTGGCCGGCCGGAAAGTTGAAATTGAAGGTTTGCAGCACCTTGGGAGAGGAGTCATTCGAAAGAATCCTCACCACCACTTTGCCACCACCAAATGGGATACTGCCAGCATCGCCGCCCGGAATATCAAGGAAATCGCTGACGAGGTTGTACTGATTGCATTGCCTCAGCTCACCCGACTTGCTGGCGTAGCTGGAGTAGTTGACGCCCCCTTTGTAAGGTGCCTGCGAGTTATTCGACGGGATGTTGGTGTCGTCGAAGAGAATGCTTCCAGCCGTGTTGCCATTCACTCCCTTCGCGACGGCGGGCAGCTTGCGTTCCTGCAAGAATGCCCTGTAGGAAATGGTGCCGCCACGTTGATACACCCCATTGGCGCTGCTCATGTGTTTGAACGGGCGGATGAGCGTCTTGCCGCCGTTCACAGGGAACACTTTCTTGCCACCGATCATCAGGGAGCTGGCGTCCACCTCGATGGCGATGTCCGGATTGATGAGCGTCCACCCAGTAGATGGGCTGAACCACTCCAGCAGGAAGGTGGCCTGCACCCGTTTCACGTTGTTCTCCAGCGGAGTGTCCTTGTCCAAAGTCCAGTTCCAGTTCATCGGGTTGTAGCCGGGATGCAGCGGATCATCACCAGCGTAGCCTTCAAGTTGATGGCTCGTGGGATACCTCGATTTATAGAAGCCGTTTGTCGGATCTTGGTTGGCGGTGCTGAGCGGTGGGAAATTCGAGTACCAGTTGCTGTAGTTTCCCCAGTCACCGCCGCGCCACCGGGGCGGCGTGTAGCCGTTCGGCGCAGGTCCCTTGGGGTCGATCTTGACGGAAGATAGGCCACCGGCTTTGTCGGTTCCCTGCGAGCAGCAGATGAAATGGAGGCCCACTTCACTGATGGTGAGAAAGCGGCCCATGCCCCGATAGATCTCGTCCTTGCCCTTCGGCATCACCGTGGGCATGACCTGACCATGCCCGGGAAAGCTGCTGCCCGTTGAGTTGCGCATGGGGGTGAATGTCTTCGAGGCCAGGCCTGCGGATTTGGAAGTGAGCCGCGAGTCTGGAAGCCCTTTGATGGTCGGATCGCTGCCGACATTTTTTTCCGCGATGGTGTCGTCGTACAAATTGGTGCTGCGGATGTAGTCAAAGATTTCGACCAGGATCTGCTGACGGTTGTCGCCATACTTCTTGAGGAAGGTGGCGCCAGACGCGCCAAAACCCGGGATGGGCGACCCTGTCAGGGTCATAAGGTAGTCAAAGAGCTGCTTGTTGCGCGGAATGCCGGTCAGCTCCGTCTGGCTGGTGCAATCCTGCCGGATGAAGAAGTAGTCTTTTCCTGCCAGTTGCGAGCACTTGACGATGGCCGAGTCGAAGACCGTACGATGCTGCGCCGAATTGGTGCGATGCACCGGCCACATCGAGATTTTTGGATAGCCAAAAGGGTTCAGGTCCGACGCACGGCTGCGCGGCGTCAAAAACGGCCGCAGCCGCTCCACCACCTCATGATTTTCAAGTCCCGCCCAGATCTGCGAGGTGCCCAAATCGATCTCGGCTCGCCTGCCATTGTCTTGCAAGCTTGAGCGCAGCAAAAACTCGTCAGCGCTGGGGAAGAGCCGCTCGCCGAGCGCCTTCTGCACTTCGCTGAAGTTCGTCGGGCTGAACGTGCGGTTCGCCGGCACCAGCACCGAACCCGCCTTCGAGCCACCGGGCAAAAGTTTCGGCATGAGATCATAGATGGCCTCCTTGTACTTGAGCACCCTGGCGAAACCGCTCGCGTCCGAGGTGAGCGGACTCATGTTCTGGCCCGGAAACAGCACGGCGCTCATGCAGACCGTGGCAGGATGCCCGGGATAGCGCTGATTTTCATAGGCCATCGGCTGGAACCGCGCCCACTCGCCATCACGCTCATGAAACAACCGCGGGGTGTCCCAGGGAGTGCCCTCGCCGGCGGTGTTGATGTTGATCTTCGCCGACTCGTCGTCGGTCCAAAACGCCATCCGTGAGATGATCGGATTGTCACGGGTGGCCTCCACGCCGCTGGCACCCACAAATTTGCCGCTGTCGTCGAGAAAGCCCAGCGTGCCGTCCTTCAGCTGATACAGCCATTCCACCGGCATCGGCAGCCGCTGCCGAGTTTCATCATCGCCATCGGAAGGCACCACCACGCCGGCCAATGACTCGCCAGTGGCCCCGTTCGCATAGGGCGAATAGCTGAAGCCCTCCACAGCACGGCCGGGGTCCGTAGAATACGCGCGCGGATCAATGACCGGAAAATACACCCGTGGCGGCCCGCCGGGGTTCTCCACATTCGCGCGCAGCACCGGCTCGTTCAGGTCCACATACTGCGCAGGGCGGCTGTCCCAGTCCGCAGGCGGTGTGTCCGCGACGATCTCCGCCTCGTTGGCCGCGATCATCTTGCTGTCCGAATAGAGCTTGCAGCCGCGCAGCAGCGCGCCGTCCTCCCGGTACTGCCGCACCATGCCAGGCTGGGATGCCCAGATTTCGATGCCGGTAGCAGCTTTGTCCTGGTGCGTCGCGCGCTGAATCTGACTGATGGCCAGGTTGATGGCGGAGTCCGAATAAAAGCGCGCCTTGGCCCCCTCGACCTGCGCCACGGTGGAATTGAACTCGACGCGGGTGGCGCTGAGCAGAGCGGTGAGCAGCACCAGGATCAGCGCCAGGACACTGAGCACCGTGATGAGCGCGACGGCACGGCGGCGGCGGTGCGCGACGCCCAGATGGCGGAGGGCGCGCTGCATGGGCATCTTTGGCATGGATGATGGATTCATGGTGTGAGTTGGTTGTGTGATGAGTGGGCGGCCTTCTCTCGTATTTGTCAGCATTGTACCGGGGCGGATTCTCCGGCGCGGCCACGACGGAGCAGCAGCACGCTCAATCCGCACAGGAGCAGCGCCATGCGACCCGGTTCGGGGACGATGACGACGATGCCGTGGCTGGTGAACAAGCTCGTGTCATACAGCAGGCCCGAGAGCATCAGATCCGGCAGTTCCAGATCTCCCAGCAGGCCACCGGCACGAAACGCGCCGCCGTTGCCGACATCAAACCCATTCGCACTGACCGAAGACCAGTCGAGCAGATTGAACACGTCACCAAAGACCGGCTGGTAATCCGTGCCTCCATTGGTAAAACGGATGATGCCGCCGCTGTCCATGCTGAATGAGCCGGTGACCACGATCCGGTCATGATTGCCGCCGGTCTGCGAATCATAAAAGCCGCCCTGGGTGGCAAACCAGGCCGAGTAATCGCCATTCCCCAGGTGCATCTGGAAGTTGGCGGAGTCGTTGTAGTCTGCGCCGTTGGCCCCGCCCATCTGGAGAGTGAGACGTGTCGCCCCCGAGGCATCTCCGGCGAGTTCGAGGTTGCCGTCCACCGTGAACACTCCGATGCCATCACCCGCCGTGCCAATGGCGGAGGGATCTGAGGACATGCCCGGGCTCAGTACTCCGGCACCGCCGTCGGTACCGATGATCAGGCTTCCGGTTCCGGTCGCCACGGTTCCCGAACCACTCACAGGTCCATCAAAGATAAGATCACCTGCATTTGATGCGGAGAAATCAAAGCTGCCACCATCGGCGACTTCGATCCAGCTCGTGGAGGTGATGTCGGCATCACCGGAGATTGCCAGCGTGCCGTCGGAGACGGTCGTCTTGCCAGTGTAGGTGGTGGCGGCGCTGGTGAGCGTCACGGTGCCGGAACCCTGCTTGTTGATGCTGAGCACGTCGCCGGGGTCCGCTGTCGAGATGGCCCCGGAGATGAGCACTCCGCCGCCTGCATCATTCGATTCGGAAATCAGAGTCAGTTCGCGGATGTTGTCCACGCCCAGGAGCGTGCTGTGCTGCAGCGTGATGGCGCCAAGGAACTCCGAAGTGCCGGTGGTGAACGTGCCGCCGATGATCGTGGAGCCGGTGCCGTTCGTGTCGTTGATGTCGATGTCCGTGAGGATGCCCAGGCCCGAAGCTCCGGCCACCAAGCCCACATCAGGGTTCGCCAGATCCACCAGCCAGTGCACCGGATCGGTGCCGTCACCATTGACCGCCGTGACATCCGCCGAGGCCATGAAGAAGCGGACGCCGCTCTGGCTGCTGCCGGCAGTGACGACGATGGAGGTGCCGTAGAGCATTTCCGTGTCCTCATCGAAGTCAGACGTGCGCACCAGATTCATGTGAATGCCGGTGGGATCCAGGCTGACGATTTCATAGACGCCGTTGCGTTCCGGATCATCGCCCTCGTCCTTGACCAGGATGCGCTTGCCAATGTCAGCGGTGGTGACCGTCACACCATCGACAACCGTCGAGACACCGAGGAAGGCCCCGTTGCCTGCGCCGCCCGCACCATCGCTGAATTCGGCGAAGCTGGCGCCTGCCGCACGTGTGATGAGCGAGAGCGTGGTGGCGAGATAGGCGGCTGAGGCCAGATCCCGGCGGATGTCCCCGAGTTCCACCACCGTGGTCGAGAGCGCGTCGTTGTCGAAGATGCTCAAGGTGCCATGACGCACCACCGTGCCACCGTCGATGCCGGCACCCGCCGCCCAAGAGCCTCCCGAGTTGTACGAGTTAGCAGCGTGAAACTCCACGGTGCCGCTGCCGATCTTGACCAACGGCGTGACACCGGCGAAGCCGCCATCCAGAATAGAGCCGCCAAACTGGAAGATCGAAGAGCCGCCTGCTTCGACGAAAATGTTCGTGGAGTAATCCTGGTAGAGCGAAACTGTGCCTCCCGTGGCAAACCCGTAGGTGCCCGAGGCCGCCCGTGTGCCGATCACGGTGATGCCTTCGTCGTTGCCGTCGAAGTTGTTCATCACGACCGGATTGACCACCGCGGTGGCCGTGCCGTCGAGCAGGAGCTCGATCCCCGTGTCCACCGGACTGCCGCCAATGAAGGGGATGCCGCCAAGATTGATGTAATTGGAGGCATCACCAAATGCCGTGTTGCTGCCGCCGATCAAAGTGCCCTGAAGAACGGCGAAATTAAACTCTCCTGAAAGGAAGGTGTTGTTGCCGGACAGGCGCTGCGTGCCGTAGCCGACCTTGTAGAAGAACCCACCAGCTCCGGGATCTCCCAGATGGTCGAGCGTTTGAATGACGCCGGCAAAATCCGCGCCGGTGCTATTATCTCCACCGATTCTGAGGCTGGAGTTTTCCATGTTCACAAAGGCACCGCTTCCTCCTGAGAGGGAACCGATCGTGATATCGAAGCCGACCTGCGCCTCGTCCCAGTAGGTGCTCAGCTCGGCCCCGCTGCTCACGATGAAACGCGAATAGGGCGAGAAAGAATTGTTCGAGCCAGCAAACAGGGTGCCTGCCTCCACGGTGGTGGTGCCGGTGTAGCTGCTGAAGGCATCCACGATGTCAGCGCCGCCGGTGCTGGCACCAAAGACGGTCTCACCGACGCCGGTCTTCACGACATTCAGTCGGCCCTGGTTGTACAAGGTGCCGCCAAAGACCAGGCCGTCAGCCATGCCCACGCCGACATCCTGAAACCCCACGCCGATCCGGGTGTCAGCGGCGGAAAATGTGAGCGTCATGTCGGTGAACGCGGCGTTTTCGATCTTCGCGGTGGTTGCTAGGCCGACGCCGCCGACAAAGAGGAAATCCTGGGTGAAGGTCTTGTCGATGCCAGCGAGCTGGAGATACCCCTGCGAGGCGAATTCAACGGTGTTGTCATTCAGCGCAAAGACATGGCCCAGACGCACGATGGCCAGGCGGTCCACGTCGCTCGTAGCGTTGCCGATGGTCAAATTACCCGCCCAGCCGGAATTGTCTCCGTTCAGCGCAAAAATGGCCCGGATCACCATGTCGTCGAACGGATCGGTGATGCTGCCGTTGATGACATTGGCATTGCCGAACTGTTCGACAACGGTGGTGATGTCGTTGCCGGCGGCACCGATGATGTTGCCGTTGAAGTTGATGAACACGGTCTCCTGGTTGCCCAGCGTGCCGATGGAGCGGGTGGTGTTGGGCACGTCCGAAGTGCTGGTGCCTGCGGAGTTGCGGGTGTCATCCCTGTAATAGAGCTGCAGATCGTCCCTCAGGGTGATGTTCCCTGCGTAGTTGACTTCGTCGATGTTGGCCAGGAACCAGGCACCGATGCGTTTCGTCTGGGCTCCTGCTCCATCATCCGCACGCACGATGATGTCCTGGGAGATGACCGAGACGTCCCGATAGCCGCCTTCGTCCTGGAACAGCAGAGAGACCGTTCCGTTGCCGCTTTCGGGTTCACCCGCTTGCTCGGCGAGCAGGTTGTGGCCGAGGATGATCGGCAGGGTGCCTACGCCCAGCGGATTGCCCGCGCTGTTGGCCACGACTGATCCCTGATTGATGATCAACTGGCCCGTCCACTCAGGATTGTTTTCGCGGAAGGTGAGCTGGCCTGCGCCGATCTTGGTGATACCGCCGTCTCCCGTGAGGTAGCCGCCGGCATCATTGAGATTGGTCGATCCCTGGCTGCCCACGTCGAAAATGACGGCACCGAGCAGCGAATCCGGAGTTTGGAAGCCGTCCGGAGTTCCAACGTGACCGAGGGCGTCGAGCTCCAGAACGCCGCGGAAGAAGTAGTTGATGTCATGCGGGTCTGCGGCGCTGTTAACCGGACTGACGTCCAAAATGCTTCCGCCTTCGAAGGTGAACCACTCTTGAAGGATGGCGTTGAAGTTGGAGCTGTTAAGCGGGGTTTTGGGGGCCAGTTCAAGCGTTGCCCCGCTGCGGACGATCGTGCCATCCAGGAAGGCGCTGTTCGAGCCAAACGGGTTCGCGGTCGTGCTGGCCGTGAAGGTCGGCTCCCACTTCAGCGTGCCCTCCTTGATTTCCGTCCGACCATTGTAGCTGTTGTTGATTCCGGTGAGAAGCA
Source organism: Akkermansia muciniphila (assembly GCA_945863205.1). GTDB lineage: Bacteria > Verrucomicrobiota > Verrucomicrobiia > Verrucomicrobiales > Verrucomicrobiaceae > Prosthecobacter. The sequence goes on along the minus strand of CAMAZK010000012.1, from coordinate 13,542 downwards.
GGGTGCCAGCTCCGGTTTTCTCGATCCGGCCCACAGCGGGATTTGCCGCATAGCTGGTGATCACGTTTGCCTCTGAGGCGATGACGCCGCCGTAGGTCAGCGTGGTGCTGGCATCGACTTGGAACTCGCCCCCGTTGCCGCCCAGCGTGATCCCACGATTAGCATCGAGCGTGAAGCCCGCCATCGTCTGCAAATTGCCGCCATTGACGTAAATGGCGTCCACCACCGGGGCGACCGGCGCGGTGCCGAGGTTGGCGTCGCTGGAGATTTGCAGCGTGCCGCCGTTGAGGAAGGTTTTGCCGGTGTAGGTGTTGAGGCCGGTGAGAATCAGCGTGCCGGAACCCGTTTTTACCAGCGCATTCCCGCCGTCATCCGCGATGACTGAGGTGATCGTCATCGGCGCGCCACCATACTGATGGAGGATTAGATCCGCTGTTCCTCCGGCACTCAGGGTGCCGTTGAGGATGGATTTGGCGCCGGTGAGGACTGCTGAGCTGACCATGATGCCGCCGCTGGTCACCACCAGACCATTGGAGGCGTCAAGTGACCCGGCACCATCAAAGTCGAAGTGCAGCGTGTTTACCGGCGAAGCGGCCGCGCCACCATTGAAGCCAGCCAGACCTTCGCTGACGTCATTCCCTGCCGTCCACAGAGTCACGTCATCCTCGTTCTGCCGAGAGGCGCCCGCGAAGGCCGCCAGAGCCCCTGAACCGCCCGTGGTCATGGCGAAGTCGAGTGCGTTGAGCGTGTAGGTCGCTGCGGCGGCATTGTAGGTGTAGCTGTCGCCATAGGTGGCCCAAGCATAGGGTGTATCGTCCGCCTGGATGCTGCCGCCGCCGCTGCCCAGCAGGGTGATGTTCGAGGTGCCTCCGTTGCCGTTTTCAACGAAGTTCACCGTGCCGCCTGACTGGCGATTCGTCGCCAGGGTGAGCGATCCAATGTTCATCGTGGTCGTGCGCCCCGCCTTGGAAGTGACGATCACGTCCGATCCGCCCGGCGCGATGAGCGTCTGCGCCGTCGGGAAGTTGGACAGCGCTCCGACCGCCACGCCGGTATAGTTTGCCGTTTCGTTCTGGATCGAGCTGGCTCCGTCCATTTCGATGCCGCCGCCCGCCAGGGTGATCATGGCACCCGCATCGAACCGGCGTCCGGTGGCATTGCCGTAATTGGTCAGGCGCAGCAACCCGCCGGACATGTTGAGCTGCTCCACATCGCCGTCCTGCGCGGTGCCGCCCACATCGTTCTGGCCGTTGAAGTTGACGACACCACGACCGATTTTCGTGAAGGAAGTATGTGAATCGCCATCCGTGTCATCCAGACGGAAATTGAGCTCCATGGTGCCTCCTCCAGCCTGGTAGGCGGTCAAATCGCGCACGAAATTGTTCGCTGCGTTCGCTCCGTTGAACACGACACGATCCGTGCCGTCGCCAAAGGTCACGGTTCCCGAGTTGTTCGTGCCGGCCAGCATGTTGTTGCCAAACTGGTTGTAGTCGCTGGTGCCGTCCCCGCCGATGTCGATGCGACCGATGTTGAGCACCTGGCCGGGCTTGGTCAAAATGACGGCGGCATTCCAGTTGTTGCTGTTTCCGCCGATGCGCATGCCGCTCTGGCCGTTGGCGGTGTTCATATTGGCCGCAGCCAGGGGAGTCCAGAAATTGCCGTCGCCCTCGTAGCGCAGGATGCCGTTTTCGACAAAGATGAGGCCTGCCGAGTCCCACTGCTGACGCGCGTTGACCACGGCCTGGTCGCTGCCGCGGACAAAGAAGCGCAGGAGCTGGTTCTCGTTGTCGCTGGTGACTGGCGTGGCGATCGCTCCGAACTGGTTGTCGCGAAACTGGCCGTTGAGGTTGATCACACCGCCAGCCGCGTTGACGCCGGCGGTCATGATCAGCCTGGCATCGTTGAGCGTGGTGTCCGTGCTGATGTGATTGGCCGGAATACCTCCTGGTCCGCCTTCTTCGTTGCTGTAGATGTTCCCGTCGATGTTCAGCGTGTAGAGAGCGCCCGTGCCGAAGTAGGAGGTGAAGACCCAGTTTCCTGAGTTGTCCACGTTGTCGATGATGACGTCGCCGCCCCAGGTGTTGTTGGCACTGTTGCTCTGGAGGATGGTGCGTGAGGCGTCGTTGACGCCGACATATAGATTCGGCGGCGTGGCGCTGATGGTCGAGTTCAGCACGTTGGTGCCGAGTTCGAGGTAGAGCTGGCCGGAGCCCTCGATTTTCACCAAGGAGGAACCTCCGAGCGCGTTTTGGTCACGCACAATGAGCACACCTTCGGCGATGGTTGTGACGCCCGTGTAGCTGTTCGAGTTGTCGAGATAGATTGTTTGCGCACCAGCCTTGGTCAGGCCGCCGCTTCCTGTGATGTTCGAGCGAAAGAACGCGCTGTTCCCGCTCTCGTTGACGAGGATGGCCTCACGCGTGCCAAAGTCGAGAAAGCCGCCTGCGATGAACTGGTTGCTGCCAGGAGGGCCGCCGGAGATGTCGCGACCGAAAAGGATCATGCCGGAGCCGCTGGTGGAAATGGCGCCGATCTCCGCATCCGCCGCCTTGTCCCCCAGATAGAGCCGTGCGCCGGGCGCGAGCACGAGTGCGGAGCCGAATTCATTGCTGTTGCTTCCATTGGTCGGAGTGTCCGTGCCGAAACGCAGCGAGTTCATCGCTACATTTTCAAGGATCGCGATCGGCGCGGCGCCAAACCAGCCGTAGTCGGAGCCGGAACCCGGCAGCCCCGTGCCGACCTGGCCATCCTTGGCCACGTCCACGTTAAAATTGATCAACACGTTCTGGTCGTGCGTGACCAAGCCTGCCCGTGTGAATTGATGGGGTGCGATCAGCGTGTCAGGCGCAGGAGCCGAGGCCGCTTCACGGCTGAGGAAATATTCGGAGCCCGTTTCTGTGCCGTCCCACACCAGCGGACGCAGCTCGGTCGTGTTCACGCTGTCAAAGGTCATGAAGTGGTTCGATATGTTGTTCACCCCGCCAAAAGCACCCAGCACGATCCTCTTGTTCGAACTGCCATTCGCGCCGCCGCCGCCATAGAGCGTCGAAAGCGCACCGGAGTCGGCGATGTTCAGGATGGCATTGCCGCCCAGCGCCGAGCCGAAGGCTCCCGGCGTATCGTCGAGGACTTGGAACTGCGCGATCGAGCCCGGATCACGCTTAAAACTCGCGAAGGTGAGGGTTGTGAGTTGTGGCGTCGTGTCGTCGAGATCAAAATTGATCTTGCCGGAGCCGTTGTCGATGTAGAGAGCGCCCATTGTCTCAGAAACCGGCACAGTGCTGTTCCCGGCCAGGCGAATCCGCCCCTGACTGCGCAGGGTCAGGCCTGTGGTGTCCCCGACACGATCCGGATTCACATCGACCGTGTTGTCGAGGTAGAAGCTGCCGTCACGGCTGACGACCACCGAATTGGCCGCCGACAAGGCGCCCGCCGCGCCGGACAGCGTGAGACCGCCTTTGGAGGCGAGAACAGCACCGCCGGGGCCGGCACGCTGGACGTAGATGTCCCCCTCAATCGTGTTGTTGGCGATCAGGTTCAGGCTTCCCGTATTGATCTTGCTGAAGCCGCCGGTGCCGCTGATCACGCCGGACACAAAATGCACCTCAGGAGTCGCCGGAGGTGTCCCAGGGTCGTTCACGTCGAAGAGATTGTTCGCCGCCACGCCGGTGAAGGTGATCGGCGCACTCCAGATGTTCTGTGCGTCCGTTCCGCCGCCCACCGCTGGATCGATGTAGGTGCCCAGGTCGCTGACAAGCCAGCCGCCGTTCACATTGAGTGCGGCCGTCTGAGTCGTTTCCGCATTCACCAGGAACAGGCGCGGAAAGGCGCGGAAACCTGTGCCGCCCGTCGTCGCGAAGTTGTCGCCCAGATTGATGGTCGTCACGTCGATGAGGAAGGAGTCCGCCGCACCGGCGGTGCCGTCGATGCGGAACTCGCCGTTCAAAATGTCGATCGTCTCGATGTTCGTCAGGCGTGTGGGATCGAGGTTGAAGCGCACACTTCCAGTGCCCACCGTGCGCACAGTTCCGGGGCCGTTGATCACCGCTTCACTCGAATCAATCGTCACGGTGCCAGCGTTCGTGAACTCGAGGACGCCACCACCGAGATTGATCGTTCCCGTGGGATCCCCCAGGAGCGATGCGGCTCCCACAGTGAGCCCATTGACGTCGATGACGCCGCCTGTGACCGGATTCAGCGTGTATCCCGTGCCGATCGAGACACCCGTGCCGATTTTGATCGTACCGCTGCTCGCGGTCAGCGTGCCGATGCCGTCCGCGTCCTGGATGATGGCCAGGATGCCCGCGCCAGCCTGAGTTAGCCTGGCCGTGTCACCGAGACTGGCATTGAAGTCATAGTCGCCCGCTCTGGTGACGGTCAGTGTGGCATCCCCCATCACGCGGCTGGTGGCACCGTTGCCGATGAGTTCCAAAATGGTGTCGTTGTTGTCCACATCCAGCCACGCGCCTGCTTGCAGCGTGATGGTGATGTCATCCTGGATGGCATCGGTGAGATTGATTCGCGCCTGCGCACCGCTGATGACGTTGATCATTCCGCCTGCCACATCCGACGTGACATTGCGCAAACGGAGATCGCCGAGTCCGGGATCGCCATCAATGACGTCTGCATAGCCGATGGTCAGCGTGTTGCCGTGGAGCTCGACGCGCTCCTGGATGTTGAACAACTGCCCTGTCGTGGAGGCGAGCGTGCCACCCCCGGCCAGGATTTCGATAAAGCCGTTGGCCGTCAGGTCAAAGCTCCGGTCAAAAGCGTCGTTGATGACGATGCCGCCGTTGAGCGACAGGATTGGCGTGTTGGGAGAGGTGGGATTCGCCGCATTTGCATTGGCTCCCCACTCGTAGATGCCCGTGCCGTCGATTCCGTAGTTGGTGAGCAGCGGCTTCCCGGCCTCGCCGAAGTTGTCCGCTTGGATCTTGATCACGGCCAGATTGATGCCGACGGCGGCTTCCGCCTGTGCGTCGGTCCAGCCGGTGCTGTTGTTGATCTGGAGGATCGAACGCGGCTCGAAGGTGATGATGCCGGCGCCGGTCAGACCAGCGTTGTGCTGCGCCAGGAACCTTCCGCGCGGCTGAACGGTGACATTGCCATTGATGCCTGACGCGGAGGCCGCTGAGATCGCGATATTGGTGGCGGTGGAGGTGCTGTAATACTGCTGAAGGGTGCCGCCATCGAGCACCTGAGTGCTCGCGATGCCGTTACCGCTGCCCATGGCCCCGTCCACCGCCACTTCCAGCGTCGCTCCTGGTTCCACGAGGAAGGTCAGCGGGCTGCCCGCTGTCGTGTCGCCATACACCGCAGCGTCATCCATAAGCTGCACAATGCCGCCGGTGACGTGCGCATTCAGCGGCGTGGCGGCAGCCCCCGTGATCGTTGGAGCCCCGGCAACTGGAACACCCGCGGCGTTGTTGCCCAATCGCAAGGCATAGGCGGACTGGCTTTCCCCGTTCACACTCGGGGCCAGCAGCGCATGCAGCTCGAAATCACTGCCATTCACCGTGATCGTTCCCTGGTCCCACCCGCGCGTATTGCGGTCCGTGCCCAGCCCCTTCCACGGCGTGCCAATGCCCACCGTGACTCCTGAGCCTGCCGTCTGTGTCGCTCCATCGCCGAAATAGAAGTCCATGTTGTTTGGCAGGCCCTGGATGGTGTTGACCCCGGCGCCCATGTTGGCGTTGTTGCTCGTGTGCATCACGGTGGCACCAGGTTCCAGATGTACCTCGCCACCGGCGCTAACGGCACCCGCGACGTAGGTCAGACTGTTGAGACCCGATCCTGTTGCCGAAGGACCAGCGATCACGCTATTGCCGTCGATCGTGTAGCGGTCACCGTCGGTTGTGAAAGGCAGTGTCGAAGTGTTCACAAAGATCGCACCACCACCGCTGACGGTATAGCCTTGCGTCGAAGTCGTGGCCCCGGGGCGATTCTGGACCAAAATCCCGCCAGTAATAAAAACCGGTCCCGTCCCGAGGTAGGTCACTCCGGCAGTGCTTCCTGTGTTGAGATTGTTGCCACCGTTGAGGTAGGTGCCGCCCGTGTAGGTGTTCGCTCCATTCAGCGTCAGACTCGCCGCCTGGCTCTTCACCAGTGCCGTGGGCTGATTGCCGTCGGCTATGATCGAATCGATCGTGAGCGTTCCTTGATTGTTATAGATGTACAAGGCGCCGCCGTTCGCCCTGATCGTCGCATCGCCGCTGGATGCCTGGATCCGCTTGTTGAAGTTCCCCAGCACCAGTAGGCCACCCGTGTCGATGGTCAGCGTGCTGCCGGGATCCTGCTGGATGGTGGACGTGCTGGCCGTGGCGGTCCATCGGATCGAATTGACCGTCGTTTCGCCGATGGTGGCGATGACGCCACCTGCTCCAGTCATGTCCACGTTGTCTGTAGCAGCCGCCGTGGTGATGTCCGTCGAAGTGTAGGTCGCCAGCCGCACACCAAGCACCGGATCGTAATCGGCGAAGTCATTCAGATTCACCGTCGCCCAGCCACCGAGGATGCCGTCATTCACCGGTGCCGGAAGGCTGTTGAAAGTGAGCCTGGGTTGGTTGCCTGGACTGCCCAGCGTGGCCAGCGTGACCCCGCTGCCGTCTGTTCCTCTGAAGTCCGCCGTCGCTCCTGCGGCATGTGAGAGATCACCGAAAGCCAGCAATGTGGCAGAAGAGGAGCTCGTTCGCTGAACCAGGAAACGATTGGCGCCACCGTCCAGAAACAAATCGCCCATGGTCTGCGTCCAGGGACTCACTGTGCCGCTGTTGTTCGAAATGTACTGAATGCGGCCGCCCGTCATGTGAACGGGTGCAGTTTCGCTCACGGCCGAGTAGTAGGGCGTCGCGCCGAGGGAATTGTAATACAAAAGCAGATCACCGCCTGCATGGATCTCAAAGCTCGACGCGCCCAAGGCCGGGACATTGTTCACCAGACCTCGGTCCGTGTAGGGATTCAGACGCACGGTGCCTTGATCCAAGATGAAAGCGCCTGTGAACCCGGAACTGTCGCCATCCAGTCGCAACTGGCCGAATCCGGTCTTCGTCAGTGTGCCCACGCCACTGATCATGCCTGCCAGGCGCATCGAGCCGAAGTTCGAATTCTCACGCGAGACGGCGAGCGTGCCGCCACCTGCGTTCACCGTGATGTCACGCGTCGAGTAGAAGTTATTTCCCAGCGCACTCAAGGTCCCGCCGTCCAGAATGATGTCGCCGCCACCCGTCCCGAGGCTTTCATCCTTATAGACTTCGACCACGCCGCCACTGATCGTCGTGTTGCCTGTGTAGCTATTGAACGGACCGAGGTTTAATGTGCCCGCGCCCGTCTTCGTCAATCCCGAGGTTCCTGCGATGTCGGAGAGCACACCCGCATGATTGCTCCCGGAAACATTGATCGTCGCCGCACCACCCAGAGTGAGTGTGCCGCCGGTGATCTGGTAGCCGTCGCTGTCAAACTGCAGCGATCCCAGATTCACGGGGACTCCCAACGTCACGATCCCGGCAGTGCCGGAAAAAATCGCGGTGTCCGCCGTCGAGTTCGGCCACAACTGCATGACCGCAGCATCCCACCAGCTGGCTGCGGCGAGATCCCAAGTGCCCGTGCCCCCGAGATTGGTCCCATCGACGAGGTTGCCCGTGGCATCCGCATCGCTGTCCCAATAAAAAGTCGCCGCCTGCAGCCGATGAACGATCTGGAACTGGGCGATGAGCAGCATCAGCCATGCGGCCCTAATCATGGACGATATTCTGAGTCTGCCGAACGCTTGCCCCGTGCGTGCGGATCGTCTGCGTTGCTGCTTTTGTGAGGGCGGGTGAAAGGTCTTGGTGTTCATAGGCATGCGGTGTGGTTGGCGGTGTCGAAGGCGTCTTTTCGACGGCATTTTCCAGGTTGAGGGAGCCAGACTACCCGAATGCGTGGGAGCGAATCCATGCGACGAACCTGCAATGTCCTGACGCCTCTGGCCGAGCCGCAGTTACAGCATCGGCCTAGCGCTAGGCCATTGGCCTAGCGCTAGCCCGCCCTCGGCTGATTGCCCTCGATGATCCGGCGCTTCAAAATGTCCGACACTTCCCGCTTGCCGCCATCCGCCATGCCAACGACCCTGCCTGTGTCTTCCCTCTCAGTCACCCCGCGTGGAAACGGTTCTGCTCCGTACTTCCGCGATCCGGACCCATCAATGCCCGCACTCCAAATTCGGCGCGAAAACCCTTCGGTAATGTCTGACGCTACATCCTTCATCGATTCGCAAATCTCTGACGTGCTGCCGGCGCTCATCGCCTTGCTTGATACCGACCTTCGCTATCGCTACTGCAACTCGGCCTACCGCGACTGGTTCGGCTTGGAGCCGGAGTCGCTCATCGGACGCCCCTTTCGCGACATCGTTGGGGAGTCCGTTTACCAGGCGGCGAAACCTCGCATCGAAGAGGCGCTTCAGGGGCGGGACGTGAACTTCGAAGACTGCTTCGACTATCACCACGGATTCAAACGCCATGTCAACGTGCACTACACACCCCAGCGGGATGCCGGTGGAAAAGTCACCGGCTATGTCTCGCTCACCGTTGATGTGTCCGGTCGGCGAACCACTGAGAAGCGCCTGCTCGAAATGACCCAGCAATTGGAAGCCAAGGTCGAGGAGCGCACCCAGCTTTTGAACCAGACGCTCGAAGCGCTCCGCACCACCATCGAGAGCGCTCCGGACACCGTCGTCGTCATGGACGCGTCCGGAACGATCATCAACGCCAATTCGTCCGCCGAACGGCTCTTCGGCGTGGAATCCAAGCAGCTCGTCGGCCGGCCTTTGAGCGCCTTTTTGCCGCCCTCCGACATTGAGGATTTCAGCGACTTCTTTGAGGAATCGAAAACGAATTCCCCCGAGATCCGCTCCATCAAAGCGCGGGAGACATCGCTGCGCCATGCCGACGGCAGGCTCATCCCGATCGAAGCCGCCATTGGTGTCAGTCCGCGTCTGGACCAGTTCACCGCTTTTATTCGCGACATCTCACGCCGTCGTAAGTTGGAGGCCGACCTGCTGCATGTCGCCTTGGATGAGCGGCGGCGCATCGCCCAGGATCTGCATGACAGTCTGTGCCAGGAGATCAGCTCCGTGCACTTCGGGCTCGCCGGGCTCGCCAGCCGTCTCGCCGGCTCCCGGGCGGAGGAGGCCGCGCAGGCGCGCAAACTCACGCGTATGATCGAGCAGACGCTCGATCATGCGCGCCAGATCGCCCACGGCCTCTCGCCCATCATGGAGGAGGGGGATGATGTCGTCCGCGCCCTCATCCGCCTAGCTCGCAACACGGAGGAGCTATGCGGTCTGAAATGCCAGGTGCAGGTCGGCGCCGATTTCAAACGAATGGGCCGCGACGTCAGCACCCAGATCTACTACATCACCCAGGAGGCCCTGAACAACATCCTGCGCCATGCCAAGGCCGGCAGGATCGACATTAACATCTCCCTGGACGAGAATGATGTCGTCCTCAAGGTCAGCGATGACGGTTGCGGCTTCCTGTCGGCGAACAATTCCGCCGGACGCGGCCTCCGCTTCATGCGCTACCGCGCCGCAGCGGTCAACGGCACCATCCGCCTGCGCAATCGTCCTGGCGGCGGCGCCGAACTCGAGTGCCGCATCCCCGCCGCTGCGGCAGCCCCCTGAACTAACAACTCACACTAGACTTCCCCATGCCTCCACACTCCGACTCTTCCACACGGGTCCTGCTCGTTGACGACCATCCCTTCCTTCGCCAGGGCGTGGCTCTGAGCATTCAGGGAACCAGCGGCATCGAGGTCTGCGGCGAAGCTCCCGACTGTGCCACCGCTCTGCGCTTGGTCGATGAACTCAAGCCGGACGTCGTCGTCACGGATCTAACGCTGCCGGATAAAAGCGGCATCGAACTCATTCGCCTTCTCAACGATCGTCATCGCGGCATCAACATTCTCGTTCTCTCCATGCACGATGAAGAGTTGTATGCGGAGCGCAGCCTCCGTGCCGGTGCCAGGGGATACCTCATGAAGAGCCGGGGCCCGGACAATCTCGTCAAGGCCATCCGTGACGTCGCCGCGGGCCGCATCTATGTCAGCCAGGACCTCGCACAGCGGCTGCTCAGCATGCTGACCCTCGCTCCCGCTCCCGTTTCCGATCGCGAAGACGAGCTTCGAGAGCTCAGCGATCGGGAATTCGAAGTGTTCGAACTCATCGGTCGTGGCAAGACCGCCAAAGAGATCGCCCACATGCTCGGCATCAGCTCCAAGACCGTGGACGTGCACCGGCATAACATCCGCCAAAAGCTCCACATTCAGACCACTCCCGACCTCATCCGCTACGGCGTGCGCTGGGTGCAGTCGAACGAAGGCGGTGCGTCGGTCTAAAGCCTCGCAAGGCCCGCAAAGAGAGTCGCGTTAACTTGAGCCGTGACTCACCCTGCCAGATCCCGTTTTCTTGCCCTCTCGCTCGCGCTGATGACGGCGCATGCGGTGGCGGCAGAGGATCGCATCCTTGAGGATTCCTTTGAGTCTCTGCATGCCTGGAAGCTCTCCGCCCTTCGTCCCGCCGTGATCGCGAAAGATGGAGGTGTGATGAGGCAGGGCACACTGGACCTGAACAATCCGCTGCGGCGGGAGCTGGCGCAGCCGTTTCGCTGCGCGGAGCTGTTTGTGCGGTTTCAGTTTCGCTACGATCCGCCGGAGGATGACGGCGAGTTCTTTGTGATGTGGTTGGACCGGCTCGATGGCGTGCATGTGGCGGACGCGGGACCGAAGAAGGGAAAGACGGTCTTCATCGTGCGCATAGGGTCGGCGAAGACCGCGTGGAGGGCGGTGGAGATGCAGCGCGGCAGGACGTATTCGGTCGTCGGGCGTCTCTCCGATCTGCACGCCACGCTGCTTCATGCCCTCGGTCTCGACCAGCACCGCCTCATCTACAGTCACAACAACCGCGACGAAATCCCCACCTTGTTCGGCGGCGAGGTCGTGCGGGAGGTTTTTAGCTGATATCGATCAATCCTCATGCCGCGTCTTCTGTGCCTGCTCTCTTCATTCGTCCTGCTGCATTCGTCATTGGCGGCGAAGCCGAACGTCCTCTTCATCGCCGTCGATGACCTGGCGAACGCGCTCGGATGTTACGGTGTGAAGACGGCCAAGACGCCGCACATGGATCGTCTGGCGGCGTCAGGCGTGCGCTTCGACCGCGCCTACAATCAGATCCCGCTCTGCAATCCGAGCCGTGCGTCTTTGATGACCGGGCGCAGACCGGATGCGACGCAGGTCTATGACCTCGACCGCCATTTCCGCGAGGCATTGCCGGATGTGGTGACGCTGCCGCAATTGTTTCGCCAAAGCGGTTGGTTCACCGCTCGTGTCGGCAAAATCTACCACTACGACGTGCCAAAAGGCATCGGCACCGACGGTTTGGATGACAAGCCCTCATGGCAGCTCGTCATCAATCCGAAAGGCCGCGACGTGGCCGATGAAGCGCTCATCACCAACCCCACACCGCAAAAAGCGATCAGCGCCGCGCTGAGCTGGCTCGCCTCTGATGGCACCGACGAAGAGCAAACCGACGGCATGATCGCCACCGAGGCCATCAAAATCATCGAGAAGCATCGCGACGAGCCCTTCTTCCTCGGCGTCGGCTTCTTCCGTCCGCACACGCCGTATGTGGCTCCGAAAAAGTACTTCGACATGCATCCGCTGGAGTCCATCGTCCTGCCGGAAGCCCCGGCGGATGATCGCAGCGACATTCCCGTGCCCGCATTCGCGCAGAACAATCCCACGTCGAACTACGGCCTCGACGAACTCACCTGCCGCAAGTCGCTGCAGGCCTATCGCGCCTGCGTTTCCTTGGTCGATGCGCAGGTTGGGCGGCTGCTCGATGCTCTTGATCGACTGAGGCTGACGGAGAACACAATCGTGGTGTTGTGGAGCGATCACGGCTACCACCTCGGCGAGCATCAGGGCATCTGGCAGAAGCGCACGCTTTTCGAGGAAGGTGCCCGCGCTCCCCTCATCATCCGCGCACCTGCTGCGGGTGGGAATGGCCGGGCCTGCGTCCGCGTCGTCGAGTTTGTGGACATCTTCCCCACGCTCGCCGATCTCGCCTCGCTCAAGCCACCCGCATCTCTCGATGGCCGCAGCCTGCGACCTCTTTTGAATGATCCCGCACGCGAGTGGAACGGCTTCGCCATCACCCAGATCCTCCGTCCGGCCGATGACCGCCTGCCTGCGATGGTCATGGGCCGCAGCATCCGCACCGAGCGCTGGCGCTTCACGGAATGGAACGGCGGAGCCGAGGGCCTCGAACTCTACGATCACGAAAAGGACCCGCACGAGTTCCACAATCGCGCCAAATTCCCCAGCGCTGAAGCCAGCGCCATGATGAAGCAGCTTCACGCGAAGTTCGAAGCCCGTGCCACAGATCAGCCACGTCCGTCCGTGGTGAATCCGAAGCGGCTGTGAATCTGCGAAAGAACCGCCGACAGTCATTGTTCACCCAGACATCATGATCCGCCTGCTCGCCTGCATCTTCCTTTCGTCATTCGTCATTCCGCCTTCGTCATTGGAGGCGAAACCTAACATCATTTACATCCTCGCGGACGATCTCGGCTACGGCGATCTCGGCTGCTACGGCGGGAAGATCATCCAGACGCCGCGCATCGACCGTATGCGGGCGGAGGGGCTGAAGCTCACGCAGCATTATTCGGGTTCGTGCATGTGTGCGCCGACGCGCTCCTCGCTGCTGACCGGACTGCACACCGGGCACGGGCGCATCCGCAACAACGGGTCCCATTTGAGCCCGCAGGGCAAAGGGCAGCCGACGCTGTTGCCGGAGGATGTGACCATCGCCGAGGTGCTGAAGACCGCGGGCTACACCACCGGCGTGATCGGGAAGTGGGGCTGCGGTGACGAGGGCAGCACCGGCGTGCCGAATGAGCAGGGCTTCGATCACTGGTTCGGTTATCTCGACCAGACCGACGCGCACCATTACTACCCGGCGTTTCTGTCGCGGAACCGCGAGAAAGTGCTCTTCCCTGACAATCCCGAAAAGCGCACGCACTACAGCCACGATCTCTTCACGACGGAGGGGCTCGACTTCATCAAAAAACAGCACGGGAAGGGCGCTCCGTTCTTCCTCTACATGGCCTACACGATCCCGCATGTGGACCTCGACGTGCCGGATGATTCCAAAGCACCCTACATCGGCAAGATCGAGGAAACCGAGCCCTACGGCACACCGGGCGGCCAGCATTACCGCCACGAGGAACGCCCACATGCCACCTTCGCGGGCATGGTGAGCCGGCTTGATCGCGATGTGGGCCGGATGCTCGATCTGCTGAATGAACTCGGCATCGCCAAGGACACGCTGGTCATTTTCTCCAGTGACAACGGTCCCACGTCCGCCGGTGGGGCTGATCCGCAGTTCTTCGACGGCAACGGCCCACTGCGTGGCATCAAGTTCGAGATGTATGAGGGTGGCATCCGCTGTCCCTTCATCGCGTGGCAACCGGGCACGATCAAGGCGGGCACGGAGTCTGCTCACATCTCGGC
>CAMAZK010000011.1 GCA_945863205.1 Akkermansia muciniphila | reverse complement strand
CGACGACTCGTCGCCACTCCACGACGCCACCAAATCCCGCCGCATGCGGTTCAGCTCGCTGATCGGCAGCATGACTTCGCCTTCGACGTCGAACTGCACCGTGCCGAGTTCGAACTCCGTGCCGCCGAGTCGCGAAAACTGCTCGATGAAGGCCGCCGGCGTCAGCGGGCGCTTCATCGCGGCCTGCAGCGCCATGGTGGAGGTCACCACGCTGACGCCGGACTGCACGCGCAAAGGCTCCCCAGCCTTGCCGGTGACTTGGAGGTCGAGTTTCCGTTGTTTGCGGATGGGGATGTCACCTTCAAACGACTGCCGCAGCGCCCGGTTGAGCGCCGGGTCGCTGGTCTTGAACACCCGCGTGCCTTGCGGGATGTCCTCCATGCGCAGATGCCCATGGCGGAAGCTCAGCACGCTGCCGCGCATCTCGTACACGCTGCCGCCCTGCTCGCGGTTTGTGTCGGCGAGGTTCTCAAACACGACGCCGTCTCCTGGCTTCATCGCGATGTGCAGGGAATCGAGCTCCACCGTGTCCGCGCCGAGGACGCGCCGGACTTCGCCGACGTAGGGGCCGCGTTTTTTGCCGTAGTAAGCGCCGACCAGCTCCTGGTGGTTCACGCCGTGCATCCAGCCGCTGAAAAGACCACGGGAGAAGGTCATTTCGAGAGCGTAGCGGTCGGCCTCCGTCGCGGGCGCCGGTTTTCCAGCCAGGGCGCGATCAATCGCCGCACGATAGACCTGCGTGACGCCGGCCACGTATTCCGGCGTCTTAAGGCGCCCCTCAATCTTGAAGCTGCGGATGCCGAGTTCGATCAAACGCGGGATTTCATCCACCGCCGCGAGATCCTGCGGTGAAAGCAGGTAGCGCTTGTCACCGAGATCGCGCGGCTCGCCATCCACGAACATTTCATAAGGCATGCGGCAGGCCTGCGCGCATTCACCGCGATTCGCGCTGCGGCGGCCCAGCGAGTCACTGGTGAGACACTGGCCCGAGTAGGCGACGCATAGCGCTCCGTGCACAAACACCTCCAGCGGCACATGCGCGTCCTTGAAGCGCTCCAGCTCCCGCATCGAGAGTTCACGCGCCAGCACCGCCTGGTCGATGTTCAGCTGCTTCGCGAATTCGAGACCTTCCGGGGAGGTGATCGTCATCTGCGTGCTCGCATGCAGCCGCAGCCCCGGGGTGAGCGCCTTCACCATGCGGGCGAGGCCGAGATCCTGCACGATCACCGCATCCACGCCGCTGCCTTCCAGCAGGCGCAGCTGCGTTTCGGCATCCGCCAGCTCCTTGGTGAAAATGAGCGTGTTGAAGGCCACGTAGCCCTTCACCCCATGCTCGTGGAGGAATTTCATCAGCTCCGGCAGATCTTCCTCGACGAAGTTGTCCGCCCGAAGACGCGCATTGAAACGCGGCATGCCGAAGTAGATCGCATCCGCTCCGTTCGCGACTGCGGCGCGTGCGCATTCCCAGTTTCCGGCGGGGGAGAGGAGTTCAGGTTTGTGGAGGGGCTGCATGGAATTCAAACGCCCTTCCTGTGCCGTTCTTCGGGCCCCAGGTCCAACCGCTTCTTTGCCCGCCGCGCAATATTCAGGCCGGGGGAAAGAACAAATCCTTGCCAAAACGCCCGCCTTTTGGCGGTATGAAGATCTCCATGCGCACTCTCCCGATCTTCGCCGCCCTCCTCGCCGCCTTCAGCCTGCAGGCTGAATCCCTCCTGCCTCCGAACGCCCGTGTCGCCGTGATCGGTGACAGCATCACGGAGCAGAAGATTTATTCCAAATACATCGAGACCTACCTGCTGGCCTGCACGGGGCGCAGCGACATCAAGGTCTTCCAGTTCGGCTGGAGCGGCGAGCGGGCGGGCGGCTTCGCGGCTCGGCTGGAAAACGACCTCGCGGTGTTCAATCCGAACGTCGCCACGACCTGCTACGGCATGAACGACGGCAGCTACAAGCCGTATGTCGAGCAGATCGGCGCTGATTATGAGAAAAACATGCGCGCCGTGATCGCCGGACTGCAAAAGGTGGGCGTGAAGGTGATGGCGATTGGTTCGCCGGGCGGTGTGGATCCCGACTTTTTCACGCGTCCGACCGTTCCGGGTGCGGTTTACAACGAAAACCTCGCGCAGCTCCGTGACATCGCCAAAAAGCTCGCTGAGGAGAACAAGCAGCCTTTCTCCAACGTGCATGACACGATGATGAGCGCGTTGGCGAAGTCGAAGGCAGCGCTGGGCAAGGAGTACGGGCCCTTTGGTGGCGATGGTTTCCATCCTGCGGCAGCCGGGCAGCTTCTCATGGCGCAGGCGTTTTTGAAGGCGCTCGGTTTCGACGGTGAGATCGGCACGATCACCGTGGACATGAAGGGAGAGTGTGCGGCGAGCAGCGGGCACGTGTTCAAGAGCGGTCGCGGCGGCAGCGTGACGCTGGAGAGCACAAAGTGGCCCTTCGTCTTCGATGCCGATCCGAAGAGTGCCGGCAGCAATCGCAGCATCCTGCCCTTCACCAGCTTCAATCAGGACCTCAATCGCCTCACGCTGCAGGTGAAGAACCTCGGCTCCGCGAAGGCGAAGGTCGCCTGGGGCGGACAGAGCAAGGAATTCACGCGCGAGCAGCTCGAAGCGGGTGTCAATCTGGCCGCCGAATTCACCAAGACGCCTTTCGATGCCGCCTTCGCGAATCTGACGAACGCCATCGCTCAGAAGGAGAGTTTTGAAACGACCCTGATCAAGAGTCTGGTGACACACATGCGTGTCGTCGCTGCCGAGGCCGCAGAAGAACCCAAAGTGGCCGCCGCACTGGCGAAGTTGAAGCAAAAGCTTGCCGGTGAACACGCGAAGATGGACGCCAACGTGCGCAAGCAGATCCAGCCCGTCACACACACGATCAAGGTCGAAGAAATCCGTTAATCCTCATGCAACTCGCCGATTTGAAATGGACCGAAGTGGACGCCCTCAGCCGTGACACGCCGGTGATCTTCCCTGTGGCCGCACTGGAGCAGCACGGGAGGCACATGCCGGTCTTCACCGACAGCATGCTGACGAACGAACTCGTCCGCCGCACGGAGGCGGCGCTGGGGCATCGCGTTTTGATCGCGCCGCTGACCTGGCTGGGGAATTCGCATCATCACATGGATTTCCCGGGCACGTTGTCTGCCGAGCCGCGGATCTACCTCGATCTGCTCAACGGGCTGATGGACAACTTCATCGCCCACGGCTTCAAGCGCCTCGTCTTCCTCAACGGCCACGGCGGCAACGACATCCCCGGCAAGCAGGCCGTGTTCGAGACGCGGCAGAAGTATCGCGACCGCAAGGATCTGCTGCTGCTCTTCGCCACCTACTGGAACCTCGGCGCCGAGCCGTGGACGCGTGATCCGAGCATCCAGCAGCGCGTCATGGGCCACGCCTGCGAATGGGAGACCAGCATGGTGCTGCGCTTGCGGCCTGAACTCGTCGGCGATCTCGCGAAAACCAACGATGTGCCTTTCGGCAATGCTTTCGAACCCGCCTCACGCGGCTGGATCATGGCGGACCGCAGCGAACCCGGCCACGTCGGCGATCCACGCTCTGCGACGGCGGAAAAAGGCGAGGTTTTGTTCCAATGCTTCAGCGAAGAGGTGGTGAAGATGCTGGAACGCGTGATCGCGTGGGATGGAAGGAGCTGGGAGGGGTAGCATTGTTTCGCGATGAATCTGAATCACGACATGCTGACACCAGTTGGAACCATCGGCTGGTTTGCAATGTTGGTCATAGGACCAATCAGGCGGCAGCAGTATGGTGAGATTCTGATCCTCGTGATCTTTGTAATGGCGATCATTGATGCATGGGCGGTGGCTCCAGCCGCACTGCGCCAGGAACAATCTTCAAGGCTGGAAATCGAGCTTTGGGCGGCAGCTCTGTTTCCATACATGGTGATCTTGTATTGGGCGGGCAAGGCGGTCTTTGGCTCTAGAGAGGCAACCAAAGAATGAATCTTTAAACACCTCCGGTATTAACTGTATGGCGACACAACGCTCCCCCCTCTGGAAATGGTATCTCTGCGGCCTGCTGCTGCTGGCGACGACGATCAATTACATGGACCGGCAGACGCTGTCGAACGCGGCGGTGCGGGTGACGAAGGAGTTCAATCTGTCGCAGGAGCAGTATGGGGACATGGAACTGGCGTTTGGCTGGGCGTTCGCCGTTGGATCGCTGGTGTTTGGCTTTTTGGCGGACCGGTTTCGCGTTTACTGGCTGTATCCGATCGTTTTGAGCGGGTGGTCGTTGATGGGGATCGCCTCGGCTCACACGGACGGCTACTGGCCGCTGCTGACGTGCCGGGTGCTGCTGGGATTTTTTGAGGCGGGGCACTGGCCATGCGCGTTGAAGACGACCTTCGCCCTGCTGGACCCGAAGGACCGCACTATGGGCAACAGCGTGCTGCAGAGCGGCGCATCCATCGGCGCGGTGGTGACGCCGCCGCTGATGCTGTGGCTGATGACGGACGACATCAGGAGCTGGCGCTTCGCTTTTGAGGTGATTGGTGGAATCGGCCTGCTGTGGGTGGTGGTCTGGTTCTTGTCGATCCGGAAGACGGAACTGGATGTGGTGATCCCCGATGATCCGACGAAGCGTGAAGGCATGTGGGACATCCTGGTGGGCCGGAGGTTCTGGGCGCTGGCGTTGCTGATCTTCGGGGCGCAGACGTGCTGGCATCTGTTCCGCGTGTGGCTGCCAAAGTTCATGCAGGAAGGACGCGGCTACTCGGAGGTGGAGGCGCTGGCTTTCAACTCGGCCTACTACATCGGCACGGACGTGGGCTGCATCACTGCTGGAATCGTCTCGCTGTGGCTGGCGCGGCGGTTTGCGATTTCTGCCCATGGAGCGCGGCGCTGGGTGTATGCGGGGGCGTGCGTGATGACGTCCTTCAGCGTGCTGCTGCTTTGGCTGCCGAAGGGCTGGCCGCTGATGGGGGCGATCCTCGTCGTGGGTGCCGGATCGCTGGCGCTGTTTCCCTGCTACTACAGCTTTGTGCAGGAGCTTTCCGACCGGCATGTGGGGCGGCTCACCGGCCTGCTCAGCACCTGGGTATGGGCGGTGTCCTCGCCGATGCACAAGATCTTTGGCCGGGTGGTGGATGAAACGAAGTCCTTCGACATGGGCATGGCGATGGCCGGCCTGGCACCATGGCTCGGGGTGCTCGCGATGAAGCTGCTGTGGGATCAGTCCAGGTCCGCGAGCACCTCCTCATCGCCCCCGTCGGCGTGAATGCCGCGGGCGATGACGCGCTCGGTGACTTCGTCGAGGTAGTTCTTCAAAACCTCGCTGAGTTCGAGGAATTCAGGCCACAGTGTTTCATCCACAAAACTGCGCGGGACCCGGACCATGACGGTGTTGCGGCGCTGGCGGGCGTAGCGATAGGGTTTCAGAGCGTAGCGGCGCAGCAGGGCGGTGAAGAGCTTCTTCGACCAGGCATCGACGAGAGTGAATTTGTACTCGATGGGGTGATCCACCTTCGCGACTTCGCCGATGCGGCGTTTGATGCGGGCGATCGCATCGGCCGCGGCTTCCTTTTCGCCGGGAGTAGCGGCGCCGGCGTAGAGGCGCTCGATTTTCCGCAGCTTGTCAAAGAGGTCCTGTTCGCGCATGACGTCGGCTCGTCAGGATTCGCGACGAATGCTGCGCGAAGAGAGGATGCTGCGCACAAGGCGGAGCATGTCCGCCGGTTCGTAAGGCTTCGGCAGGACGGCGGCGAAGCCGTAGGCGGCGGGCTTGGCCATAACGGGATCGTCGGAATAGCCGCTGGAAACGATCGCGAAGACCTCGGGATCCATGGCGCGAAGTTTTTCCATGGCGCGCACGCCGCCCATGCCGTTCGGAATGCTGAGGTCGAGGATGACGAGGTCAAAAGCGCGGCCCTGGGACATGCTTTCCTGGTATAGGCGCACCGTTTCGCCGCCCTCGGCGCTTTCGGTGACGTCGAATCCGTTGCTGGTGAGATTCCGCACGATGAGGGAGCGGACGAGCGGATCGTCTTCCAGCACCAGGATGCGCGGCGCGGAGGTTTCGGCCTCCGGAGGGGTGTCGAAGACCTTGCTGAGGCCGAAGGCGTCCGTTTCGTCGGCGTCGGAATCGAGCGGCAGATAGAAGCGCACCGTGGTCCCATGCCCCGCTTCCGACCGCACGGTGAGGGAGCCGCCGTGAGCCTTGGCGATGGATTCGCAGACGGTCAGGCCAAGGCCGGTGGCGTTGTCCGCCTTCCGGGTGCTGAAGTAAGGCTCGAAAATGTGAGGAAGATGATCGGTGGAGACGCCCTCCCCTTTGTCCTCCACTTCGAGGGCTAGGCCGGAGGGCTGGAAATTCTGGTCCGTGACCATCTCACCGGGGAACATCTCCGCGTGATCGGGAGCGAAGCAGCGGATGATGATCTCGCCACCGTCGGGCTGCGCCTGCTCGGCGTTGCGGATGAGATTTCCCAGCAGGCGGCGCACCTGGCCGGCATCGATCGCGATTTGCGGCAGGCCGGGCTGCACCTCGATGCGGTACTCGATGCGCGAGGCGCGGGAGTGGTGGGTGAAGAAGGTGTCGATCAGATCGCCGAGATGGATGTGCGTTTTGATCGGCGCACCGCCGCGGGCGAAGGTCAGGAGCTGCTGGACGAGGTTCTGCGCCTGCAGCGTGGCCTGTTTGGCGGTGTGCAGCTCCGGCAGCGTGATGGCATTGCGCAGACGCATCTCGGCGAGGGAGATATTGCCGAGCAGGACGGTGAGGAGATTGTTGAAATCATGCGCGAAACCGCGGGCCAGCAGGCCGAGGGACTCGAGGCGGTCGATGCGGCTGCGGCGCTCGGCTTCCTCGCGGCGGGCCGTGACATCCTGAACGAGAAGGAGGAGGCCTTCGCCAAAGGGGTAGCCGCGCATTTCGAGCCAGATCTGTTTCTCATCGAGAAAGAGTTCCCGGTTCACAGTTTCGCGGTGCAGCATCGCACGGGCCATGGCCTCGTAGTGCGCCTCGCGCATGGCGCTGGGCATCAGATCCCAAAGGGAGAGTCCCAGCATGTTCTGCAGGCTGCGGTCGAAGAGCTTCACCGCGCTCGCGTTTGCGTAGGTGATGCGCCAGCCTGAATCGAGGGCGAAGAGCGGGTCCGAGATGCTTTCGACGACATCCACCAGCGGAGCCGTCCCGCGGACGGGAGCGCCCACAGCAGGTGCCGGTGGCGGCGGGGTCGGAGCGGCACGGAAAAGGATGATCAGCCCGGTGAGCTCCCCCTGCGCGTCCCGCAGCGGCGCGGTGCGGTCCTGGATCGGAATCCGGTCCCCGGCCCGGGTGGTGAGAAAGACAGTGCGCTCGACTCCCTGCGCCGCGGAATCCGCGGGCAGGATCTCCGCAGGCTCTCCGCCTTCCTGATAGATGCGGAAGACCTCGTTGAGCGAATGTCCGGCGGCCTCCAGCGGCGGCCAGCCGGTCGCGCGAGCGGCGGCGGGGTTCATGAAGACGATGCCACCGGCCAGATCGGCGGCGATCACGCCGTCCGCCAGACTTTGAAAGGCCTCGAAGTAGCTCTGCTCGCGGCGCTGGCGCTGGCTTTCTTCACAGTGCCGCTGGGCGGCGACTTCCACGGCCAGGCGCAGCTCATCCTGGTTGAAGGGCTTCAGCAGGTAGCCCTGCGGATGCGTCTCCCGCGCCCGGGCGACGGTGTCCAGGTCCGCGCAGGCGGTGACATAGACGATGGCCACCCGCGCTCTGCGTTGCAGCTCCCGGGCCGTGTCGATGCCGTCGAGAGGGCCGCCAAGGTGCACGTCCAGCAGCACGACATCCGGCCGGAGTTCGTCGAAGCGCTCGAGAGCCTCCTCCCCGGAAGCGCAGACACCTGCGACCACGTAGCCGAGGCTGCCGAGCGTCGTAGCCATGTCACATCCAACGAGGCCCTCGTTTTCGACGATCAAGATGCGGATGCTGCTGGTGGCGGTCATTTCCCGATGTGGCCTCTATTCTAGTGGAGACAAACTAGAAACGCCATAAGAAATACCATTCCTTGCAAAGTTAGGCAGGATGAAAGTTGCAATGCCAGAATTCCTAGACGCCCCAGCCGCCGAACTTCAGGGTGCCTCGCAGGTCGGGCTGGCGAGGGGGCCATGACATCGTGGCCCATGCCGCTTGCCCTGACTCCCGGTGGGCGCTAGCCTACGCGTCATGGCTTACAACAGTCCGCCCTCCCTCCCCGGCCCGATTCAGATCCGGATCAATCCCAAGGCCATCGTCTTCGGCTTCATTGCCATCTTCGTCCTCATCGGGTTGTTCTCCGGCATCTACCAGGTGCCGACGAACTCCGTGGCCGTCGTCCAGCGCTTCGGCGGCTACTTGAAGACCGCGCCGCCCGGGCTCCACTTTAAGCTGCCGTGGGGAGTGGACACCGCCGTCATCGTGGAGGTCCAGCGCCAGCAAAAACTCGAGTTCGGCACCGCCAGCACCGTCGGCAACCGCACCGCCACGAACTGGTACCAGTACACCAGCTACGAGGAGCAGCAGCAGGAGAAAAACATGGTCACCGGTGACCTCAACGCCGTCCTCGTCGAGTGGGAGGTGCAGTACCACGTCGAGGACCCCGTCGCCTACACTTTCAACTTCCGCGAGCCTCTGGCCACCCTGCGTGACCTCGCCGAGGCCGTCATGCGCGAGGTCGTCGGCGACCGCACCGTCGATGAGGTGCTGACCATCGGCCGTCAAGAGATGGAGAAACAGGCGCTGGACCGCCTCCGCACCCTGGTGGAGGACCTCAAAATGGGCCTCCGCATCGACCTCATCCAGCTCGGCAACGTCAACCCGCCCGCCCTCGTCAAAGCGAGCTTCAACGAGGTCAACAGCGCCCAGCAGGAGCGTGAATCCGCCATCAACGAAGCCAGCGGCGAGTACAACCGCGTCGTTCCCCGCGCCCGGGGCGAGGCCGTGCAAAAAATCAGCGCCGCAGAAGGCTACGCCGCAAAACGCATCAACGAGGCCGAGGGCGACGCCTCCCGTTTCATCGCCCTCCTCGCCGAATACAAAAAGGCACCGGAGGTCACAAAGAAACGCATGTACCTCGAAACCATGACCGAGGTCCTGCCCACCGTCTCTGGCAAGGTCATCCTCGATGAAAAAGCCTCCTCCTTTCTCCCCCTCCTGAATCTGCGCCAGCCAGCGCCGCAGACCCCACCCGCCCCCGTCTCCCGATGAAATCCTCCCTCGCCATCATCGTCGCCCTCTCCCTGGCGATTCTCCTTTCCTCCGGCCTCTACACCGTGGATGAGACCGAGCAGGTCATCATCACCCAGTTCGGCATGCCCGTGGGCGAGCCGGTGCGTGACGCCGGCCTCCACTGGAAGACGCCCTTCATTCAAACCGTGAACCGCATCGAAAAGCGCGTGCTCGAATGGGATGGCGACTCCACCCCCATGACCACGAAGAACAAAGTCTTCGTCACCGTCGATGCCTTCGCCCGCTGGGAGATCGTCGATCCACTCGTCTTCTTCCGCCAGCTCACGGATGAAACCCGCGCCCTCTCCCGGCTTAACGGCATCATCGGCAGCGAGACCCGCATCGTCATCGCCCGCCACGACTTCATCGAAGCCGTGCGCACCACCAAGGATCGCAAGGTCGTGCGTGACGGCCCCGCGCCGGTGGAAGGTGCCACGATGTCCACCGCCGAGGCACGCATCGGCGTCCTCCCGGAGATCCGCGCCGGACGCAGCGAGTTGGAAGCGGAAATCTTCGCCAACGCCGCCCCGAAGGTGCAGGAGCTCGGCATCCGAATCCTCGACGTGCGCCTGAAGCGCATCGACTACGACGCCGACGTCAGCAAGTCCATCTACCAGCGCATGATCAGCGAGCGCCAGCAGATCGCGGAGCGCTACCGTTCCGAAGGCGCCGGCGAAGCCGCAAAGATCAACGGCGAGCGCGAGCGTGACCTCGCCACCATCGAATCCGAGGCCTACCGCAAGGTGCAGGAACTGGAGGGCAGCGCCGATGCCAAAGCCACGGAGATCTACGCCAAAGCCTACAACCAGACCCCCGAGGCCGCCGAACTCTTCGAATTCATAAAGACGATGGAGGCCTACAAAAAGCTGATCACCGGAGACACCACCATGATCTTCACCACGGACAGCGAACTCTTCCGCTACCTCAAGTCCAGCAATCCCAAGGCGCCCAACGCCGCCGCCGGGACGGCTTTCGAGGCACCCTCGGGACTCGACAAGCTGCCCACGCTGCTCGAGGTGAGCGGCAGGTAGAGCCTCGTGACAGTTCCAGCGGCATCTGATGCGGCTTTTGACTTTCCCGTGCTCCGATCAGGAGCGCAGGCGTAGGTCCTGTGTGTCCGAAAAATCTTCCACTTGGTTCATCACGGGTTGTTCGTCCGGCTTCGGTCGTGCGATCGCAGAGGCGGCGCTGGCCGCAGGACAGCGCGTCATCGCCACCGCCCGGGATGTGCGCAGCATCGCAGATCTGGAAAAAGCCGGAAGCTGTGAGGTCATGGCTCTGGATGTGACTGATCCGGAAAACGTGCGCGAGGCCATCTCTGCCGCGGGACCCGTGGACGTGCTGGTGAACAACGCGGGCTACGGCCTGATCGGCGCGGTGGAGGAGTGCAGCGACGAACAGATCCGCCAAAACATGGAAACGAACTTCTTTGGCCCGCTGAACGTCATCCGTGCGGCTCTGCCCGGGCTGCGACAGCGGAGAAGCGGCCACATCGTGAACGTCAGCGCAGCCGCGGCCATTTCGAACTACGCCGGCTTCGGCATCTACGGCGGGGCCAAGGCGGCGCTGGAACTGATGAGCGAGAGTTTGCGGCTGGAACTTGCCCCGCTGGGCATCAAGATCACGCTGGTCCAGCCGGGACCGTTCCGGACGGACTTCATCGCCCGCAGCATGGACAAGGCAGCCGGCGAGATCGCTGACTACCAGGCCAGTTCCGGAAAATTCGCCCGATTCCTCGCCTCGATGGACGGCAAGCAGCCCGGCGATCCGGCGAAGGCGGCGGCGGCGATCGTGCAGATGGTGCTCGACGGCGAAGCGCCGCTGCACTTTCCCCTGGGCAAGTATGTGGTGAAAAAGCTGCGAGACAAAGCGGCGGCGCTGACCCGTGAGGCCGAAAAATGGGAAGCCGTCGCCAGCGGCACGGAATTCAGCGCGTGAAGCCGTGCATGGTGTGAAAAAACAGCACTTGCCGCAGAAGACCTGCGCCGCCTGCGGACGGCCCTTCACCTGGCGGAAGAAATGGGAGCGTGACTGGGAGCATGTGCGCTTTTGCAGCGATGCCTGCCGCAAGTCGAAGACGAAATAGAACGCGACGGGGCGCAGGCGCGAGGCACAAATACAACTCGCAAGCGGGTCAGCGGTTCACCCGGCACTGCGGCATGGCTTTTTGGAATTCCGCCGCAGCTTCGACACTCACGGCGCTGCCGCCGAGGTTGAGACTGACGAGTTTTTTGAGGGATTTGAGCTTCGCGAGGCCGGCGTCGGTGATCTTCGTGCCGCCCAGGTCCAGATTCGCCAGGTGGGTCATGCCGGAGATGACTCCGGCTGCTTCGTCATCGAAGGCGGTGCCGCTGAAGTTGAGGGAGGTGAGCGTCTTGATGCCGGTGATGGCGGCAAAACCGGCGGGGGTGATCTCGGTGGAAGTGACGAAAAGGTGCCCGAGTTTTTTGAAGGAACCGATGGCTTTCATTCCCGCATCGGTGATCCCGCAGACGGGCAGCTCGAGGTTGGTGATGGAGCCGGTGCCTGTGATTTTGTTCAAACCCTGACCGGTGAACTTGGTGGCGTTCCGGATGGAGAGGTAGTCGAGTTTTTTGAGCGGGGCGATGTAAGTGATCACGCCATCCGTGACGTCCGGAACGCCTTCGAGGTTGAGCCAGTCGAGGTCGTCATTGTTCGCGAGGAAAGCGAAGGCCGCGTCATCGAGTCCGGGATGCACGGGGCGAAAATGGGCGCGGCGAAGATCACGCAGGCCGTTGAGCGGCTGCAAGTCCTCCGTCTTCAGGGGCGGCAGCACGGAGTTGAGGCGTTCAAGGTGGATCTCCGTGATGTCGAAGCGGCCGGAGGGGATGTCTGCTTCCGTGGCGACGCTCTTGCCCGCACCGTTTTTGACCACCTGGCAGGAGCCGCCGTTGTTGACGAGGAAAAGCGCGGCCATGCGCCAGGAACTGCCGCCTGCGGGAAGGCTGGGCATCGCGGCAGGGACGGAAGCGACCGCTGCCGGCGGTGCTGGTTCAGGGACGGGCTGGGAAGCCGCGACGGGTGAGGTCACAGACTGTGGTTTTCGCAGGGCGATCTCGTCACGAACGTTTTTGACATTTTGTGCCGCGTCGAGTTTGCCGGCCTTGGTGAGCTCTCCCGTGTAATCCTCCAAGGCGCGGATGTAGATGTCGTAGAGCGGCACGGCCCTGGCATCGCGTTCGGCGGTGATTTTGGCTAACGCGGTGCGATAAATGGCGCGGAGGGATTTGAGCGATTCGGGAGTGCCCGGTTCATCCGCGTCGGGCACGCCTTCGCCACGCTCGATGTGCGCTTTCACCTCGTCGAAGGCGACGACCTCCTTCAGGCTGCCCCTAGCCTGTGCGGCGGCACGCGCTTTGGCGATGCCGTTGTCGATGTAGCTCCGGTTCAGCGCGGCGATGGCGGCGAGATAGGGCTTCTGGGCGTCGGATTCGTAGCGGGCGGTGAAGCCGGCTTCGAGTTTGGCAAGGTGCGGATCCACAGGCGGCGCGGCAGCAGTCGCGGCGGCAGGCATCACGGGCGTTGGATCAGGCGGAACAGGCACAACGGCCATGAACGGCCGCAGCTCTGCCTTGTGGAAGATGACAAACGCGGAGTAGCTGCCCAGTCCGGGATGGGCGCCATTCTTCACTGTGGTGGAAGCCTCGTCCCCCAGACGCTCGAGGTCGCCGCTCCACCGCAGAACCTCCTCGCCGTCGATCAGGGCTCGCAGGGAGTCTTTGCGCACCTGCACCGTGCTGCGGTAGCGCTGGCCGGACTTCAAGTGCGCACGTTTCGCGATCGCCTCTGTGCGTTCGGAGTCATCCGCCCGTTTGCCATCCAGATTCGGACCAAAGGAATAAAGAGGAACGAATCCGTGCCCCATCTTCCACCGCACGGTCCGCCCCTTCACGGGCAGCAACTGGCTGACATCGCTCAAGCCCTCCTTGATGGTGAATTCAATCTCGAAGTCGTATTCCTCCGGGGCGCTGTGGTTGAATTCCAGCACATTCACAGCTCGTCCCTTTTCCCACTTCAGCGCCAGGCCTTCCGACGTCATCTCCCAGGGACCCACCACAACATCGCGCTCCACATCCACGAGGGCGAGGAGATCCACCGCACCGCCCGTCGCAGGTAGCGGAGCTGCGGGCATCACGGGCGGAGTTTTCCCGCTGCCGGCGTCGTCCCATTCGATGAGATAGCCGCCACGGCGGTCCGCCTGCCCCATGCCGTTGGTGCGGATGTCTCCCCAACCTTTGCTCTGGCGTGAGAAACAGAGCGCGATTTCATCGAGATTTACGCTTGGCTCGTTCGTGCCCCAAGCCGTGAAGGTGAAGGGCTCGCCGGTGATCCAGGTCCATGCCTGGGTAGGATTGTCCTTAGTGCCGCCGAGCCATAGGGAGAGGTTCCCCTGCAACCGGGAGACAAAGGTGTCCAAGACCCATTGGTTTTCCTCCGGGCTGGTGATCGTGGCCAGATGACCGCCTGCGGCTGCCGCCTTGGCTTTGGCCTCCTCCCAGGTCAGTTTTTCGGGCGAGAACTGGTAGCGATTGCCGCCGAAGACGAGCACCTCGGTGGGTGGTGGCTCCGAGTTCTGCCGGTCGAGCACGGCCGTCTCCACGCGGATGAGTTCGATGCCATGACTGGCATAAACAGCCGGGTAGCCTTCGCTAAAAGTGCTGTCCTGAACTTCGCCCATCAACTGCCCGTCAAAGAAGAAGCTCAGGCGGTCGCCAATGGCGTAGAGTTCGGCGGTGTGCTCGGTGCCGGTGCCCAACGGTGGCTGGCTCTTCAACGGAGCCAATGTGCGCCTTTCCCCATCTTTTTTGAGGGGAAGAACATCCAGCGAGCCGCCGAGGTTTTCCTTGGTCCACAGAGTGATCACGTAACGCGGCCCGATGCCTACTTTGTTGAGGCGCTGAATGAGGTCCAGCCAGGCGGCGTCGCTTTGTGAACGGAAGCGGACACGCAGCGCGGAGTCCTGACGCAGGTCGGCAAAGACGCGCATGGCATTCTTGGACTCCACGACGTGCATCTCATTGCCAGCGAGCTGCCAGGCCGGACCCCAGGAACCCGTGCCTGCCAGTTCATCACGCCATTGGGCCGTCGGGGCAAAATCGGAAAAAACAGCGGGGTCCGTGGTGCCAGCAGCCACCGGTGTGGGAGCCGGAGCACCCGAATCCGAAGGTTTGGAGTCGGCTGACGCCGTGACTGGCGCGGGCTGCTTCGCAGGCGGCCGCAGCACATAGACCATCCCTGCGATGAGCAAGACGGTGGCAGCGATGCCGATGACGGGGCCGAGGCTGGACTTTTTAACGGGCAGCGGGACCTCAACCGGGTCGGGGGTGCTCACGGGCCGTCTTTGCGGTCCGCTGGCCGCCTGCCTCTGCGCCTGCGCCTGCGCCTGCGCCTGCGTGGCGCGGGCCGCACCCTCGGCCTGCTGCTGGGCTTCCAGTGCGGCCCGGGGTAGGGTGAGGATCGTGTCCAGATCGCGGCGCAGGTCCATCGCGCTCTGGTAGCGGTGCTCGCGATCCGTCTGCATCGCTTTCGTGATGATGGCATCAAAGCGCGGATCGGTACCGAGCTTCTGCCCTGGCAGCGCCCAGATCCCACGCGGGATCTCGCCGGTGAGCATCTGGTAGAGCATCACCCCCATCGCATACAGATCGGCACGGCCATCCAGCGGCACGCCAGGGATGAAGGCCTCCGGCGCCACGAAGTCCGGCGTGCCCATGGCCATGTTCGTCTTCGTAATGCCGCTCTGGCTCGGATCGTTTGCTTTGGCGAGTCCGAAGTCCGCCACCTTCACGGCACCCTCCATGTTGATGAGAATGTTCGCCGGCTTGATGTCGCGGTGCACGATGCCCTGCGTGTGCGCGTAGTTCAGCGCGTCGCTGACGTGCGCGGTGATGGACAGCGCGTAGTCCTCCGGCAGCTTGCCCTGCGTGGCGATCATCTGCGCCACGTCCGTGCCGTCGATGAACTCCATCACGATGTAGAGCAGGCCGGTGTTGGTCTCGCCGAAATCGTACACGTTGACGATGGCCGGGTGGTTCATCTTTGCCATCGTGCGCGCCTCGTTCTTGAAGCGCTCGGCGAACTGAGAGTCATCATCCGCGACGAGATCGACCGGCAGCACCTTGATGGCCACCGGGCGGTCCAGCGTGACCTGCACCGCCTTGAAAACCGCGCCCATGCCGCCGCGACCGAGCAGGGACACAAACTCATACTGCGGCAGCATGGCCTGCATTTCCTCCAGCGTGGGCGGCTGCCAGCCGCCGGAGGGTTTGGAACTGGAGGATGCGGATGAGGTGCTCATAGGATGTGCCTCCGAACAAGCGGATTTCAGACCATCCTAACCGGAGTATCGACCCGACCACAAGCTCATCTTGGCAAATGAACAAGATGTGACTTAGGAAATTGGAATAGAGATCGCCTTTGTGTCGGCTCAGAAGGACTGACTGCCGACAAGCTCTGCCGCATTCATTTTGGCGAGCGCTTCACGCAGGCTTTGCACTTTTCCAGCATCGGCGATCCGGTCGGTCTTGGTCAGCTCGACCACGTAGTCGTCCAGTGCCTTCACGTAAACTTCCTGCAGTTTCGTCACCGTGGTTTCGCGTTCCGCCTCCAGCTTTGTGAAAGCCGCGCGGTAGGTGCCGCGCAGCGTTTGGAGTGTCTCGGGCGTCTCGGCGGAATCCTCTGCTGGAAGATCCCGCCCATTCTCGACCAACGCTTTTTCGGCATCCAGAGCGGCGACTTCCGCAGACCGGCCGCCTGCCTGCGCCGCCGCGCGAGCGCGGGCGAGTCCTTTTTCCACATACCCCCGGTTCAGAGCGTCCAGACCGGCCTCGAAGGGCTTCTTCGCATCGCTTTCGTAACGGGCCCTGAAGCCCTCGTCGAGCTTCGTCAGTCGCGGGTCGGCGGCGATGATCCGCGCCCGTTCTTCGGCTTCATGATTCACGGACTGGATCACAACACGATGAAAGGTGGCCTGCCGGGCGCCGATTTGCAGCAGCTCCGGCTTCGGCTCCAAACGCCATGCCGTGCTCGTGATCAGACGGCTCGTCGGCCCCTTGTAATGCGCCATTTGGACGCCGTTCAGACTGAAGCGGATCTCCACACTCCCCGGCGTGCGTCGCACCTCGGTGCGCATGTGGGTGAGTTCGTTGGCAGGCAGTTGAAACCGGGAGGAGCAGCCCTTTTCGATCTCGGGGGCTTGCGGATCGTGCCCGTCCACTTTGCCCAGACCGGCCCAGCCGCCGTCTCCGGGCCAGATCCAGCAGGTCGTCTGGCGGCCATCACCCACCGGGATCGTCACCCCGACATGCTCGCCCGCCTGGGGAATCGTGAACCACGCCTCCGCCACGTAATCGGAAGAAAGCTCCACCGGAAGCGCCAGACAGCCCTTGTACGGGCCGGGGTCGGTCAGGAACTTCACGGCCACGCCATCCGCTGACTTTTCCCACACAAAAGTCTCGTCCGCCGGCAGGTCCGTCAGCGCAGCCAGGGCATCGACGACACCCGATTTCAAGGCGGCGGTCAAGGCCTCCCGGCGGGTGGCCACATCCACGCCAGCCGCAGCACGAGCCGGCACCGCCGCCTGGGCAGGCGCACCGGCCTCGCCTCCACCGGCGCTCAACGGACGCCACTCGAGGTTCTTGAACTCAACAGTAGCCGTGTCGCCACCAAACTGAGTGCGCACGCCCTGATGGAAGGTGTCGCGCACATCAATGATCGGCTCACCGTCGAGCTTTACCAGGAGACGATCCCCCTGGGCGGCGACTTCGAGATCAAACTCGGTGCCTTCGGCAAAAGGACGCGGCGCTTGGACCTCCATGAGCGATTTTTCATCGCTGGTGTATTTGCCGGCCACCATGACACGGCGAAAGAGCAGAAACTTGCCCTCGCGAGTGATGCTCAGTCCGTAGTGCATCAGTCCGTTCTTCGAGGCATCGCGAAAACGGATAGGCCAGACGTAAGTGCCGCCTGTGAAGCGCATGCGTGCGCGGATGGCCATGTCCTTGCCGTTTGGAGCATTAAGATAAGTCTTTGAGATGCGCATCCAGCCATCCGGAAGCTCGTTGACGCTTGGGTTTTTTTTCAACGCTTCGGTGAAGACGGGCCGCCAAGCGCGGTCCGTTGCGGGTGCGGCAGGCGTGGTGTCCACGACTGGCACCGAACCCGGCGCACGGACTTCAGCCTTGTGAAAGATGATGCCACCGCTCCAACCGCCGATACCGAGGCACTTGGGATCCGGCATGACATAATCGGCAACGCCGCCGAGCCGTTTGAAATCGCCACTCCACTTCAGCACTTCACGACCATTGATCAGGGCGCGCAGGGAGCCTTTGCGCACCTCGACCAGGCTGCGATAGCGCTGACCTGACAACAGTCGTGGTCTTTTAATCACAGCGTCCTGGCGAGTCGGAACATCGAATGGCACACCGTCCAACAGTGGGCCAAAGCCGAACAGCGTCGGATTTGTGTTTTTGAATCCCATCTTCCATAGAATGGATCTGCCCTGCAGTGGAATAATCTGGCTGGCTTCCGAGACGCCCTCTTTGAGGGTGAATTCAATCTCGAAGTCGTACTCTTCAGGTGGCGTGTGGCGAAAAGCGAGGAGTTGCGGCCCTTGAGTTCGTTTCAGCACCAGCTCTCGACCGCGCACTTCCCACTCACTCTTGATCGCGTCGCGTTTGGCATCCACGAGGGCGATCAGATTCACCGGTCCCGTCACAGTGGGGGGCGATGAGTTTGCCGACGGTATGGTGTGCTTTGGCTGACCGACGTCGTCAGCAGTCACATCAGGAGTCGGCTTGGCTGGCTGCTTTCCACCTGAAAGCATGAAGAGACCTGCCAGCCCGCCGATCACCACAATCGCGACGAGGTAGATCATCACGTCGTTGGATTTTTTCTTCACCGGTGGTGCCGCAGGTGGCCGGTTCTGCCCCTGCGGCATGGGCCGTGAGCCACGCGGACCCGCTTGCGGCTGAGCTCCGCTGGGTCGGTTGGCCACTGGCTGCTGCGCCGGTGTGGCAGCCGGTTTCGGCTCCTCCTTCCTGAGCGGTTGCGTCATGATCACATCGAGATCACGGCGAATTTCCGTCGCATCCTGATAGCGCAGCTCGCGGTCCGTTTGCATCGCTTTCAAGATCACCGCATCGTAGCGCGGATCGCTGCCCACCTTCGTGCTCGGCATCGACCACATGCCGCGTGGGATCTCACCCGTGAGCATCTGGTAAAGCATCACGCCCATCGCATACAAGTCCGCGCGTCCGTCCACCACGGTGCCCGGAGAAAGCGCCTCGGGTGCCACGAAATCGGGCGTGCCCATCGCCATGTTGGTCTTCGTCAGGCCGCGCTGGCCGGGAGCATCCATTTTGGCGAGGCCAAAGT
Organism: Akkermansia muciniphila; assembly: GCA_945863205.1. Taxonomy (GTDB): domain Bacteria; phylum Verrucomicrobiota; class Verrucomicrobiia; order Verrucomicrobiales; family Verrucomicrobiaceae; genus Prosthecobacter. The sequence goes on along the minus strand of CAMAZK010000011.1, from coordinate 25,572 downwards.
CCGCCACCTTCACCGTGCCTTCCTGATTGATGAGAATGTTGGCCGGTTTGATGTCGCGGTGGATGACACCGTTCTTGTGCGCGTAAGCCAGCGCGTCGCCGACGTGCGCGGTGATCGCCAGCGCGTAGTCCTGCGGCAGCTTGCCCTTGGAGCGGATCATTTGGGACACATCGGTGCCGTCAATGAACTCCATGACGATGTAGAGCAGCCCGGTCTGCGTCTCTCCGAAGTCGAAGACCTTCACGATGCCGGGATGGTTCAGCTTTGCCATCGTGCGCGCCTCGTTCTTGAAACGATCGGCAAAGTTCGCCTCCAGATCGTCGATCAAATCCCCCGGTAGCACCTTGATCGCGACACTGCGCTGTAGCGAGATCTGCTGAGCCTTGTAAACCGCACCCATGCCACCACGGCCGAGCAGTGAGATGAATTCATACTGTGAAAGCATCGCCTGCATGTCTTCCAAGGTCGGCGGCTGCCAGCCTTTGGAAGGTTTGGAACTGGAGGAGGCGGATGAGGTACTCATGTCAGGTGGGAGCCGGATTGGGAAAGAGTTTCGAGTGAGTCAAAGCAAGCCGGGGTTTTAGTCCACCTTGCACTGGGGGTTCGCCTCCTTGAACTTCTCAATGTCGGCGCTGCTGACCTGGGTCCCGCTGACGGTGAGCCAGCTGAGGCTCTTGAGTGTTTGGATCGTTTTGAATCCCCGGTCGGTGACGGGGGTATTGAATAGATGCAGTCGTTGAACATTCGGGCAGGCGGCCAAGGCGGCGGCGCTCGCATCATCAAACTGGGTGTCGTAGAAATAGATTGTCACCAGCTCAGGCAAAAAAGCGGCTTTAGCCAATCCCTTGCCGGTGAAGTCCCTGGCGTGGTAGATCTGAAGGTTCTTGAGCTGCGTGAGGCCGTTGATGTGTGACAGGATTTTGTCGGACACAGGCACTTGCGCCAGTGTGAGGCTCGTCAGCTCCGGATTGCCTGCCAGAAAGGCAAAAGCCGCATCTGAGAGCGGTGTGTAGAACATGTGCACCGCCCGCAGCTTGGTGAGTCCGTTGAAGACTTCAAAGTCCGCTTCTTTCGGCTGCGGAAGGCCGGGTTTGGAGCTGTCGAGCGTCAACTCCACGAGGTCGAACTCTCCTGCGGGAATGTCCTGCGCCGACTGCACACGGATCTCCCTTCCCTCCTGGAGCAGGACGCAACTGCCACCCATGCTCACGAGATATTCAGCGGCTTTGCGCGGGTCGCCGCCCGGCGTGGCAGCCTTTGTGGGCGCGGGGGTGACGGAGGTCTTGAGCGCGGCAGCCGGCTCGTCACGTTTCGCGGCTATCTCCTCTCGCCAGGTACTTATCTGCTTCGCTTCCGCGATCTTGTTGGCCTTGGTAAGTTCGGCGATGCGGGCATCAAGCGCTTTCAAATAGAGGTCGTATAGCGGCGCGGCGGTGTTGACGCGGCTCGCCTCCAGTTTTGCCAAAGCCACACGATAGGTGCCGCGCAGCGTTTTGAGAGGCTCGGGTGTGTCCGCCGCGTCTTTGGCAGGCACGCCCGCGCCGCTCTCGATGGCGGTCTTCTCCGCATCCAAGGCGGTAACTTCGACCAAGCTACCCTTGGCCTTCGCCGCCGCACGAGCACGAGCGATTCCGTTGGCGACGTAGCTTTGGTTCAGCGCGGCGAGCGCGGTCTCGAAGGGCTTCTGTGCGTCGGCCTGATAACGAGTCTGGAAGCCGGACTCGAGTTTGGCGAGATACGGGTCTGCTTGAGTCTGTGCACCGCCCGGTGCATCGCCGGCTCTCACCAGGGAGAGAATTCCTCCGTCCAGCGGTTTGATGCGAATCCTGTGCCACGTCACTGGGTCGATGCTTTTCATGCCTGGACGCGCCTGATCCTCCAGTGCAAAATTTCGGCTGTCGAGATCCGTGATCGGGCCTTGAAATTGGAAGAGTGGCTTGTCCTCGATGGTGACGGCGATGTCGGCTTGATCGCCGTTCAGACGAACCAATGCTTTGGCTCGGTAGCGGCGACCATTTTCCAGTTGGTGCGGTGTGCGCGTGGGATTGTCTGCATCCCTGGTGGTGGTGCCACGAACAAACACCAGGCCAGCGAAGGGGGTGAACTCCTGCAACTGCGCTGCCACGCTGCGGTCGGCCGCGAGCGGGAGAAGCAGGGTCACCGTCCCCGCAGGTCCATGCTTGGTGAACTCGACCTCCATTTGATAGGATCCCTTCACCCGCACGGGCAACATGAAAGCGAAGCGAACCGCCACCTTGGGGTCTGCGGCGGGATCCGGCTCCACAAGCAAATCCGTGCCTTCACGGCGCCAGATGCCGCCAACGGCATCTTTGGAGACATCCGCCAGAGCGAGTAGGTCCGCCTCACCGGAGATCGTGCTTTTTGCCGTGTCGAGGCCAGCGAGTTGGCTGATCGAGTTCGCGGATGTTGAGGGCATCACGGGTGTGGGCGTTGTTTCGGGGGTCAGGGCCAGCCACTGGATATCGCGCACGTCCACGGGGCTGCGCGTCCAAAGCACCACGCTGCCGGGCAGCTTGGGGAGGCGCTCGCTCAGGAGCGGACGACCGTCCACATGGACCGAGACGGTATCTCCCACGGAGGCGACAGCGAGAACGTATTCCTGCCCCGGAGTCAGCGGCGTAGAGAGGTTGGCCTGCGCGAGCAGTTTCCGCTCGGCAGCGTCAGGCGAATCCCGGTGAAGCATCACGGCGTCACCCTTGCCATTGATCTCAGCGCGGTAGGAACCGACGGCATTGGTGCTCTGCGCCGAAATGCCAGCGCTGTTGGGCGCGAAGCGCAGCCGGGCGCGCAGAGCGATGTCGGGCGGATTGCCGGGAGCGAAAGTGGCCTTGGTCAGCTTGCCCCAGCCATCGGCCTGCACGGCGTCGGACGGGAGCGACTGCCAGCCGGTGGCGGGCAGGCTCGCAATGGGAGCCGGTGCATTCACCGGCATCGTAAGTTCAGACTCCATGCTGGCAGCCGGAGGCGTCGCGGCAATGGGCACCGCCGCAGCAGCGGTCACAGGACGGTAGCGCACCTCTCGCCAGGTGGCGTTCGCGCTCATGCTGGCGGTGAGTGCGACCTTGCCCCGGGGACTGTAGGGACTGTGCTCGCCGTCGTCCATGAGCTTGTCCTGCGGACCCGACCACTCAAACACGCTCTGCCCATCGGCCTTCACCGATAGGCTAGCCTGGTCACCACCGGCCCGCACGGCGATCTCCACCAAGCGCTCCTCATTGGCCTTGAGAAAGGAAGGCGTGATATTGAAATATTCTGGATTCGGCGTGCCTTTTGCGACCTTGACGATGGTCGTGATCCCATCCGTGCTGCCATCGTGCCGCTGGATGGTGTTCACCTTGATCATGCGCCCGGCGACAGGAACCAACACGCCCATGTGCGAGATGCCGAGACCTTCTGTGGTCATTTTCAGGGTCAGATCATAGGACGCCGGCATGTCCACCGGTAGCGACACGGCGACATGCGGCCCTGCGCCCTTCACTGAGACTGCGCTGGAGGCCAGGCTCCACTCCCCATCCGAATCGCGGTTCGGCAAACCTGTGACAGTCAACGGAGACTTCAGGAGCGGAATCATGTCCACCCACGCAGCTTCGTCCGTCGAAGCTGCGTCAACCCCCGCAGGCGGCGTCGGCTTTTTCAACGCTATGAACGCACCGACCGCGACAATGGCCAGCGAAGCGAGCAGGCCAATCATCATGCCCATGCCCGATTTCTTCGGCTCTGGTGGCGGAGTGTGGTGATGGTCCGACTGTTGCGGCATCCGCCGCTGCGGCTGGCTCTTGCCGGCCACATCCGCTTGCTTCTGCGCCTGAGTGGCGCGTGCGGCGGCCTCGGCAGCGGCTTGTTGCTGCGCGATGAGCGCAGATAGCGGAAGGGTGAGGATCGTGTCGAGATCGCGGCGTAGATCGGCCGCGCTTTGATAGCGCACCTCGCGATCCGTCTGCATCGCCTTCGTGATGATGCCATCAAACCGCGGATCGGTGCCCACCTTCGTGCCGGGCAGGCTCCAGATGCCGCGTGGGATCTCGCCTGTCAGCATCTGAAACAGCATCACGCCTACCGCATACAGGTCCGCGCGTCCGTCCACCACCGTGCCGGGAGACAGCGCCTCCGGCGCCACGAAATCCGGCGTGCCCATCGCCATGTTCGTCTTCGTCAGCCCGCTGAGTCCCGCGTCGCTCTGCTTCGCCAAGCCGAAGTCGGCCACCTTCACCGCACCCTCCATGTTGATCAGAATGTTCGCCGGCTTGATGTCCCGGTGAATCACCCCGCGCGCGTGCGCATAATGCAGCGCGTCGCACACATGGGCGGTGATGGACAGGGCATAATCCTCCGGAAGCCGGCCCTGCGCGCCGATCATCTTGGACACGTCCGTGCCGTTGATGAATTCCATCACGATGAACAGCAGCCCGGTCTGCGTCTCCCCGAAGTCCCACAGGTTCACGATCGCCGGGTGGTTCATCTTCGCCATCGTGCGCGCCTCGTTCTTGAAGCGCTCGGCGAACTGCGCGTCCGTATCGTCGATTAAATCCCCCGGCAGCACCTTGACGGCCACCACGCGGTCCAGGGAAAGCTGCACCGCCTTGTAAACCGCTCCCATGCCGCCCCGTCCCAGCAGGGATACAAACTCATACTGCGGCAGCATGGTCTGCATCTCCTCCAGCGTCGGCGGTTGCCAGCCCTTCGAAGGTTTGGATGCGGAGGAGGAGGTGCTCATGGGATGCCTGGGCAGGTAGCGGATTCCAGACCATGTTAATGACGGGAAGCGCCCATGCACAAGCACGGCTGCTGTCGCGGGCCGGCAGCGGTTACTCGCCGCGCTTCTTCAGCTCCGCTTGCAGCTTCTCGATCTGCTCGGCCATGCGGCGCATCTGCTGGCGCATTTCTTCCAGTTCCGCAGCCCGGCCTTCCGCATGCTCATGCCGCATTCTTTCCTCCATTTCCCGCCGCATGTGCTGGGCGATTCCTTCGATGCTCTTGGCAGGCTCGTGCAAACCGGCGGCGCGCAGATGCTGGATGGCCTGCATGACGTGCTCCATCCGCTCCGCCTCCGGAGGTCGTTCCGGCTTAGGACCGCCTTTTTCGAATGGCCGCGTGGGTCTCTTCATGCCCTCATGCTCGCTGCGGAGGCTCTCGACGCGTCCCGCCAGCTCCCTCGCTTCGTCGAGCCGTCCGGCTGCCTTCGCGTCACGGCTGCGCTCCTGCAGTTCTTCGATGGTCTTCTGTGGATTCTCCTTCGGCTGTTGGGCCGGAGCAGTGGCCGTGCTGATGAGCGTCAAGGCGACGATGGGTAGAATGAGTGTCTTCATGGTGGTGGTAAAACGCCGCGAGTCCGGCATTTATCCGGCTTTCGTGTCCGCTACGCCGTGTTTGAAACCATGAAGCGGCTCACCGCTCCAGCCCCAGCAGCTTCAAACTGTCGCGCCTGATCATCGCTTCGATTTGAGTCACATCGAGCCGCGGCAGGTTCGTGCCTTCGAGCATGTCGTTGAGCTTGCGGATGCCGTCGATGCTGGCGTTCACCGTTGTGAAGGGAAAATCCGTGCCGAAGAGCAGCTTGTGCCACACGCCGTATTCCTGCGCGAGCATGAGCGAGTTGTAGAACTGCCACGGTCGGTAATGCAGCGCGCTCACGTCGGCGAAGACGTTCTCGTGCTTCCGGATCGTCACCAGGCACTCGCCTTCATACGGATGGCCAAGATGCGCGAGGATGATCTTCATGCCGGGATGCTTCAGCGCCACGGGTTCGATCAAACGCGGCAGGGTGAAGGCCAGCGGCGCCTGCGCGATAAAGGTCGTGCCCATGTGCAGAAGCACCGGCAGGCCTTTTTTCTCCGCATACTGCCACAACGGCTCCAGCTTCGGATCGTCGGGGCTGAAACCGGCATACATCGGCAGCAGCTTGATGCCGCGCAGGCCGAGCTCCTCGTGTCCCGCACGCATCTCGCGCTCCCAGCCGTCCTGCGTCGGATCGACGGACAAAAAGCCGATCAAGCGCTGCGCATCCCGCGCCACGTATTCCGCCACCGTTTTGTCATCCACCCACAGTCCGCTGAGCTTTGCCTTGCCGCCAAAAACGATCGTCGTGGTGTCCTCTGGAGCCGAGGCACGATACGCCTCATACGTCGCGCTCATGTCCACCTTCACGCCCGGTCGTGCACGGCCCGCTTGATGGATGAAATCGTCGGAAAAGTCGGCGGGAAAGTTCCAGGCGTGGGAGTGAACGTCGATGATCATGGTGTTGTGGACAAAGATAACGGGCGGTCAAGAAACGTGCGTCGCGGCTCCAGCCTTCATCCACGGCATCAACTTTGGATCGCTCACGGCACTGCTAGCGGCACGATCTCCCGCGCCTTCTTCAAATCGGGCCGCGCAGGGCGCGGATCATGCCAGCGATCCTTCGGCGCAGGCGCTTTGGCATCGAGATAGGCTCCAAGGCACATGCGCAGTGCTTCAAAGGCAGGTTGCGTGTCTTTGCCGAACTGCGACTTGCCGGCGTCTTCCTCGTTCTTCTTCACCAAGGTCGCGCTGAGGCCCGGAATGGCACGCACGGCGGCCATGACGCTCTCGCGGCTTTCGCCGCTGACGGCGCAGTATTGGGTGAGATACTCGACGAGTTGCTGGCCGGCGCGGAAGGTCTTCAAGCGCAGGCTGGGCACAGGGCCGTTCGCGGTCGGGTAGAGCACGGAGAGTTCGTCGGGCGTTTGCCACGCGTCGTCTTTGCCGATGGTGTTCCAGGGCACCACGCCGTCCGCGCCGACCGACCAGGCCTCGACGCACCACGCGGCGTTCGCGATGTTCGGTGTTCCGATGACATTCGCGCCGCCATACATGTAGTAGAGGTTTCCGCAGGCTTCGGCGCGCCGCTGAATGCGCGGCCAGTAGTCGCGCAGCACGCCGCTGACGACTTCGACGTTCACGCAGTGATCGAGCAGCTCGCGCTGCCACTGCGGGCGGGAAATATCGGCGCGATACGTGAGATTCACCTTTGGATAAGGCGCGACGGCGCTCCAGAATTCGCGGCCGTAGTGGCGGATGGCCCAGAAGTCCTGCGTATGCACCGGTTCGTCGAAAATCCATGCTGCGGTGCACTTCCGCCAGTCGTCTTTTTTGAAGTACAACTTGTTGTTGAGGTAGAACTCAAACATCGGCTCGGTCCAGCCCTTCGCTTCGAGATGCTTCGCAATCTCCGCCGCCATCGCGCGGAACTGCGTCCAGTAGGCGTCATCGAACGCGCTCTCGATCCAGTAGCCGCTTTTGAAGTGCTCGTCGTGCTTCATCGGCCAGTTCTCGTTCAGCAGCAGGTAATACGCGTCCACCGGCACCGCGCCGCGCGGCAGATCGGCGAAGGCGCTGCCATCAAGCAACGGCCCGAACTCGGCATCGAACTTCGTCCAATCCCACTTCCCATCGCCACCGAGCTTCGGCGCGGGCTCGTCCACCTTGCCCGTCCAGCCATACGGGAGCTGATTCAGCACCACGCGATGCTCATGCGCGAGCCGGTAGTAGTCACGCACATGCCCCGGCAGGCCGTAAGCGTTCATCTGCGGCAGGAACGACAGGCGATCCGGCAGCGTGAAGTTCCAAACCGTGATGGTGAAGGGCATCACGGTGCCATTCACCGTCACCGTGCCGCCGTGCGTGCCTGCGGGGATACTTTTCGGCACGTGCAGCTCAATGAAGGTGTCTTCGCTTTTGGAATCATCGCCCGGCACGAGCGGATCATGCATTCCACCGACTTTCGGCATCGAGTAGAGCTTCACACCCAATTCGGACGCCTTGACGATCGGTTTGCCCGTGACCGAAAAACCGATCGTTTCGCCCTTCGCGGCAAAAAAGTGTGTCGAAGCCAGTTCGCGGCCGAAAACGTCTTTCGAGGGCAAAGTCGGTTTCACGGCCGAAATGGCCGGCACAGGCGGCAAAGTGGCTGCGGCGTCCGGATAGACCTGATTGACGACTTTCGGTGCCTCCACCGCGCCATCTTCAAGCCAGAGGGTGAAGTAAGGCTTGTGAATGCGTTTGTCCTCACGGCTCGAGACGTAGCGATTCACGAAATTCGTGAACTTCACCGCGTTGCCATCGCGTGTGTATTCGTTGCCGATGTCGTCGATGACGTAAAAGCCGTGCGAGCGGCCATCGAGTCGTGCCTGAGCCACCTCGGGCGAGATCGGAATGACCTGCCAGCCCTCCGCATCCGGCACGGAGGCGTCGCCAAAGCCCCACAGCGATCCGCCTTCACCGCAGACGACGCTGGTGATGTCCGGCTCGTTTTTACCCCAACGCAGCTCGCCCGTCTTTGCCCATACGAAGGAACTCGCACCCGGCGTCTTCGCGTAGCTGCTGCCCGTGCCTTCCGCCCAGTCCTGCGAGATCGTGGAGACCGTCGTGCGCCGCAGCGGCGCCTCCGGCGACGCGAGATGCACATGCAGTTGCGCTTGGGTGATCTTCTTCCCGCGCAGCGGCACCGGATCAAAGTCGATGAGGAAGAACTCCTGGATGCCCTTCAGCTTCAGCCGGTGCGATCCGCCATTGTTCCCCTCCACCTCCTTCGAGTAAGCCGAGATCCACAAATCCCGCGACACCTCCACACGCTGCTGCGCGTGAAGGCTTAGAGTGACAAAAAAAAGTAACGTCAGGCATTTCATGCGCATCGAAAACGCCGCCCGTGCTTGCGCCATTGCATGACACTGCCAAGTGTGACGCACAATCCCATGCAACGTTTCGCCGTTCTGCTCGCCCTCACACTTTCAATCCAAGCCGATGACATCGTCCTGAAGCCCGGCAACCTCGCCGCCGTGCTCGACGAGGCCCGCAAGGCTCCCAAACCGGTGCGTATCGTCGTCGAGGATGGCGTGCATCCGATCACGGAAACCATCACCCTGGGTAAAGACGACTCGCAGGTGACGTGGAGTGGTAAGAACGCGGTCTTCATGGCTGGTAGGCCGATCACCGGCTGGGTCAAAGACGGAGCGATGTGGAGAGCCACGCTGCCGGACAAGGCGTGGAAGTTTGAGCAGCTCTGGATCAATGGCCGCCGCGCCACGCTGGCTCGTTCGCCGAACAAAGGCTATCACCACATCACCGAGGCCGTCGGAGCGGGGGTGTTTCCGGATTTGAAGGAGAACATGAACTTCCATGCCTTCAGCATCCCCACCGAGCAGTTTGATGTGCTCAAATCCATCCCAAAGGCCGAGCGCGACGACGTTCTGATCACCGTGACGCATGCCTGGGCCGTGGGTCAGTGCCGCATCAAGGCGTTGAACGACGAAGCGCTCGCCGTCCAGATCAAAGGCCGGGCGCGGTATCCGTTTGTCGAGTTCGAGCCGGATCAGCGCTTCTGGATGGAGAACTGCCGCGCTGCGCTGGATGCACCGGGCGAGTGGTTTCTCGACAAGGCGAAGGGTGAGGTGCTCTACCTGCCGTTGCCCGGCGAGGACCTGACGAAGGCGGAAGTCATCGCGCCAGTGGTGACGAAGTTCCTTGTGATGAAAGGTGCTCACGATGTGCGCTTTGAGGGCATCTCGTTTCAATACAGCCAGCATGTGTATCCGGCGGACGGTTTGCACGACGGTCAGGCGGCCACGACGAGCGATGGCTGCATCGAGATCGAGGACTCGCGTGGCATTCATTTCGAGAATTGCGAGATCGCGCACACCGGCCTGCATGCGATCTGGTTCAAAAACGGCTGCGCGGACTCTTCAGTGAAGCATTGCCGCCTCCACGACCTCGGCGGCGGCGGTGTGTATGTCGGCGAGACTGGGCGTCCGGCGGATGCGCGGGTGAATCATCACCTCGTCGTCGATGACTGCATCATCCAACACGGCGGGCGGCTGCATCCCAGCGCTTGCGGCGTGGTCTTCACGCACACGCAGCATTGCGCGGTCACGCATTGCGATATCGGGGACTTTTACTACACCGGCATCAGCGCCGGATGGAACTGGGGCTATGGCGACACCGCATCGCGCGAGACGCTCGTTGAGAACAACCACATCCATCATCTCGGCTGGGCGTATCTGAGCGACATGGGCGGCTTTTACGGCCTTGGCACCTCGCCGGGCACTATCATTCGCGGCAATCACGTCCATCACATCGCCAGCCATCGCTACGGCGGCTGGGGACTCTACAATGATGAAGGTGCGACGGACACGCTGATGGAAAACAACCTCGTGCACGACACGTGGAACGCGGGCTTTCATCAGCACTACGGCTACTTCAACACCGTGCGGAACAACATCTTCGCCTTTGGCAACTCCGCGCAGATCCAGGCCTCGCGCAACGAAGCGCGGCTGCGTTTCCGCTACCTGAACAACATCGTCGTGTGGGACCCTGCGTCGCCGCTGCTCGATGGCGGTGAATGGAACTGGAAACTCTTCGACAAGATCGATCGCGGCGATCCGAAGGACAGCCTCATCTTCCGCAAAAACCTCTACTGGCCCACCGACGGCAAAATCCCCGCGAAGCTCACCAAAAGCCACTTCACCTGGGATGAATGGCGCAAGATGGGCCGCGACAATGGCAGCCAGTTTGCCGATCCGATGTTCGAAGACATCGCCAAACGTGATTTCCGCCTCAAACCCGGCTCACCGGCCGAAAAGCTCGGTTTCAAGCCCTGGGACCTCAGCTTGGCCGGAGTCCGCAAATCCAACGCCGCATGGCACACGCTCGCGGCAAAGGGTCACGACTACCCGAACTGGCAAACCGATGCCAAACCCTGGCCCGCGCCGCCTTACAAAGTCGATCAGAGCTTCGAGCGTGCATCACTCGGCACGCTCGGCATTCGCAACGCCAAATACTCCAACGAGAACAAAGGCGAAAGCATCGGCGTCACGGATGAAACCGGCTCCCCCATCGGCGGAGCCTCCAAACGCAGCCTCAAGGTGCAGGACGTGCCCGGTTTGAAGAACAGCTACGATCCGGTCCTCGACATCTACCCGAAGTGGGCCGAGTCCGGCACCTACCACGTTAGCTTCGACATCATGGCTCAACCCGGTGCCGATTGGTTCTTCGAGATGCGGAACAAAGGTGGCGAGTTCGCCGCTGGCCCGTATCTGCGCTGGCAAAAAGGCACGCTCGTCGCCAACAACACCGCCAGCCAGAAGCTGGCCGACGTGAAACCCGGCGAATGGCTCCGCATCGAAATCACCGCCACCACCGGAGCCGCCAAGTATGACGTCACGCTCACCCGTCAGGACGGCACCAAGACTGAGATCAAATCCATCCCCTGCAAACCCACCTGGGACACCGCCACCTACCTCCTCTTCAGCGCCCTCGGCACCACGAAGACGGCGTTCTTCATTGATAATGTAAAGCTGGAGCAGGCACCGTAGCTTCGATTGGCAATCGAAGCCGCTCCCGAGTTTGATTCGATTGCCAATCGAATCTACGTCTTCGCATGCACCTCTTCACTCGCCTTTCCCTCACGTCTCTTCTACTGGCATATCCACTCTTTGCCGCCGAACCTGTCGCCACCGTCACGAGCACACCCGGCCTCGTCGCCTTCTGGGACTTTGCGAAGCGGGAGCCGGATGGCCAAAAGCGTTTCACCGCGCACGTGCCTGCGGGAGCCACGACGGACTACCCGCTGGATGCCGCGAACTACATCAAGGACTATTGGGGTGCCGGGCGTGAGGCTACGTATGCGGATTTTCCGTTGCTGGGTCGTGGGCCGTTCGGAAATGCGATTCGCATCGTCAAAGAGACCGACCCGGATTTCCGCCCGTTCCTCTTCGTGCCGCGCTCGCGGCTGCATGACACGTCGCTGGACATCAAGGGCGCGGGGAAGTCGGTCACGGTGGTGGTGTGGGCGATTCGCGAGAGTGGGAATCATGCGCTGGCGGGCATTTGGCATGAAGGCACCGATTTGAAGGAGAAGAGCACCGCCACCATCGCGAAGGTGGAGCGCGGGCAGCGTCAATACGCGCTCTTCGCCGGTCTGAACAAGCAAGGCAGTGCCTGCGGGCATGTGTCGGAGAACGGCGCGAGTTCGTTCCTGAATAAGTATGCGCTGCACAAGTGCAACTCCGTCGAGCAATCGCCCGAAGTGCCTGCCGATTCACCGGCCGAGGTGCTCGATAAGTCATGGCAGTGCTTTGCGATGACCTTTGATCATCAAAAGGACGAACTCACCGGCTGGCTCAACGGTGTCTCTGGTGATCGCTGGCTCGACAACCCGAAGAAGGACAAACTCATCTCCTCCGCCTACAACGCCTACATGCAGGGCCACTACGCGAAGCTTCCCGGCAAGCAGGACGGCGAGGACGAGGCCTTCCCGAAGGATCAATACTACAACCCACCCGAAGGCGAACCGCTGAGCGTCAAAGTGCTGCGCGAGTCCGCCGACGAACGCGTCGAACTGCGCGAGCATCGCTTCACGAAGATCGAAGTGACCCTGCGCGGCGGCAAAGAGGTCGCTCGTGATCTCGTGGCGCTGCGCCTGAACCCCTGGTGGTATCCGCACAATCTCTACAAGCCGAAGGACGCCCAAAGCGGCGGCCCCTTCACCATTGGCCGCGTCATCCACAGCAGCCGCAGCGTCGGCTTCACGGGCTGGATTGGCGGCGTAGCCGTGTATGACCGGGCGCTGAGCGCGGAGGAGCTGGGCAGGCTCTCCAAAGTGGCTTCGGCTAAAGCCGAATAGCAGTCGGCGTTGATTTGGTTCTGCTTTTCATGCCGCCCTCGCTCCTCGAACAACTTCTTGCCCTCGTCGAAGACGGGGGACCTTGGCGCATCAGCTTTTCGGATCTGGCGGGGCTGGCACGGCGGGTGCCGGATCTGGCTTTGCCGGAGGAGTGGAAGATTCATCGCTGTGAGTTTTGCGTGTTCGCGAAGACGGGAGCCACGCTGCGTGGATGCCTGAACAACAAGCATGCGGCCAATCGGGTGCTGATCCGGCGCGGTGCGGGGTTTGTCGGGCACTGCCACCTTGGACTCACAGACATGGTGGAGCCGCTTGTGGTGAAAGGTCGCGTGCTTGGGGCTTTCTATTATGGATCGGTGATCGTTCGCGGCACCGAGGCGGAGGTGCAGCGGCGCATCCGGCGTTATGCCCAGCGTCGCGGAGTGCCTGCGGAGCCGTTTTTGGAGCAGATGGAGAAGGCGGCACGCGTCGAAGCAGCGGAGATCGAGCCGCGTCGTACTCGGTTGCGCCTGGTGGCACTGATGGCGGCGCGATTGGCGGAGGCCTGGGGCGTGCCGCTGGAGAATGACCTGCCTCGTCGCGGTGGGTTGCCATGGATTTCCGCGATGGAGTTTCCGGTGATGCTGCGGCGTGCGATGGAACTCGTGCAGTGTCATTATGCGGAGCCGATAACGCTGGCTGGCGTGGCTGATGCCCTGAAGGTGAATGCGGATCATTTGGGCCGGCTCTTCCGCCAACACACACATGGCACGTTGGCTGATTTTCTTGGGCGGGTTCGCGTGAATCATGCCTGCCGCATGTTGGTGAGCGGTCGTTACTCGGTGGGCGAGATCGCTCTGCGCGTGGGCTTTGCGGACGCGGCTCATTTTGGCAAGGTTTTCAAGCGTCTCATGCAATGCACGCCGGGCGAGTATGCCTCGCGTGCCGCCGCGTGAGAGCGAGTCGGATTCAGACCAAAGATCAGTCGTCTGGAGACATGGCAAAATGGCAGGTCACTCGCCAAGATCATCGTCTGATGAAACCCACCTTGGCCGCCTCTCTTTTTCTGACATTTTGCTCCCACGCCGCCGAGCCCCTCAGCGTCTCCGGCATCTATCCGCATCTCACCGTCTTCAACTCGGACCCGAAGCGCGAGAAGCCGTCCATGGAGTGTGGGCTCGGAGCCGCCGTGTCGTGGGCGGGGAAGCTGTGGAGCACGACCTACACGTCCCACGACCTTGGACGCGGCAATGACAAGCTCTTCGCCATCCTGCCAGACATGTCGCTGGTGATCCGGCCCGAGAGCGTGGGCGGCACGAGTGCCTGCCGGATGATCCATCGCGAGTCGCGGCAGTTGTTCATCGCTTCGTATGCGATTGATGAAGCGGGCAAGGTGCGCGTCATCCCTCGTGACAAACTGCCTGGACGGCTCACCGCTCTGGCGCGGCATCTCACGGACCCGGAGAACAAGGTGCTCTACCTCACGCAGGAGGGCGCGGTGTATGAGGTGGACGTGCATTCGCTCGCGGTGACGGAGCTTTTCAAGAAGCCGCTGCCAGGCTGGCACTACAAAGGTGCGTGGACAGCTCAGGGTCGCTTCTTTGTCGCGGCGAATGGCGAGGAGCCCGCGCCATCGCCCTTTTGGAAAGTGGACTACACCAGCGCAGCGACGAGGTTTGAGACGGAGAAGCTGACGTGGCAGTATTTGCAAACGCCGTATCAACCGCTCGCGACACCGCGCAGCACCGGGCAGACGATGTGGCGCGACATCAGTGAAGACATCGGCAACCTGGGCGAGTGGGATGGCCAAACGTGGCGCATCCTCTCGCGGCGTCAGCATCTCGACATCACCGGACCCGGTGGACTTTCGGGCGCGACGAGCGATGACGAACCCGTCTGGGCACTCGGCTGGGACCTGCGCTCGGCTTTCATCAAAGTGCGCGAGAAGTCCGGCACCTGGACGACCTATCGCCTGCCGAAATCGAGCTACACCGCCGATGGCGTGCATGGCTCGAACACCGAGTGGCCGCGCATCTGCGACGTGGGCGATGGCCCGCGATTGATGTTCCTGCACAACGGCCTCTACGAACTGCCCGTCGGCTTCCGCGATGGGCACAGCGCTGGCTTGCGACACATCGCGTCCACGCTCGTCACCGTCACCGACATGGCGAAATGGAATAACCAACTCGTGTTCAGCCAGCAGGCGACCTCGGTGCATGGCATCCCGTTCTTCGTGCCCGGCCAGCCGCACTCGAACATGCAGTTCCTTCAACGCAGCGACTTGCCTTCATGGGGTCCCGCCGAAGCTCGCGGCGGTGTGTGGGTGGAGGACAAAGTGAAGGCCAACACGCCGAGTGACGCCATCCTCATCGGTGGTTACGAGCAGCGCTGTCTGCACCTCGTGAATCACAGCGATGCTGCCGTCACCTTGACGCTTGAGATCGACTCAGAAGGCAGCGGTCAGTGGAATGAACTCCTCACCAGCCATCTGCCAGGCCAAGGCTATTCGCCGGTCATCCTGCCGACGGATCTCAAAGCCCAATGGTTGCGCTTGAAGGCTAACACCGACTGCGTGGCCACCGCCTTCCTGCACCTCTCCACACCTCGCCACGCATCTTCAGACGAGGCGCGGATCTTCAACGGCCTCGCCAACGCTTCCGACGCCGCCACCAGCCTCAGCGGCATCATCCGCGCTGGTTTCCCGACGACGAACTTGCAGTTCCTGACCCGCGATGGCCGCTACTTCGAGGTGGATGAAAAACTCGCCTTCCACGCCGCCGACGCCCCAGCCGAAGTCGCCAAGCTGCAAGACACTCACGCCTTGAAAAACGAGTTCACCGAGGACGCCGCGTCCATCATCGTCACGCGTTACGATGGCCAGCGCTTCCGCCTGCCGAAAGGCGATGCCGCCTTGAGCCAAGCACCCGCCTCCCGCAGCATTCGCGAGTGCATCCAGGAGCGCTACCTCGCCAACTACCAGGGCACCTTTTATGAAGTCCCACGCGGCGGCACCTCGCCCTCCGGCCAGCGCAACATGCCCGACTTTCAACGCATGAAGCCCGTGACCACGCACAATAAACCCATCGCCGATTACTGCGTCTGGCGCGGCATGCTCGTCCTCAGCGGTGTGAAGCCCGATGCCACCCACGACGGTCACATCTTCGGCAACACCGAGGCCAAACTCTGGTTCGGAGCCATCGACGACCTCTGGAAAATGGGCAAGCCCAAGGGCCAAGGCGGACCCTGGAAAGGCACCGCCGTGAAAGCCAACGAACCCAGCGATCCCTATCTCCTCACCGGCTACGACAAGAAAACCCTCACCCTGTCCCACGACGCCAAACAGCCCGTCGAGTTCACCTTCCAAGCGGACTTCTACGCCGACGGCCAATGGCAAGACTACCAGCACTTCACCGTCGATCCCGGCAAGCCCCTCGTGCACGAGTTCCCCCAAGGCTACGCCGCTCACTGGCTGCGTGTGAAGGCGAGCGCGGATTGCACCGCGACGGCGCAGCTTGAGTATCGGTGAGATACAAAGCTGCTGTCCCTTCACTATTGGCCGTGTCAGCAGGATCGGCGGCGTGGCCGTGTTTGACCGGGCGTTGAGCGCGGAGGAGTTGGGCGAGCTGGCGAAGTTGCGGTCATTTTGAGCTGGGAGGAACTTGTCGGCGGTTCACTGATTGTCGGAATGCCTTACTCCTTGATCTGACCCATGGCCGACTGGGGGCCAGAGAGTCCACCGATGCGGTTCCTAAACTCATAGACATCGGCCCGGTAAAAGGTTTCTTCGTGCCAGAGCGGAGTCTCGCCGTCCACGTATCCGGTGGCGACGATTTTGAAGCATGCTGTCCCGACTTTTACCTTCAGGGCATCTGCCTCTTCTTTGGATGCATTGACCGCATGAATCGTCTCGTCAGCGCCAGTGATGTTGAGCCCACACTTCTCCGTCCAGCAGGCATAGAGAGATCCTTTCGCGTCCGTCTTGGTCATCTTGGGGCATAACTTTGCGGCGACGTGGCGACGCTCGTAAATCACAGGAATAGAGTCGGCGAGGCGGATTCGCTCCATGTAAACCACGGTTTCCTCGGCGCTCGCATTCAGCCTAAGGAGGATTGCGGGTGACACTTGAGCCGCTTTGGACGGGCGGTATTCGAGCAACTCCGTGCTGGGCTTCTTGCCGGCGGCTTCGGCTTTGTCGGTGAAGCTAACGAGGCGCTCCAAATCGTAGTCGAGCACGTTTTTGCACACAAAGGTGCCTGCACCGCGCCGCACTTCCAGCAGACCAGCGGAGACGAGGCTGCTGAGGGCTTTGTTTGCCGTAGGACGGCTGGTTTCGAACTTCTCCGCGATCTCGCG
The DNA here is from genome assembly GCA_945863205.1 of Akkermansia muciniphila. Classification (GTDB taxonomy): domain Bacteria; phylum Verrucomicrobiota; class Verrucomicrobiia; order Verrucomicrobiales; family Verrucomicrobiaceae; genus Prosthecobacter. The sequence continues at coordinate 8,585 of CAMAZK010000011.1, read as the reverse complement.
CTCTGTGAGAAACTTTGCGCCGGGTGCGAAGCCACTGTCCCGGATCAAGGTGCGGAGGTTCTCGACGAGATGCTGGTGAAAGGTGCCGTTGGGCTTCATGATTTGAGCATCGCTGAAAAAAGCGCTTTGACAAGTGGCTTAGCCACATTAGCTATTGGCTTAGCCAATACGCATGACTAGCCTTCACCATCTTCGCGCCGGAATCATCGGCTCCGGGTTTATCGGACCGGTCCATATCGAGGCGCTGCGTCGTCTCGGGGTGAAAATCAACGCCATCTGCGGGTCAGAGCGGGCACGGGAGGTGGCGGCGCGGTGGGACATCCCGCAGGTTTTCACGGGGCATGACTTCCAGAGTCTCGTGAACTGCCCGGAGGTGGATGTGGTGCATATCACCTCCCCGAACCGCCACCATCATGTGCAATCACTCGCGGCGCTGAGGGCGGGGAAGCATGTGGTCTGTGAGAAGCCACTGGCGATGACCACAACGGAGACGGCGGAGCTCGTGGAGACAGCCCGGCAGGCTGGCAAGGTCTTCGCGGTGAACTACAACGTGCGCTTCTATCCGGCGGTGCTGCAAATGCGGGCCATGGTGCAGCGCGGGGATCTCGGAGAGATCATCCACGTCAATGGCAGCTATATGCAGGACTGGCTGCTGAAGGAGACGGACTATAACTGGCGTGTGCTCGCCAGCGAGGGCGGGGAGCTTCGGGCCGTCGGCGATATCGGCACGCATTGGCTGGACACCGTGAGCTTCATCCTGGGATCACCCGTCACCGAGCTGCTAGCCGATCTCTCGACCTTTCATCGCACACGCCAGCGTCCCGTGGGTGAGGTGCAGACCTTTTCAAATGAAGCCGTGGCGCACACCGAGGATTGCCCGGTCGATACGGAAGACTTCGCCAGCGTGTTGCTCGGCTTCGACAATGGCGCTCGGGGCAATCTGGCCGTCTCTCAGGTCGCCGCCGGACGCAAGAACTGCATTCGCATCGAGATCTACGGCGCAAAGCAGAGCGTGTGGTGGGATTCGGAGAATCCCGACTTGCTTCACTATGGAAGACGCGATGACGCGAATGCAGCGGTGCTGCGTGCCAGCGCGGGCTTTACCGACGCGTCCGGCTACACGGACTATCCGGCGGGCCATGCGGAGGGCTTCCCGGATGGATTTAAGATGCTCTACCGGAGTATTTACACCGCCATCGCGACCGGAACGAGTGACGGCCTCTTCGCCGATGCCGTCGCTGGCCATGAAGAGCTGCGGCTCTGCGAAGCGGTGATGCAAAGCCACCGCGAGCGCCGCTGGATCAACCTTTGAACCCACTCGTGCCCCTATGAAACTCGGTTTTGTCTCCGCCATTCTCCCTGAACTGCCTCTTGATGAAGTGCTTGCCTTTGCGCGGATCGAGCGCTTTGCCTGCGTCGAGGCGATGTGCTGGCCCGCAGGCAAGGCGGAGCGGAAGTTTGCGGGTGTCACCCATGTGGATGTGACGGATTTTACCCAGGCAAAAGCGGATGATGTGAACGCTCTCTGCACGAAGCACGGTGTCTCACTCAGTGCGCTGGGATATTACCCGAATCTCCTCGATCCCGATGCGGAGACCGCCGTGGTGGCGCTGGAGCATTTGAAAAAGGTTATCGCTGCCGCACCCCTGCTTGGGCTGAACACGGTGAACACTTTTGTCGGAAAAAACTGGCGGCTAAGCGTGGATGAGAACTGGCCGCGCTTTCTGGCAGTGTGGCGTCCGCTGATTCAGTTCGCCGAGGATCACGGAGTCCGAATCGGCATCGAGAACTGCCCCATGTTTTTCACGAACGACGAATGGCCCGGTGGTAAAAACCTCATGACGACGCCTGCGATCTGGCGTCGCGCTTTCGCGGACATTCCCTCGCCGAACTTCGGCCTGAACTTTGATCCGTCACACTTTGCACTTCAGTTCATTGAGCCTGTTAGCGCCCTGCATGAGTTTAAGGACAAGCTGTTTCACGTCCATGCCAAGGACGTGAAGATTTACCGCGAACGATTGAACCAGGTTGGCATTTTCGCACCGCCGCTCCAGTGGCACCAACCTCGCCTGCCCGGCTATGGTGAGATCCAATGGGCGCAGTTCATGGGCGTGCTTATGGAGACCGGCTACGACGGGCCGATCTGTATTGAGGTCGAGGACGACACCTTCGGCAAAATGCTCGAAGGCCGCCAGCGTGCGCTTCGGGTCGCTCGTGATGTGCTTTCACCTTTTATCGGAGCTGCCGCGTGATGTCCGAAGTGTATGCCAGCATCGACCTAGGCGGGACAAACATTCACGCCGCACTCGCCCGTGCCGATGGGTCGATCCTTGCCGAAAAAAAGGAGCCAACACGTTCCCATGAGGGGCCGCAGGCGGTCATCGCCCGCATGATTCAGATGATGCGCGAGCTGGTAGAGCAGTCACGTCACGCTCCTGCTGCGCTTGGCATCGGTGTTCCTGGATTGGTGGATGTGGCTACGGGCAAGACGCGGTTTTTGCCGAACCTTCCGACTCAATGGCGAAATGTCTCGGTCGGTGAGCAGATGGAAACAGCACTCGGTTTTCCAGTGAGGCTGCTGAATGACGCACGCACGGCCACGCTGGGAGAAATGGTGTTCGGTCATGGCAAGGCTGTGAGCGATCTGGTTTTCTTCACACTGGGCACCGGAGTCGGCGGCGGCGTGGTGCTGGATGGCAGGCTGCGGCTTGGCCCCTTGAATGCGGCAGGAGAACTGGGGCATCAAACGGTTGATCCGCATGGCCTGCCTTGCAGTTGCGGAAACCAGGGCTGCCTGGAAACCGTCGCAAGCGGTCCCGCGCTTGCGGCAGAGGGAGTGCGTCTTTTGCTCAGCGGCAATGCCCCCCGTCTGCATGAGCTGTGTGGCGGCGACCTCAGCCGCGTCACCGCAGCTACCGTCGGACAGGCCGCGCGTGAAGGCGATGCAATGGTGCGCCGTGCCATCGAGCGCATGGGCACCTGGATCGGCATTGCGGCGGCAAACATCGTCAGCGCCCTGCATCCGGGCCTCATCGTGCTTGGGGGTGGTGTGGCGCAGTTGGGCGAGCTGCTCATCGAGCCCGTCAAACGCACCATGCATGAACGCGTCGGCATGTTCCCCACCGATGATGTGCAAGTCCTCACTTCCCAGCTTGGCGACCGCGCGGGGCTGCTCGGCGGTATCGCCCTTGCGGCGCGAGGCGCGGAGTTCATCCCACAACTGCAACCTCTCAAATCATACTCATGAAACCCACCCACTACATCCATGGAATCCGTGTTGAATCGGGTTCCCGATCTTTGAATCCTCTAACTTCACCGGTGGATGCCCACCCGCTGGGCACCGTTCAGGTGGCTGATGCCGCCATCGTTGACCAAGCGGTTCAGTCCTCGCAAAAGGCCTTCTCAAGCTGGAGTCTGGTCCCGGTGAAAGACCGCGTGCAGGTGCTCTACAAGTTCAAGGCGCTGGTCGAAAAGAACATCGGTGATCTGGCAAAGCAGGTGACGGCGGAGAACGGCAAGACCACCGCAGAGTCCGCAGCAGGCATCGCACGCGGTATTGAGATCGTGGAGTATGCCGCCAGTCTGCCTCAGCTTTTCGCGGGTGAGATTCTGGAGGTCAGCACCGGCGTTGACTGCTACACGCGGCGCTTTGCGTTGGGTGTTGTCGCGGGTATCACTCCCTTCAATTTTCCCGCCATGGTGCCGATGTGGATGTTCCCGATGGCGATTGCCTGCGGAAACAGTTTCATTTTGAAGCCCAGCGAGCAGGTGCCCTTCACGCCCTTGCTCCTGGCTGATTTGCTGAAGGAGGCCGGTCTTCCAGACGGCGTCTTCAACATCGTGCAAGGCGACCGCGAGACGGTGGAGGCCGTGCTCGATCATCCGGGCATCGCCGCAGCGGCCTTCGTGGGCTCCACGGCAGTGGCGAAGACGGTCTATGATCGTGGCATCGCCTCGAACAAGCGCATGCTAACGCTCGGCGGGGCGAAGAATCATCTCATCGTCGTTCCTGATGCTGATCCGGTCATCACGGCGAAGAATGTGGTCTCCAGTGCTGTGGGCTGCGCTGGTCAGCGCTGCATGGCGGCGAGTGTGTTGATCGCGGTTGGCGATTGCGATGCCATCATCGATGCCATCGAGTCCGAAATGCGCAGCTTGGCCTGCGGCAAAGAAGTGGGCGCGATCATCAGCGCCAAGGCCAAGGAGCGCATTGAAGGCTACATCACCCGTGCTGCCGAACGTGGCGCAACGGTGCGCCTCGACGGACGCAACCAGCCGGGACCTGGACACTACGTCGCCCCGACCTTGATCGACGGCATCTCCCGCGAGGACGAGTGCGCCAACGACGAGATTTTTGGCCCCGTGCTTAGCATCCTGCGCGTGAAGACACTTGATGAAGCCATCGCCATCGAGAATGCGAACCCGTATGGTAATGCCGCCTGTATCTACACCACCAGCGGCGCGACTGCCCGCTACTTCGAGATGCGTGCCGAGGCTGGCATGATCGGCGTAAACATCGGCGTGCCCGTGCCGCGTGATCCCTTCGGCTTCGGCGGCTGGAACGCCAGCAAGTTCGGCCCCGGTGACATCACTGGCAAAGACGCCATTTCACTTTGGACCAAGACCAAAAAGGTCACCGCCAAGTGGACGGCAAAATCAACCAACTGGATGTCCTAATCATGAAAGCTGCTGTTTATCTCGGAAAAGAACAACTCATCGTCCAAGACGTGGACAAACCCGCTCTCGATGAGGGCGAAGTCCTCTTGCAAATCCACGCTTGTTCCGTGTGTGGCACGGATTTGCGGACCTATCGACATGGTGACAAAAAGATCATACCGCCGCGCATTCTCGGGCATGAGTTCTGCGCCACGGTGGTCGAGTCTCGTGCGCCAGATGCGAATGTGCAGATCGGCGACCGTGTGGTGATGTATATCGTCATCGTCAGCGAGCGTGACCGCTATGTGGAGATGGGGCGTGAGAATCTCACCGCGCATCGCACGACGATGAGCTATCACCATGACGGTGCCTTCGCGCCTTTCATGAAGGTGCCGGCCATTGCGGTGAAACAAGGGAATCTCTTCAAGGTTACCTCCGACATCAATAACGAACACATGTCCCTCGCCGAACCCCTGGGCTGCTGCATGAACGCGCATTCCCGGCTTGGCATCGGCTTGAAGGATACCGTGGCCGTCATTGGCGCGGGACCCATCGGCATGATGCACGCGGCTTTGGCCCGCCTGCAAGGGGCACAGAAGGTCATCGTGCTGGATAACAATCCCGCGCGTCTTGAGATGGCGAAGCGCTTCGACATTGATGCCGCCTTGCTCGTTCAGGCCGATGGATCGCATCGTGAGCAGGTCCGTGATCTCACGGATGGCTACGGAACAGATGTCACCATCGTGGCCGTCAGTGCCGCGCCTGCGCAGAATGACGCCCTCGAAATCGCCGCAAAAGCGGGCCGTGTGAACTTCTTTGCCGGGCTGCCGAAATCGAACCCCATCGCCCCGCTGGATGTGAACCACATTCATTACAAGGAACTCGTCATCAGCGGCAGCTACTCGGAAAAGAAGAGCGACTTCCAGGCCGCCTTTGCCCTGCTGCACAGCGGACGTTTTCCGGCGGAGAAGTTCATCACCCACACCCTGCCGCTGGAGCGCATCAACGAGGCCTTCCCGCTGATGGAAAGTGGAGCGGCACTGAAAGTCTGCATTTTACCCGGCACCTGAATCCATTCCAATCATGCTCCTCTCTCCTGAACAAACTCGCGCCCTTTACCAACACGCTGCCACGACCCGTTACGCCGTTCTCGCGGTGAATGCCGATAGTCCGGCGGCCATTGTGGATTGTCTCATCGCTGCTCGTGAGTGCGATGCGCCGATCATCATTGAAACCAGCCTCTGGCAGCTCACTGGGCACAGCTTTGGGGCGGGTGATGCTCTTCTAGGCATTGACCGTTATCTGGCTGAACTGCACACGCTGGCTTCCAGTGACCGATTCCGCGATGTGCCGGTGGTCTATCATACCGACCACATCAAAGGGCCTGCTACCGTGGGCATCCTGACTCATGCGATGCGCAAAAGAGCCTCCAGCATCTCGCTGGATTCATCCGCCATGAGCGCGCAGGAAAACATCGAGACGATGATCCGCCTGTGTGAGATCGCCGCGCAGGAGGGGCTGCCGCTCACTCTCGAAATGGAAGCCGGTGTGGACGATGGCGTCACGCCCTTGGAGGAGACGCGGAGTCTGTTTGGTGAGGTCGAAAGGCTGATGCCGGGCCGTCTTGCGCTTTGGGCTCCGGGTGTCGGCACGAAGCATGGACTCGGTAACGATCTCGGCGGCTTCAGTCCCGACGCCATTCGTGCGCATCGTGAACTGGCCTCCGAGCTTGCGGGAAGGCCTATCGGCATCGCCCTTCATGGCTCCTCCGGCCTCACGGAGGAGCAGCTCGCGGCAGGTGTCGCAGCAGGTGTGGCCAAGGTGAACTGGTCTTCCGAGTCCCTGCTCATCCGCTCGGAGGCTGCTGCGGCCTTCTTTGATCAAAACCGCGAGCGCCTCGGCAAATCTCACCCGGACTTCAAAGCCACGGCCATGGACAACGGACTGCAACAAAGCATCTCGGCGATCTATGTGCCGAAGGTGAAGGCGCGGATCGAATCCCTCAATGGCAAGGGGCAGGCCAGTGATTTCCGCAAAACCCTCCAATAACTGCCATGGCTTCGACTTCACGCATTCTCCTCACTGGCGCGGCTGGCAAAGTCGGCACCGCTTTGCGTCCGATTCTGCGCACGCAATATGAAAACGTGCTGCTCACGGACATCACCGCCATCGCCGATCTTGCACCCGAGGAGCGTTTCATTCAGGCGGATCTGCAAAACTTGAGCGCCATGGAGGAGCTGTGCAGGCAGGTGGATGCAGTTGTTCATCTGGGCGGCATGGTCGGCGCGGCGTATCGTTTTGAGGACGTGCTCGGCCCGAACATCATCGGCGCTCACAACGTCTTTGAAGCCGCCGTGCGGCAGGGCATCAAGCGTGTGGTGTATGCCAGCAGCCACCATGTCGTGGGTTTTGCGCCACGCGGATCACATCTCGATCACCGCACCGCACCGAGACCCAATGGCGAGTATGCACTGAGCAAGGCCTACGGGGAGTCGGCGGCATCCTATTACGCGGACAAGTTTGGCTTGGAGGTCCTCACCATTCGCATCGGCTACATTGGCGATGATGTCTCCAAAGAGCGCCGTTTGCATACCTGGGTCAGTGCACGTGACTTGGCTCAGTTGATCCACATCGGCCTGACGCATCCCGACATCCAGCATGAGATCGTCTATGGCGTCTCGGAGGTGCCGGAGCCCTTCTTTGACAATCAAAACGCGACCCGTCTCGGCTATGTGCCGCAGGATCGGTCGCTGGACCACATGAAGTCGCCAGACCTTCTCAGCTATCAGCCCGACTTCACCCAGATCGAGGAAGGCGTCGTCGGGGGTGGCTTTGCCAGTGTCGGCTTCGCAGGCAATCCAGTCAAAGTGCTCTCCAGAAAATAGACCGCCCATGAATGCTTTTCGATTTTTAGTGCTTTTCCCAGCCATCATCGCTTTCGCTGAACCTCCCCCGCCGCAATGGATCTGGAGCGCGAACGGCGACCGCATGAGCGCGGGCGCGGAAACCACAGCGGAGCGCGTCTTTGTCGTGGAAGGTGAGATCGAGCGGGCCACGCTGCGGGCCACGGCGGATTTTGCGGCGTTGACGGTTTCCTTGAACGGCAAAGCTGTGCTGCGGTTCGATCCCTACGATCCGCCGGCCGAGGCCGATGTATCGCGGCTAATGGTGAAGGGAGAAAATACCCTCGTTGTCAACGCCACGGGGGTTGACGGGCCATCGGCGCTCGCGGTGTCGCTTGAGATCGTGCGAAAGGGAGCTGAACCAGTTTTGGTTGGGAGCGATTTAAACTGGAAAGGGGCGCTGCGCAGCCAGGGCGCAGTGAATCCCCGGCGCTGGGGGCTACCGCGTTTGCCCGATGTGAGTCCTTTCTCAGAATACAACCAATGGATGGAGGCCAAGTCGGGCTCCACGGACGCGAGGCTGTCGCCACTGCCGCCGGGCTTTGAGATTGCGAAGATTCGCGACGCGCAGCCGGGCGAGGACACATGGATCAGCCTGACGTTCGATCCCAAAGGTCGGCTCATCATTGGCAAGGAGCAGAAGGGATTGCTGCGGCTGACCTTGTCGAGCAATCGCAACGAGGTCGTTTCGTCAGAGGCCATCGAAGACACGCTGAAGGAATGCCGCGGGCTGGCTTGGAAAGGCAACGACCTGTATGCCCACGCCAACAACTCCAAGGCAGTCTATCGCTTGCGTGATACTGATGGAGATGATCGCTTTGATGAAGTGAAGCAGATGCTCGCCACGAAGGGTGACTCTGGTCATGGTCGCAATGCCTTGACCCTCGGCCCAGACGGAACCGTTCATGCCATCACGGGCGATGATGTCCTGGTGCCCGAGGCTTCACCGCGCCGAACCCGGCCAGAGCCGCAGGCTCCGAAGGAGTTGGGCCACTGGGCGCGCTATTCAGAAAGTGCGGATAACAC
>CAMAZK010000010.1 GCA_945863205.1 Akkermansia muciniphila | reverse complement strand
CTCGAAACGCGTGACGTCACCACCGACAAACCGCTGCCGAAGGCCTACGTGAAGGTCTATGCGAAGCTCAACAACGGCACCGTCCGCTTCTTCAAAGACGGCTACACCGACCTCCGCGGCCGCTTTGACTACGCCAGCCTGAATGCGCCGGAAGGAATGGTGCCGCAGCCCGCGCCTTACGAAGCCGCACCGGCCAACGGGCTCGATTACCAGATGCTGAAGCCTGCGGAACTCAACGAGGTCGAGAAGCTTGCGCTGCTCATCCTCAGCGACACGCATGGAGCGACGGTGAAGGAAGTGAACCCGCCGGGACGGTGATGACGGGGACAGAGTCCCCTTCACCTTGAGTCTTTGCGCTTCACGCGGAGTGCTTCCCCGTGGCGGGCGATGCTAGGCTGAAGGGACTGGGGGCAGCCTCCGCATTCTTCAGCGAGCGCAGCGTGAAGCCATAGCGCTTCGGCCACAGGATGCAGGCGGCGGCGACCATGGCGAGGCTGAAGTGCGGCACTTCGAGGCGGCCCTGGCCCACCGGCGAGTAGGCCAGCAGGGCAAAGAGGAGATAGCCCGCTTTTCCGCCGGTCAGGACGCTGCGGATGATGAGCCAGAGCCAGGTCCCGACAAAGAGCGTCAGGCCAGGAATGCCCATTTCAAGCCAGATGGAGACGTATTCGTTGTGCGGTGCGTAGAGCGTTCCGGAGATGCCGGTCCCGTGGCCGAAGAGCGGCTTCTCCTGGACGGCCTCCCACGCATCACTGAGATCCTTCACGCGCTCGGGCGACTTGAGCTTGTCGAAGTCGAGGTTGTAGATCGCATCCAGCCGGTCGGCGGTGTTTTTGTCCTTCATCACGCCCTGCTCGGTGCGGCTTTGCAGCACGGCCATGCCGACACCCAGCAGCGGCAGAGCGATGGAGGCCACGAGCATGATGAAGCCGAAATTTTTCCGTAGATTCAGCAGCACATAGGCCCCGCACAGCAGCGCCAGCACGGCCATGCCGCTGCGACCGTAGGTCAGCGCCACGCCCGGCACCGCTACGGCGATCATGAGGCAGTTGAAGCGGAAGTTTTTCGACAGGGCGAAGACGATGCCCAGCATTTCGCAAAGCAGCACCGGGGGAAAGTTGGGATGACTGTTGAAGCCGGCGTAGCGTCCGGGAATGCTCGTGAAGGTGGCGAAGCCGAGCATCTCGTAGATTTCCGAACCGGTCGTCAGCAGCATGGCGCAGACGGCGGCCCAGAGGGCGGTCTTTTCCCACTTTTCCGTGGAGAGCACGGCGATGATCGCGATCAGCACGAGCAGCATGCGCGCGAGGTCCATGGCGATCTGATCCTGGAAGGACGAATCGAAGCGCCGCAGCACGGCCGCATCAAAAAAACGCACCGCCGGCAGCAGGGCGATGCCCAGCGTGGCCAGGCACAGGCGCGGCTTGTTGAAAAGCGAGACGGTGATGCACATGAAAACGGAGGCGAGCGTGAAGAGCGCCGGTTTGATCGGCGAAATGCCCGCGTTGTAGCTGCCGATGACCGCATCCGCAGCCAGCGCACCCAGCATGCTGCCGCACACCCAGACCAGGACCCACTCGCGAAAGCGGGTCCAGCCGGAGGGGCGGTGCATGGTGCCAGGAAAGTTCATGCGAGGGTGTGTTGCCGCCAGGCCTGGAACATGAGCACGTCCCAGAGATAGAAGTGCCAGTTCCGCGTGCCGCTCAGATGCTCGGCCCACTTTTGGCGGATCGGTGCGGGGTGGAAGAAGCCTTCGCGTCTCAGGCGCGATTCGCTGAGCAGATCCTCCGCCCACTCGCGCAGCGGACCACGCAGCCAGACATCCAGCGGAATGCCAAAGCCACGCTTCGGCCGGTCGATGAGCGCTTTGGGGACATGCTTGTAGAGCGTCTCGCGCATCAGCCATTTTCCGCGACCGTCACGCACCTTCATGTGGAAGGGAATGCGCCAGGCGAATTCGATGATGTCCGTGTCGAGCAGCGGGATGCGGCCCTCCAGGCTCACACCCATCGCGGCGCGGTCCACTTTGGTTAAAATATCGCCCGGCAGGTAGGTCTCCATGTCGAGGTGCATCATGCGGTGCGTGAAGTCGCTCACGCGCGGCCAAAAGGCGGTGTCCGTGATCGCGGTCACGGGATCTTTGCCGTCGATGACGATGTCCTGCGGCTGTTTCCAGTGGGACATGAGATTGAGGTAAAGCGTCTCCATGCCCGGCGCGGCGACGACTTCCGCGAGCTTGTGCAGCTTGTCGCCGAGCGGGATGTGGCGCAGGCGCTTCGGCAGGAGCTTTGAGCCCAGAGTGTTCAGCACCTTCGGCGGCAGCGCTGTCAGCATGCCGGCGGTCATTCTCTTCACCGGGGAAGGCATCCAGGAAATCTTGTTCCAGAGGCTGCGGCCCACGGCGTAGCGTTCGTAGCCGCCGAAGAGTTCATCGCCCGCATCGCCGCTGAGCGCGACCGTCACATGCTCGCGGGCCATTTTGCAGACCAGGTGTGTCGGGATCTGCGAGTAGTCGGAAAACGGCTCGTCATAGAGTTCCGGAAGCTGCGGGATGACGTTCAGCGCGTCCTCGCCGGTGACGTACATCTCCGTGTGGTCGGTACCGAGGTGCTTCGCCACGTCCTTCGCGAATTCGGCCTCGTTGTGCTCCTTTTCGTGGAATCCGATGGTGAAGGTGCGCACCGGACGCGCACTCTGCTGCTGCATCATCGCCACGATGAGCGAGGAATCGACCCCGCCGCTGAGGAACGCACCCAGCGGCACGTCGGAGATCATGCGCATGCCCACGGCCTTCTTCAGCAGCGCTTCGAATTCGTTGATGGCCTCCGCATCGGATCCGCGGAAGGGATTGTCGACGCCGTGCTCGACGACCTGCGGCAGGCTCCAGTAGTGGCCGGGTGCGGGGCGCTCGCCCGGGGCTTTGAGCGTGAGCAGTCCGGCGGGCGGCAGCTTTTTGAAGCCCTCGTAAATGCAGAGCGGATCGGGGATGTAGTTGTAGCGCAGCAGGGAGGTGAGCGCCTCACGATCCACGGCGGCGTGGAAACCGGGAAAGCGCTGGATGGCCTTCAATTCGGAGGCAAACACGAACGTCTCTCCTACCCAGCCGTAGTAGAGCGGTTTTTCGCCCAGGCGGTCGCGTCCGAGGTGCAGCACGCGGTCCTGCCGGTCCCACACGGCGAAGGCGAACATGCCGTTGAAGCGCTTCGTGGCGGCGACGACGCCCCATTGGCAAAAGGCCGCCAGCATGACTTCGGTGTCCGAATGACCGCGCCAGGTGTGGCCGTGCTTCTCGAGTTCGGAGCGGAGGTCCTGGAAGTTGTAGATCTCGCCGTTGAAGACGATCTGGAAGCGCTGATCGGCGCTGGCCATCGGCTGATGACCGAGCGGCGAGAGATCGAGAATCGAGAGCCGGCGATGCCCGAGCGCGATGCCGGTTTCCGCATCCACCCACGCGCCGGCATCATCCGGTCCGCGCAAAAGGATGGCGTCCGTCATCGCGGTGACGATGGCGGTCATCTCGTGCGCCGGACGGGCGCGGGAGGGATTGAAGAAGCCGGCTATTCCACACATGGCTGGTAGGTCGGTAGGACGGTGGGTCGGTGGGTCGGGGATTCGGTGGTCGAAAGCAGTGTTTCGAAGGCCCGGAGGACGCTGGTGAGCGAAAAGTGCCGCTCAATGCGCTCACGGGCGGCGTGGTCCTGCGTGATCCCAGCTTCGAGGATGCCGATGCAGGCCTTAGCGAGCGCCTGCGGATCACCCGGCGGCACGATGTGCCCGCTGTCGCCCATGACCCAGCGCGTGTCGCCAATGTCGGTGGCGACGACGGGCACGGCACAGGCCATGGCCTCGCCGACGACGTTGGGGAAACCTTCGCCGAAGGCCGAGGAGGACACGGCGATGTTCAGCGAGGCGGTGAGCGCGGGCAGGTCTGCACGCTCGCCGAGGACTTCGATGAAGGGCGGTGCGTCGAGCGTTTCGGTTTCCGCACCCACGATGATGAACCGGGCTTCCGGGTGCTTCGCGTGGATGAGTTTCGCGGCTTCGATGAAGGTCGGGTAGTCCTTCATCGCGGCGTTACGGCCGAAACGGCCGATGAGCGCCGGTGCGGGCGTGCCGGGCGTCCATTTCGTGAGATCGAAGCCGTTGGCGATGAGCTGCGTTTTCGAGGCGCGGTAGCCGATGGCTTCGTGCTGCTGCGAGCTGAGACGGGAGTTGTAGGTGATGCGGTCCGGCAGCCACGAGAGACCGGCGAGGGCGCGGATGACGAGCGCGGAGCCGCGTTTTTCGAGTTTCAGGTCGTAGAGGCTCTGGCGGATGTTCCAGATCATCGGCGTGCGTTTGACGCGCATGAACTTCGCGAGCGCGGCGACGAGGCAGCCGTGATACATCCAGCCCATGAGCACGTCCGGCTTTTCGCGGCGCACGATCCGCAGCAGCCTCCAGAGCGCCTTCAGCGTGGGTTTGCCTGCGGGCATGTCGAGGCTGTGGACGTTCGAAAGCGCGGCGGCGTGCTTGCCACCGCGGGTGAGGCTGACGACGACGTGCTGAAGTTTGGGCAGGCCGCTGACGAGCTGCGCCAGCATCATCTCCGCGCCGCCGCTGCCCAGGCCGGTGGTGATCCACATGACTTTTTTGCCGAGGAGGCCTGTCGTGCGCTCGATGAGACGCTCGATGCTGAATTCGTCGATGATGCGTTGGCGTGGCTTCGCGTCAGCAGAGTAGCCATCTCGCTCCGCGAGATGAGCTGAGCGTGGCCGCGCGTGCGGCGCGTTTTGGAGCTTGATGGCGTTTTCTTTTTGCGGAGCGCCAGGCTCCTCTCGCAGAGCGAGAGGGCTACTTTGCTTCGCGAAATCGAGCATGCGTCCGGCGAGTGCTTCGTGATCGCCGGCGGGGAAGATGTGCGATGGATCGCCGATGATCGCGGCGCTGTCGCCGACATCGCTGGCGATGCAGGGCACGCCGCAGGCCATGGCCTCGCCGATGACGTTGGAAAAGCCTTCACCGAAGGCGCTGGCGTTCACGAGGCAGTCGAAGCCTGCATAGACGGACGGCATGTCGTCTTGTGCGGGAAGCCAGGTCACGCGATCCGCGATGCCGAGCGCCGCGGCGAGTGTGCGCATCTCCTGCGCGTAGTTTTCATCACCGCTGCCGACGATGACGAATCGCGCGTCCGGCACCAGCGTCGCTGCTTTGAGGAAGGTGGCGTGGTCCTTCATCGGACTCAGGCGTCCGACGAGGCCGAAGGTGGGCGCATCGGAGCGCGGGTGCGGTTTTGGCTGGAAGCGCCCGGTGTCGATGCCGTTCGGCACGACGTGCGTCTTGTGCGCGGGATAGCCGCGTGCCAGGTAGTAGTCGCGTCCGGCGCTTGAATTGCAGATGATCACGTCGGCAAAGCGGGCGAGCAGGCAGTTCAGACGGAAGCTGAGCCTGCCGAGAAGGCCCCAAAGATGCGCGTCGGTCTGCGAGTCGCGCACACCCCAGGCGATGCGCGGGAAACCGCAGAATGGCTTCAAAAACAGCGCCATGAGGTTCGATTCGGCCAGGTAGCCGTGCAGGACGTCGGGACGCGAAGTCCGCGCGGCTTTGACGAGGCGGAAGAAGAAGCCGAGCAGGTCCCAGCGGCTCTTTTTGCCGACGCAGACCGTGCGCACGCCGGCGGCTTCGAGTTCGGCACGGAAGGCGCCGTCGTAAAAATGGATGACGCTGACGTCATGACCCTCCCGCCGCATTCCTGCGGCCAGCAGCACGAGCTGGCGCTGCGCACCGCCGTGGCCGAGATCGCGAATGATGAACGCGATTCTCACGCGGCCTCCTTTCGGCGGATGACGACGAGGCAGACCGTGCAGGTGGCCGCAGCGGAAAGGGCGTGCACGAAGACGGTGGAAAGCGCGATGCCAGCGACGCCGAGATGGTGCATGAAGAGCCAGTTCAGCGTGGCATTGAGCACCAGAGCGCTGAAGGCGATGGTCAGCATGAAACGCGCCGCCTGCAGCGACACGGCCACCCGCGCAGCCACGGTGCCGACGATGTAAAAGGGGATCTGGAAGGCGGCGAAGCGCAGCACCTCGGCCACACGCTGCGTGTCATCCGCACCGAAGGCTCCGCGCTCGAACAGCACGCGCACGATCCATGGTGCCAGGAGGACGAGGAACAGCGTCATGGGCAGCGCTGCGCCGACGATGAGACCGGCGCTGGTGAAGAGGCGCTTGCGCAGCCCTTTCCAGTCACGACGCGCGACGAGCTCGGAGAAGTGCGGGAAAAGCACGTCGGCGGCGGGACTGGCGGTGATCGCCAGCACGACGGTGCACAGTTTTTCCGAATAGCCGAGCACGGAAACCGAGCCGGCCGTCAGCCACGCGGCCATCGTCTGATCCACCACGGCGGCGCTGCCGAAGGCGATCCCGCCGACGAGGTAAGGCACTGAATTTGTCAGCACGGTGCGCAGGCCTGGCTCCCAGTGCCTCAGACAGCAGCGCCACCAGCGGGCGCTGTGCGGCAGGCGGCGGGTGAGCGCGATCAAAAGCACCGCGACGTGCGCGACCGCGCCCCAGACCGTGCCGGAGACGAGCGTCCACGCGCTGACCTGATCACCCGCCAGCACGAGGGCGGTGACGATGCCAAAGGGCACGAGCAGCGGCGCTGAAGCGGCCAGCAGAAAATACTTCCCGGCGCGAAGCCAGGCTGAGAGGTGATGCGCCAGCCCGAAGCACAGCAGGAAGGGCAGCAGGCCGTGCAGGAGCTTCACGGCTAGTGCCTGTTTTTCCGGTGTGAAGCCGTGGGTGGCGCGTTCGACGAGGGCAGGTGCGGCCAGCGAAATCCCGACCCCGCAGATCAGCAGCGCGGCGAAGTGCCAGACGGCGCACTGCACGCCGAGACGCTCCGCCCGGCGCAGGCCGCGACGCTCGCGGAGCTCCGCGTAAGCGGGCACGAAGGACTCCGGCAGGCCGCCGGCCAAAACGGTCGCGGCGAAGGAAAAAAAGCCGAACACCAGCATGAAGGCGTCGAGGTCGTCCGCCGTGCCCATTTTGGCCGCGATGACGGCGTCCTTGGCAAAGGCGACCACCTTTCCGACCATGGTGAGCATGGCCACCAGCAGAAAGCCCGAGAACACAGCCGATCCCGCCCCCCGGGCGACCAGGGAACGCAGCGGGGCGGGCAGGGCGACGCGGATTGCAGGCATTCACATAAACTATAAACACCATAAAACATTTGAGCAAACCGCCGCTTCGGGTTTTTCAGGTCCCCCGGTGTGACGGAAAGGTCTAACTCGCGTCACCCCTTGGTGTGATTCCTTCCCAGACGATAGCGCCAAAGCTCAAGGTGAAGGGGACTCTGTCCCCGTCGTTCTGGGGAACGGAGTCCCCCAGTCCTTGGCTGCATCTCCACGTCTTCAACCTTCTCCCGGAGGATGAAGACAAGGAACAGGACAAGGATGAGGAACTGCAAACTCACAAAACCTCACGACGCGCAGCATGCCCTTCAGCAAGCCAGCGGCTCCAGATCCTCGCAGCGGCCGGCTTCGAGCCGGAGGCAGGCGAAGGTGCGTCCGTGGAGGTCGTAGGCACCGGTTCCCTGGAAAGTGGGCGCTGGACCCTCCGGGAAGGAGGGGCTCAGCGCGGTGTCAAACACCACCGCCCAGCGGGTTTCAGGCAGTCCAGGGAGCACAAACGGGTGCGGATGGAGGCCGTTGTTGAAGAGCAGCAGTAGCACCCGGGGCTCCGCGCACTCGGCATCCAGCAGGGCGCCGAAATAGGTGCGCTCCGGGTCGTGCCACTCGTCGTGGCAGAGCAGGGTGCCGTTGCCGTCCAGCCAGGCGACATCACGCATGCCGGTGGCAGGATTGAGCTTCCCGTCAAAGTAGCTGTGGCGGCGCAGGGCCGGGATGCTGCGGCGGAAGGCGGCCATGCGGCGGGTGAACTCCAGCATCTCCTCGTCGCAGGCGGACCAGTCGAGCCAGCTGAGGGGGCTGTCCTGGCAGTAGGCGTTGTTGTTGCCGCTCTGGGTGCGTCCGCGCTCGTCCCCGGCGGTGAAAAAGGGCACGCCGAGGGAGCACATCATCGAGGCGATCATGCCGCGCCGCATCCGGTCGCGGAGTTCGTTGATTTTGGCCGAATCGGTCGGTCCCTCCTCGCCGCAGTTGCTGCTGTGGTTGTTGTCGTCGCCGTCGCGGTTGCCCTCGTGGTTGGCCTCGTTGTGCTTGTGCTCGTAGCTGACGAGGTCGGTCAGGGTGAAGCCGTCGTGGGAGGTGATGAAATTGACGCTGGCGGTGGGCGGTCGCTGATTCCAGCCGAAGGTGCCCGAGCTGCCGGTGAGACGCTTGGCAAAGTCGGGCGTGGTTCCCGCGTCTCCGCGCCACCAGGAGCGCACGGTGTCGCGGAACTTGCCGTTCAGCTCCCGCCACGGCTCCGGGAAGTGCCCCACCTGGTAGCTGTCCATGCGGGAGATGTCCCAGGCCTCGGCGATCAACTTGACCTGCGAGAGCACCGGATCCTGCGCCACGGCGCTGAGGAACTGGGACTGCGGATGAAACTCATGCCGCTCATTGCGGGCGACGGTCACGGCCAGGTCGAAGCGGAAGCCGTCCACGTGCATCTCCGTGACCCAGTAGCGCAGGCTGTCCAGGATGAGGCGCAGGCCCGCCGCACTGGCGGAATCGACCGAATTTCCGCAGCCGGTCACGTTCAAGTAGCTGGCGCCATGCCTGCCGAAGTCATGGCGGTAGTAGCCGTAGTCATCGAAGCCGCGGAACATGAGGGTCGGGCCGTTTTCGTTGCCCTCGGCGGTGTGGTTGTAAACCACGTCCAGGATCACCTCCATGCCGGCGGCGTGGAAGGCCTTCACCATCGCCTTGAACTCCCGCACCTGCTCCTGCGGGTCGCTCACGCTGGCGTAGGTGCTGTGCGGCGCGAAGAAGCCGATCGTGTTGTAGCCCCAGTAGTTCGTCAGGCCGCGTTCCAGCAGAAAGGCGTCGTCCAGATGCTGATGCACCGGCAGCAGTTGCACGCTGGTGATGCCGAGGTCGCGCAGGTAGGCGATGACGGCCGGATGCGCCAGCCCGGCATAGGTGCCCTGCAGAGCGGCGGGGACCTGCGGGTGCGTTTTTGTGAAGCCCTTCACATGCAGTTCGGAGATCACCGTGTCACTCCACGGGATGCGCGGCAGGGTGTCGCCGCCCCATTCGAAGGACTCGTCGATCACCACGCTCTTCAGCGCCAGGGCGCCGTTGTCGATGGAGCCCGGCGTGTGCTGCGGATCGGGTGCGCTGCGCATGTGCTCGGCTGCGTCCGGCGTGCCCAGGATGGCGCGGGCGTAGGGATCCAGCAGCAGCTTGTTGGCGTTGAAGCGCATCGCGTTCTTGGGGCGCCAGGGGCCGTGCACGCGGTAGCCGTAGAGGGCGCCGGGGCGCACACCTCCCACGCGGGCGTGCCAGAGCCCGCACTCCGTCAGCCGCATGCGCACGCGGGCCGTTTCGGCAGCCGGATCTGCCGGATCGTAGAGGCAGAGGTCCACGGCGTCCGCGTGCCGGGCGCGCACGACGAACTGGGCGCCGTCGTCGAGCAGCGTGACTCCCGGGCGCAGCGGAATGTCGGTGGGGGAGAAGTCCACGCTCCCCGCCGCGCGGACCACGGCAGAGGGGGCGAATTTTCGTTTCCAGCTTTTGAGCAATGACTGCATGAGCCTTATCACGCACAACGTTTGCCAGAGCGCTATGTATTATCGCCGAGATTTTCGCCTGCCGCTGCTTCTCCTGCTCACGCTGCCTTTCGGTGCGCTCCTCGCGGTTCCGGAGGCCGATCCGGCACGCTTCGAAAATGCCGTCCGCGCCTTCGAGGCTGAAGACATGGCCCAGGCTCCGCCAAAGGACGCGACGCTCTTCATCGGCGCGTCGAACATCCGCCGCTGGGAGTCGCTCCCCGGGCGCTTCAAAAAGTCGCCCGTTCTCAATCGCGGCTTCGGTGGCTCGCAGATGAGCGATGTGGTGCACTTCGCGGACCGCATCGTCATCAAATACCGGCCGAAGCAGATCTACCTCAACACCGGTGGCAACGATCTGCACGCTGGACGCACGCCGGAGGAGGTGCTGGCGGCGTTTCGGGCCTTTGCGGCCAAGGTGCGCCAGGAATTGCCGAAAACGCAGCTCTCCTTCCTCTCCATCCCACCGTCCCCGAAACGCTGGGACGAGGTGGAACTGGTGAAAAAGACGAACCGCCTCATCGCCGACTTCATCGCAGGCCAGACGGGCCTCGAATTCATCGACACCTTCCCGCTGCTGCTCGGTGCCGACGGCCAGCCGCGTCCGGAGTGCTATGTCGAAGACAAGCTGCATCTCAGCGAGACCGGTTACGACGTCGTCACCTCGGCGATCCGCTGGCAGAGCGACATCCGTGCCTTCGAAAAGCAGGATGCGGAGAACCCGCCGCCTGCTGCTCCTATCATCTTCACCGGCAGCTCCAGCATCCGCATGTGGAAGACGCTGGCGGAGGATTTTCCCGGCCTGCCGGTCATCAATCGCGGCTTCGGCGGCTCGGAGCTCTTTGATGCCGTGACCTTTGTGGATCAGCTCGTCATCAAGCACCGTCCGCGGCAGATCGTCATGTATTCCGGCAGCAACGACATCAACGCCGGCAAGACCCCGCAACGCGTGCTCGCCGATTTCCAGGCGTTCGCCGCCAGGGTTCATACCGCTCTGCCTGACTGCCGCATCAGCTACATTTCCAACGCCCCGAATCCGAAGCGCTGGGCGGTGGTGGACAAGATGCGGGAGGCCAACCGCCTCGTGGAGCAGTTCACGAAGACCGATCCGCGTCTCGAATTCATCAACACCCACGACGCCATGCTTGGCGCGGACGGCCTGCCGCTTCCGGGCATCTTTCTCAGAGACGACCTGCACATGAATGCGAAGGGCTACGCGATCTGGACGAAGATCGTGAGCCCGTTTTTGAAATGAGCCGGCGACGCGGGTTGAAAATCATCCGCAGGCATCAACCATGAACCGATGAAGACACTCCTCACCCTGCTCCTTTGCTCCTTCTGCCTCGCGTCCTGCGAAAAACAGCCTGCTGAGGTCGATTTTGCCGACAAGGACGTCGAACTGATCAATGAAGGCAAAGAGGCGAACTACAAGGGCAAGCCCTACACCGGCACTGTCCGCAACACGCACTCCAACGGCAAGCCCGCCGGCGAGTACCCCTATGTCGGCGGCAAGATGCACGGCGTGATGAAGGAGTGGTGGGAAAACGGCCAGCAGTCCTCTGAAACGAGTTTCGACCACGGTCAGCGCCACGGGCTCAACCGCTACTGGGACATGAAGGGCAAGCAGACCAAGGAGCAGGTTTACGATCACGACAAATCCGTCAGCGAGAAGCATCTCTAAGTCTGCCGTTCGTCATTCTGCTTTCCTCATTCGTCATTTTCTCCACGTGGCTCCCGTCATCGCCCTCCTCGTCATCGCCCTCGTCTCGCTGCTGGCGGTGCGGGTGGGCGCCACCGCGCTGATGATGACCGGGTTGAGCTGGGACACCGCCAGCTTCCAGGCCTACTCCGCGTTTTTCGGCGTCGGCTTCACCACCAAGGAGGCGGAGATGGTCGTGAACCATCCCGTGCGCCGCCGCATCATCCGCGATCTCATTCTGGCCGGCAATGTGGGGCTCACCTCCGCACTCGCGACGCTCGTCGTCACTCTGCTGCAAACCGGCTCCGAAGGCCACTCGTGGCTGCGGCTCGGATGGCTCGTCGGCGGCCTGCTGCTGCTGCTTTTCGTGTCGCGTCTGGGCTGGTTTCAGAAGCAGCTCGACCGCGTCATTCATTACACCCTTGAACGCACCGGCATGGTGCGCGTGCTCGATTACGAGCTGCTGCTGCGCATTCAGCACGGCTACGTCGTGTCCGAGATCGAGGTGCTGCCGGGAACCTACCTGGCCGGACGCACGCTCCGCGATTCACGCCCCTGGGATCGCGGCGTTATCATTCTTTCGATCACACGGGAGGGGAAACTCAACCCTGGACTGCCCGGGCCTTCCGACATGATTGAGGCCGGAGATGTCCTGACCGCCTACGGCAAGGACAAGGCGATCCAGTCGATGGTCGAGCCGCTCAATCGCGAGCCCGTGCCGCCATCGGCTGACTGAATGAAGCAGAAACAGCGGCTGACGGGCGTTTGAATGCCATGACCATCCGGCCCCTGCTTCCGCTCCTCCTTGCCGCCTGCACCTCGCTCCACGCCGCGCAGCTTCACATCGGCGCGACGACGATCGACATCACACCGGACGAACCGGTCGCGCTCGACGGCCAGCGCAGCATCCGCATCTCGAAGAAGCCCGTCACTCACATCTTCGCCACCGTGCTCGCTCTCGAATCACGGGAAGGGGACGCTGCGCTCGACCAGGCGATCATGGTGTCCTGCGATCTTGTGGCGATCCGGCAGGGCATTCTGGCGAAGGTGCGTGAGAAGATCGGCAACCGCCTGCCCGGCTTCGATTTGAAAAAGATCTTCCTCAACGCCACGCACACCCACACCGCGCCGGTGACGACCGACGGCAAGTACGCCCTGCCGGAAACCGGCATCATGCAGCCCGGCGAGTACGCGGAGTGGATGACGGCCCAGGTGGCCGACGGCATCGTCACGGCGTGGGAGAAGCGGCGGCCCGGCAAAGTGGCGTGGGGGCAGGCGCAGGCAGTGATTGCACAAAACCGCCGCCCGTATTACGCCGACGGCACGGCGGTGATGTATGGGAAGCCCGACTCTCCGAACTTCCGCGGCATCGAGAGCTACGAAGACCACAATCTCGAGGTGCTCTACTTCTGGGATGCTGCGGACAAACTGGTCGCCACCGTGATCAACGTGGCCTGCCCCTCGCAGGAAGTCGGCGGCAACTCCGCCATTCACGCCGACTTCTGGGATCCGGTGCGTGCGCGTCTCCGTGAGAAGCATGGCAAGGAACTGCACGTCCTCGCCTGGACCGGCGCGGGCGGTGACGTGACGTCGCGCCTCGCCTACGGTCGCGATGCCGACGAGCGCATGCGCAAGCTGCGCGGCGGCATTTCACGTCTCGATGAAATGGCGCGCCGCATCACCCATGCATGGGAGGAGGCGCTGGAAGGCGCACAGCACGACATTCGTGACGATGTGGCCTTCCGGCATCACGTTCAGGACATCGACCTTCCGTATCGCAAAGTCACCATTCTCGAAAAAGCCGCCGCCATGACCGAGTCGGCCAAATACAAGGACGATCCCAAGCAGAAGTGGAACCACGGCTGGAACCAGCGCGTCGTTGACCGCTTTGAAGCACAGCAGGCCGGCACGCAGCCGCCTTATATCATGGAACTGCACGCGCTGCGCCTGGGCGACATCGCCATCTGCACCAACGAATTCGAGCTCTACACCGACTTCGGCATCCAGATGAAAGCCCGCAGCCCCGCCATCCAGACCTTTGTCATCCAGCTCGCCGGCCCCGGCACCTACCTGCCCTCCGAACGCGCCATGAAGCACGGCGGCTACGGTGCGGTGATCCAGAGCAGCCAGATCGGCCCCGACGGCGGCCAGTTGCTCGTCGAGCGCACGGTGGAGGCTTTGAAATCGATGTGGGAAAAGAAGTGACGGCCCACTTCGCGCTTCGCTGAAGGTTGAGCCCTGCTCCTGCGTTGGAAACCCGACGCATCTCCAGCCATGAAACGACTCTTCCTCGCACTCGCCGTTCTATTCCCCGGTTTTACCCTCGCCGCCGAAAAGCCGGCGCATCTCTTCATCCTCACCGGCCAGTCAAACATGGCGGGCATGGATCCAAAGCTCGGTTTCGAACCGGAGGCGAAGAAGCTCTTTCCGGATGCCGATGTCGCTTACATCAAGGTCGCCGTCGGCGGCATGCCCATTCGTTACTGGGTGGACGAGTGGGATGACATCGCGACGAAACACGGCGTGGATGTCGCCAAGGCCCGCGAGAAGGACAAGAGCAAGGGGACGATCTTCTACCCGCGAGTCCTGGAGCAGTTCGCGCAACTGCTGAAGCAGCACCCGAATCCCGCCTCGGTCACCTTCTGCTGGATGCAGGGCGAGAACGACTCCAAAACCGGCCTCCATGCCCCCTACGCCGACGCCTTGAAGCAGCTCATCGCCAACCTGCGCCGCGATCTGAAGCGGCCTGACATGAACGTCGTCATCGGCCGCATCAGCGACCACGACCGCATCAATCCACCCGCGTGGAAGGTCGTGCGCGAAGCCCAGGTGGAAGTGGCGAAGACCGATCCGCACGGCGCATGGGTCGATTGCGATGATCTGAACAACAAAGAGGTCAAAGGCGTGATGACCAACGACCTCCATTACACCAAGCCCGGCTACAAACTCCTCGGCGAGCGCTATGTGCGTCAGGCGAAGTTGCTGATCGAAGGCCGCAAGCCCGCAGAGAACGGCAGGCCGGAATGATCGAATCCAACACGCTCATGAAACGCGCTCTCATCGCTCTCTCACTGCTGCATGCGACCGTGCATGCGGCCTTTGAGCAAGCCGGACCCGATCTTTTCGTCTGGCGCAGCACCTGCAACTGCTACGTCCTTCGTGACGGCGATGCGGCGCTGATGATCGACATTGGTGATGGCAGTGTTCTGGATCACCTGAGCGAGATTGGTGTGAAGAAGGTCGAATGGCTGCTGCTCACCGGGCATCATCGCGAACTGCTGCAAGGCGCGTCGCGACTGGACCGCGCGATCACGCAGATCGCCGCGCCGAATGAGGAGCGGGAACTGCTGGAGAAGCCCGCGCAGTTTCGGAAGTGGCATCCGCGACTCGGCGACAAATACTCGGTGCATGGCTCCAGCTACGTTCGCCCACCTTCGCAGCCGATGAAGGTGGATCGTTGGCTAGCGGCAGATGACGTGTTTGACTGGCACGGAAGGCAGATTCAATGCCTCGCGACTCCAGGACATTCGCCGGGCGGGATGAGCTATCTTTTGGGCGACAAGGTGTTCCTCGGCGGCGTGATGCACGATGGCTCGAAGATGACCAACTGGTTCGACACCGAGTGGGATTACGGCTTCGCCAAAGGACTCGACGCGCTCACCGCCTCCGTGCAAAAACTCGCCAAATTGGGCATCGAAACGGCCTTCCCATCGCAGGGGCCGGTCATTCCTGAGGCGACGAAGCAGTTTGCGGCTTACGAGAAGAAGCTCGTCGATTTCCGGCCGGACTACGTCCGCGGCTACCCCGTGAACGACCTCTCCAAGCGTGGTCCGCATCCGGCCACGAAACCGACGAAGGCGCATTACATCGTGCAGGTGACGCCGCATCTCTACATGTTCGGCCCGGAGATGGCGGGGAAGAATTTCGCCATCCTCATCGCCGACAGCGGCCACGCGCTGCTGCTGGACTGCGGCCTTTTCCCGAAGCTCGTGCTGGAACGCATCATCAGCGACATGAAGGAGCACCTCGGCCTCAAGCAGATCGACGCTTGCTGGATCTCTCACTCGCATGGCGATCACTTCACGCTCTTTCCGGCACTGAAGGACCACGGCGTGAAGTTCTGGACCATGGACAGCATCGCCGACAAGTGCGAGAACCCGCGCTACTACGACTACCCGGCCATGATCGGCGCCTACAACGCCGGATTCGAGAACGCCAAGATCGACCGCATCCTCAAAGCAGGAGACGTGATCGAATGGGAAGGCTACAAGCTGCACATCGACTGGATGCCCGGCCAGACGGAGTTTGGCAACGCGCTGTGGCTCGAACTCGACGGCAAGAAGGTCGTCTTCACCGGCGACAACCTCTTCGGCGATCCGTCCGATGCAGCGCAGAACGGCCACGAGTGCGTGAACGCGCGCAACAGCGCCATCATCGACGAAGGCTACCTCGTCGCCGCGAAGTATCTGCAAAAGCTTCAGCCCGACATCATCATGGGCGCGCACGGCGTGCTCATGACCGAGCCCGCCGCCTTCATCGAGCGCTATCACGACTGGGCGCTGCGGGCGATCCGCAAATACAAGGACCTTCTGCCCGACGCGAACTATGAGTACCTCTTCGATCCCTACTGGGTCAGCGCTTATCCGTATCGCGTCGATGTCGCGCAGCCTGCCGAAGTCAGCATCACCGTGCGCAACTTCCGCGACACCTTGCAGCAGCATCGCGTCGTCCTTCAGCTCCCTCCCGGCGTGAAAGCCGAACCCGCCGAACTCGTGGGCACTGTCGCTTCAAAATCGCGCCAGAGTTTCAAGATCAAACTCTCCGCCGACCCCGCCCAAGTGCCTGCGGGTGTGCAAATGGTGCCGATGGACATCACACTCGACGGAAAGCAGTACGGTCAGCTCTTCGACTTTATCATTCAGGCACGGGAGTGACCTTGCGTATCAGTCATTGCGCAGCGCGCCCGCCACGATCTCGCGAAACGCCACATGGTGTGGAAGCTCGACTTTGGCTTTGCGATGGAGCACCACGACCTCCTCGCGGCCGAAGAGCTTCGAAAGATCGCGGAAGGCGACACCGCGATAGCTGCTGTGGCCTTGGGCGGCTTCTTTGAGAATCATCGGGCTCACGGAGGTGATGCTGATGCCGAAGCCCATGCGCACGTAGCCTACGACGATATCGAAGGTGCTCGCGGTGAGAGCGATGTTGGCCTTTTGCCACAACGCGGCCGCTTCAAACACATCTTGAATGTGGCGGCGTGAATTGGCGCCTTTGCCGGGCAAAACAAGTGGCTGCTTGATGAGGCCGGTGAGCTTCAGGGGCTTCGCTTCGAGCAATGGATGCCCGACCGGACACACGAGCACGAAGGGATAAGCGGTCACGGGCGTGACTTCGATGCGCGGCTGTTTCGGCGCATCGATCTGGCCGATGATGGCGACATCGGCCTCACCATCTTCGAGGTATTTCCGCGCCATCACGGACGGACGGTCGATGAAGGACAACTCCACCTCGGGAAAGCGTTTGCGGTAGATCTCGAGCGGCTTTTGAAGTTCGTGCAATAAGAGGCTCGCCTTGGTGGCCACGGTGATGCGGCGAGCATGTGAATCTTCAGCGCCGTAGGCTCCAATGCCCGCACCGCGAATGAACGTCTCACGACATCACGCAATCCCCAGCGGGCCTTTGCTGTCCACGAATGTCTTCACAGGCACGCCGGCGGCTTGGAGCATCATCACATAGAGATTGGCCAGCGGTTCTTGTTTAAACTGGACGTGCTCGCCGAGTTTGAGACGTCCGCCGCCGTGGCCGGCGATGAGGTTGGCGAGGTCGGTGGATTCGTGCCAGGTGCCCATGCCGCCGCCGAAGTGGACGACCGAGTTATCGAGCAGGGTTGAGCCGTCCACTTCCTTGATGGCTTTCATCTTTTCCAAAAGGTAAGCAACGTGGCCAATGCGGAACTGGTCCAGCTTTGCCATGCCGAGCTGCCCGCCCGCTTCACTGATTTTGTGTGTGTAGGCGTGGTAGGAGTCGTTGAGTTTCTCTTCTTTGTAAACGTCGCCCATGTGTCCGAGAATCGCCGTGGCGACCCGGGTCTGGTCCGTCTGCAAGGCGAGCACAAGCATGTCCAGGATGAGTCGGATCCTCGGGCCGAAGTTTCCTGCTGCGGCTTGTGTGTTGCCGAGGCTCAGGCTCTGGCCGGCACCGGAGATTTCCTTCGGTAGCTGGGCACCCGCGGGGATGGGTGGCAGTTCCACGGCATCCCATTTACGCGATTGCTCAGCGCGGACTTCGATCTCGCGGAGTCGCGTGAGGTATTCGTCGAGCCGCTCTCGGTCACCGGCACCGACGCTGGATTTTAGTTTCGCGGTCTGCGCTAGCACGCTGTCGAGGACGCTTTTCTTTTGGAGGAAACGTGTCTCCGCGCTCGCCTTGTCTGCGGCGCTGGGGCCGGTGAAAAGGCGGTTAAAGACCTCGGTAGGATTCCAGTCTGCGGGGATGGGCGATCCGGTGTCAGTGTAGTTGATCGTCATGTTGCGATCATGCGACAGGGCCAGCGAAGGAATGCGTGTGTGCTGACCGAGGTGGCGCGCTGCGACTTGATCGATGGAGACGCCGTTGCGGCTGGCAACGCCGGGGATGCGGAACAGATCGACAGCGGTGAGATGACACATCGGATCCTGCCCATGTCTCACCACCGTGCCCCGTGTGAAGGCACCTGCGTGGAGCAATCCGCTGAGGATGCTAACATCGTCCTTGAAGGGCAGCAGCGGATCGAGTGTGGAGAGCGGTTTGATTCCCTCAGCCAATGGAGAAGTGATCGCGGCACTGGCGGCGATTTCTTTGGAGTTGTCCCACGCGCGCCCGGTGGCGGCAGGCTTATAAGCGGGCATGAACATGCCGCTGCCCGCATAAAGCCAGACGAGGCGCACGGGTGGCTTGACGGATGCGGCAGCCCGTAGGCCCGAGGGCAGCATTGATTCCAGAAATGGCAGTGAGATGAGCGAGCCGATGCTGCGCAGGGCGTGACGGCGGGTGATGGGTGATTTCATAGCGAGTCAGTGGGTTTGGAAAATGCGGCTCTGCACGAGTGCAAGCAGCAGGGTTTGAAAACGGAAGTCATCCTTCATTGCGGCGTTCTGGAGTTTCTTGATCTCCGCATCGTCGGTGAGCAGCAGCTTGCGACCCGTCGCGTAAGTGGCGAGTTTTTCGATGAAGCCGCGTGCGAAGCGATCCTTGTTGGCGACGAGGAATTGCTTGAGCGCTTCCACCCCTTGTCCTTCGACGCCGCCCATGCTGAAGGACACGTCAATGGGGTAAGTCGGCAGCGGATCATATTTGCCGAGTTTCAGCTTCGCGCGGACGGCTTCGAGCGTGGAATTGGGATTGGCGGGATCGATCCATGGCGGCTCCGTGTCGCGCCATTCGCCGATGGTGTCGAAGTTCTCCAGTGCGACGCCGAGCGGGTCGATGCGCTCATGGCATCCTGCGCAGTTGGGAGCATTGCGGTGGAGCTTGATCTTCTCGGCCGCTGTGTTGCCTTCGCTCGTCGGGGGCAGGGTGCCATTGACGTTCGGTGGTGGCGGCGGCGGCGTGCGGTTAAAGATTTTCTCCAGGATCCAAATACCGCGTCGCACAGCTGAGGTTCGCGTGTTCTCGCTCGTCAGCGCGAGCACTCCCGCCATCGTCACGAGGCCGCCGCGGCGCTTGTCGGGAAGCGTCACTTTTTGCATGTCGCCACCGGAGACAGGAGCAAAACCTTCGCGCTTCATGGGGGCCATCGACCACAGCGAAGGCAGGTGGTAAAAGTCGGCGAGGCGATCATTGAGAAAGGTGTAGTTCGCATCGAGCAGATCGTAGAGCGATGCGTTTTCCCGGAGCAGATGACCAAGCATGGCGCGTGGCTCTGCGGCCATGGACTGTGCGAGCATCGCCTGATTATCGAAGCGCTTGAAGAGCGACATCTCGGGCATGATCGTGGAAAGTTTCGCGAGCCCGAGCCATTCACGAATGAAGCGGTCCACAAATACCGCACTGCGCGGGTCGGCGATCATCCGTTTGGTTTGCGCACCGAGAGCAGGGCGGAGCTTGCCATCCGCAGCAAGCTTCGCGAGTTCCTCATCCGGGGGCGCGCTCCAAAGGAAATAGGCCAGACGCGTGGCGAGTTCGGGATCGGTGAGCGGGCGGCCCATGGGGCCTGGTTCCACGATGAAGAGGAAATGCGGCGAAATGAGCGACTGCTGGATCCCAAGACGTAAGGCCTCCGGAAAGCGGCGCTCCACGGGCAGCGGCTGTGGTTTGGCGTCGGCGAGACTTGATTCCGACTGCTCCACAAAGGTGGCGAAATCAGCGACTTCATCAGCCGTTACAGGCCGGCGGTAAAGCTTGGGCAGGAGCCATTGCGCGACCCGTCTGGCGTCCTTTGCTGCGATGGCCTCGGCATTTTCGCGGTGGAATCGCGACAACGGCCAGCCCTCGGGAAAGAGCGGGCCTTCTATTTCGAGATAGTAATCTTCGAAGTAGGGAAACGGATACGGCGTGGCGGGGTCTGCTTTGACCTGCGGCTCCCATACATAGCGGAGATAGTTCCAGACCTCTTTTCGGTTGTGCGCTTCTTTGTCCGTCCATTCCGGCAGACGCAAACCTTCAGCGCGCAAGTTGTTATTGTCGGGAAAGCCGTTTACCCAGCGGATATCAACCTTCAGTCGGCCGCTCAGTTCCGTGACTTGGAACTCCTGCTTCATCGGCACGCCCTCGCGGATCGGGACGTCACCTTGATGCGCCCGCACGTCGTTCACGAGGTATTGGAAGTTCGGGGTGTAAGTGGGGCGGCCCGCGAGGTTCTTCGGCGTCGCATGCAGACGCACCGTGTAGGTCCCTGCGGGCGTATTGCCAGCTTCGACGAACAAGTGATCACCAAGGAGGCGCCCCTCCTTGCTGACCGCACCACCGGGATCGTGCCCTCTGAGATCGCCCGCATAGTTGGCTGGCTTGGTCTTGCCCCGCTCGGTCGAGGGATGCGTGTAAACCCGTGTTTTCGATGCCGGTTGCTGTCCCTCCACGACCGCTAAATCGGCCACCTTTCGTCCCGCCGCGAGGTATTGCTCCACCAGCACCGTGGAGAGATTGAGCGCCTCACCGATATTCGTGAAGCCTTCGAACGCATCGTCCGGTGGAAAGTCTGTCGCCGGCTTGATTCCCGGGATTCCGAACACCTCCTGGATGCTGAGATTGTATTCCTCGCTGTTGAGCCGGCGCATCGGTCGGGGCTGCTGGGTGGCTGCGAAAGCCTCATGCGCCTCGATCTGGGAACGCAGCCAGTTCTCGCTCTGCTGATACTCCACCTCGGTCGGCCGTTCCTTGCGTTTCTTGGGCGGCATGTCGCGGGAGACAATCCGCTCCAGCACGCTGTGCCACGCGGCGGGGTTCTTTTCGACGGTGGGGCTCTTCAAAAGATCCTCCATGTCGAACCCGCCCTTCTGCTCGTCCTTGTCATGGCACTCGATACAGTGCTTCCCGGCAAACGCGGCAATCGCCTTGACGGAAGCTAAGGATGAGGCTGTCGCGGGCGCTGGTGGGACTGATGGCGAGGACGGCTTCCAGTCCTTGAGGAATGCCTGGTCATCCGCGCTGAGCGTGGAGACGGGGACGGTGAAGCTCTGCCCGTCGCTGCGTTTGATGACCACGCTCGCGCCTTCCACCTTGACCACCTCGGCATCGATGGCCTGGCCTTTGGCATTGTGAAATGTGCGGGCGGAAAGATTCGCGAGAGACGCCAGCAGCGCGAGAGCGATCAAGGAAGATGGGCCGTATTTCATTCTATATCGGGGTAGGACAGCCCTAATTTCCCTTCCGCTCCCCGCGTGTCGTCCCGCCCAAGCGCATGGGAGCCTACCGAGAGTCAGGGCGATTGTTTGGAAACATTTCATCGCGGAGCGGAAATGGTCGTTGAGGCGGGACTCCGCTTCTCCAAAGCCGCGCCGATGCTCGCAGTCACCGCGTCGGCGTGGACTGCGGAGCCTTCTGGGGTCCAGTGGTATTTGTCGCCCTTGCCGAGCGCGAGTTTGTCGCCCATGAGAGTGTAGAGATCATTCACGGTGATCCCGACTTCCTGCATGACGCGGGCGGCGATGCCGTTGCGCTCGACGATCCTGGGGTTGTTGTCGGGGTCGAGCGCCGTGGGCTGCCCCTTCACGGTCATCTGCGTTGTGCTCGCCCAGATGAGTGTTGCGTGGCCGGCGTGGGCTTGAATCGTTTTCACGTAAGCACGGAGCAGCGGCTCGTATTGACCCTCGGGGATGTAGCCCTTCATCCACTCGTGGAGGCCGATGTTGAAATGCACCACGTCATACGGGCCCTGCTCCAAAACCGTCCGGAGGTCATCATACAATTCCGGCGATTTGATGGTGATGGGCGTGAGCCACACATCCACTGTAGCCCGGTTCTTGAGCGCCGCCGACACGCGGTGGCGGTAGGCGTTCATGATCGAGTCGCCGATGAGCAGGACGCGGGCTTTTCCGGCTTCGCGGGCAGCGGGATAAAATCGCCACTCCTTTGAGTCGGACTTGAGCGGGACGGGCGGCGGGTTTGCGGGTTCGGCACTCCAGGTGGGTGCCAGCGTCAGGGACAAAAATGCGGTGATGATGAGAAGAGAGAGTTTCATGAAAAAGTGATGCGTTAGCGGGGATTCGGGATGGCGTTGCCGAGTCGGAAAGTGAGCGTCGGTTCATCGGCATAAACATCGTCGAAGCGTCGGTCCGCAGGATTCTCCACGTCTGAACGCACCCGGACCGAGAGCAGCAACAATTCGGCCTCGGGGCCAATGGTCACCCGCGCTGTGGCCTGCTCCCAAGTGGTCGGATCCTCGTCGCTGCGGATCTGCGCATCGCAGTTGGAAAGTGCGTGCATTGGATTATTGGGGTAGAGCCGCGCATCCCAAGCCGCCATGCCCGGCTGGATTCCCGGGCCATAGGTAGCCGCGATGACGGTGGGCGCGGTGAGTTTGCTCTCAGGGGATGAAATGCGATTGAACCACGTGGAAAACTCCGCAATGATGCGCCGCCCCTTCCACTTCGCCTGATAAGGGCGCAAATCGATCCAGCAGTAGAGTTCGGAAGCTCCCCCGGCTTTGGCCGGCGGGGTGCCTGGCCGCATTGCTCCCATGAAACGCAGCATGCCCGTGCCACCTTTGGTCACGATCCCGCGCTCCGCACCGACGCGCGTGATGTAGTCGCCTTCCCACACATCGTATTTGTTCGGTGGGAAAGCGTCGCCTGCGTTCCAGCCCAGCGCTTTGAGATCGAAGCCCGCACACGGCAAGGGAACTGGCACGATCCGCTCCGGCAGCGGGAACGCGGCGGGATTGGCCACGATCTCGATCGGCGTCTTTTGGCCCTTCGCCAAAGCGAGTCCTTGGTCGGTCTGTAGCCGCCTGACACTGCCAGTCCGATCTACGGCGGCATTCGGCATGACATCCACTTCACCCTCGAAAACGTGGGTTTCCGTCGCGCCGCCATCCGCCACAGCCACGCCGAAGCGCGTGCCGAGGTCGCGCACCTCCGACACCGGTGTGTCCACTGTGAAGCCAATGGCGCGGGTCGGGACATCCGCCGAGAGTCGACCGCTGAAAAGCCTCATCCGCTTCTCGCTGATCAGTTCGATCTTGGCCGGACCCTGAACCGCCACGCTGGCACCTTCCATGAAGTGCAACTCGATCCGCCCGGAAACCAGCTCGAGTGTCAATGGCTTCAAGTTTTCCCCCTCATGCAATGGGGGCGAGCCCTCGGCCCACACGGCCGCTTCCATGCCCGCGAGCTCCGCCACGTAGCTGGCTCCGTGCGCCACTTCCCTCGAAGGAGAAGGGTCCATCTTCCACATCACGCCCGCGAAAATGGCGGCGCACGCGGCTGCGGCCAAAGGTATCCAGCGGAACCATCCGAGACGCGGCGATTCGATCACATTGCGGTGTTTTGTAACCGTGCCCGTCCCGAATTTTTCCCACGCATGCACCCGTGCTTCGGCCACGCTCTTGAGCACACCGGTCTCCACGAGCCGCTGCCGGGCTTCAGGGTGTGCGGTGAGGAGTTGCTTGAGCTCGGCCGACTCTTCCGTCGTCAGCCGATCTTCCTCCCAAACGAGGAGGAGTTCTTCCAATCGTTGCTTGTTCATATCAGATCGCCTCCAAATGGTTGAGTTTCTTGCGCACGCAATCGCCGAGCGCGAGGCGCAGGCGGCAGAGCGCAGTCTTTACACTCGTAACGCTCTGGCCGAGTTGCCCGGCGATGGTGGAAATGGGGTCGCCCTTGCGGTAACGGCGGACGACGAGATCACGTGAGCG
Source organism: Akkermansia muciniphila (assembly GCA_945863205.1). GTDB lineage: Bacteria > Verrucomicrobiota > Verrucomicrobiia > Verrucomicrobiales > Verrucomicrobiaceae > Prosthecobacter. The sequence goes on along the minus strand of CAMAZK010000010.1, from coordinate 21,116 downwards.
CGGCGGGAGTTCATCAATGCAGGTGCCCAGAGCCTCGGATTTCTTGTGCCACAATTCTTCCTGCCCGTCCTGCTCCTGGTAGGCGCGGTCCACCAGCGAGAGGAGTTCGGGATCGGGCGTCCCTTGCTCGCGCCGCTGCTCGCGCCAGCTCTCGAGGGCCACGAGCCGCGCCGCCGCCCGGCACCACGCAGGCACATTGGCGATGACTTCGCCGCGTCGCGTCACGCGCTCGAAACGCACCCACACTTCCTGAAAGACATCATCCGCCAACGCCCGATCCCGCACGAGCGCGGCGATGTGCCCCTCAATGAGCGGGCGGCAATCGAGAAAGGCCCGCACCTGCCGATCAAGGGCGTCGTCGGGGGGCTGTCTGTCTTGGGCGGAGTTATCGTGCATCAGGAAGTAGTGTTAAAAGGTGGCGAAAAGTTACCAACTTTTTCCGGGATCGAAAAAGAAGTCGCGATCTCCCAACCCGGCACCGACGCAATGAGGCCGCGATGACAACCACCGCGCCCCGGGTGCGGGAAACTTTTCAACCTGCACTTCACCTGCTTCACTTCACTGAGCAGGGGACACCACAGCGGTGAGATGGGCACGTTCGGCTCGATACGCGGACTGCACCGGATTTCAGCCCGTCCCGAGCGGCCATTCATTCAGGACAATTAAAAGTCCGTAACCTTTTGTGCGCCCGAGTCACTTCAGAAAAGGGCCATCGTCTCCACGTCGGCTTCCTTTCTAGTTCCGCAGAGATAGCCAGCCCACTGCGAAAACTAATCCCACGCCATGAAATCCAACCTACGCCGATTTTCCATCCTTCCGCTCTCCTGCCGGAAGGCCGATGAGGCTCCGAAAATGGGGCCCTTTACCATGCGCCGTCGGATCAGCCATCACTCTTCAGGCATGGCTCTTGTGCTGGTGCTTGCGGCCATCGTGCTTTTGAGCGTACTCATACTCGCCGTCCTGGCCAGCGCGAAAACCGAGCGCACCGCAGCAGGCTCCCAGATCAACCAGACCGAGACGCGACTTTTGAGCGAAAATGTCCTGAGTCTGGTGACCGCCCAGATCCGCGAGGCCACCACGGGAACCAACGCCTGGATTTCCCAGCCGGGCGCCATCCGGACCTTCACCGGCGCCAAGCAGCCTGACCGGGTATATAAACTCTATTCCGCCCAGGAGATGGTCGTCTCCGGGAGCGCCTTCAATCCGGCATCGCTCGCAGATGTTCCCACGGGTGGAGGAGAGTTGAATGGCAACCTCTTTACCGACCTGAATGCGCCGGTGAAAGTCAACAGCACGTGGGTTTATCCCATCCTGGACCCGGCGGCGCTTGATGTGGTGGAAGGGTTCACCGAAACCTCGGGAAGCAGCGGGGTCGCAAAAACCACGATCCAGGGGAATCCAGCACAAATCCCGATGCCGGTGCGCTGGCTCTACGTGCTCAAAGACGGTCAACTCCAGGCGATGGATGACACGGGCAAAGTGACCCTCGCCTCGGCCACCAACCCGATCGTGGGCCGGATCGCTTTCTGGGCCGATGACGAAACCTGCAAGCTGAACATCAACACGGCGAGCTCCGGCATGTATTGGGATCAACCGATCGGCAAAGGCAACCAATTCGAACGGGGCACGTTTGCAGCAGGCGCAGCAAACAGCCTGCCCGTTGTCACGAGGACGGGCCTGGCCTCCTCCCCGCCGGCGGTCCGGGAGTTTCAGAGATACCCCGGCCACCCGGCCATGACTTCGCTGGACGTCGTGTTTAACAACACCGCCTTCTTCAGTTCTTCCCTGACGGCGGAGGATCGATCCAAGAAAATTCTCGAACTCGCGCCCCGCACCAATTGGGGCGGCTCCGAGTTGGGAACCAAATTCCCCGTCACAACGGCGAAGGGAGGCACCGTGACGCTGGACAAGGACCGGCTCTACGCCACCGTGGATGAGCTCTTCTACAAACAGCCTGGAATCGACGACACAAGCAGGACGGGGATGGCGACCTCAGGCACGGGCACACCCGCAACACCCGCAACACCCGCGATGAGCCTGACGCCCGTAAACCTCAGCCTTGCGAGGTTCTTCCTCACGGCAAACAGCCGCGCCCCTGAAGTCACTGCTTTCAATACACCCCGAGTCACGATTTGGCCCGTGGACTCCAAAGCGACCGACCGCACCGTGTTCGATAAAACCATCGCCTTCTGCTCCAAGGTCGGTGGACGCGAGTATATTTTCCAGCGATCGGCTTTCGATCCGATGAAAATCGGATTGGTGGATAACAGCTCCTTTACAGGAGCCTCCAATACCGGCTCGCAGAGTGCCACCCTGGATTTCACCGCAAACAATTCCACCCTCTACAGTTACCTAAAGGAATTGATGGCCAAACCCTACCCCGGTTTCGGGGACAGCCTCGCCTCCAAATTCGGGACCGACAGTGATCAGATCCTCACGGAGATCTACGACTACATCCGCTCCAGCAACCTCTTCGACTGCAGCGATGCCAATGCGAAGCCATATACCGGGCGTTTCTTTTATTGGAATGAGGCCAATCGCTTGGTCGGAGCCGGCAATACCAGTGGATGCCTGAAATCACTCCCGTTGCCACGCGACCCCGCAGTCTGGAATTTGCCCTTGGCCTACTATGTCGCGTCTGCATATGGCGGACAGGTCGTCCCCGCAGTGATCGGCGCTCCCGCAGCCAGCGGCACCACAAGGGGGTTCGGCCGATTCCCCACGATTGTCGGAGCGACCCTTGGGTTTTTTGCCACCGACACGAATCCGGGAAAAACTCCCGCTGATTTTGCAAAGATGACTTATCAACCTTTTCCAAGCCCACACTCTTTATCTCGAAGTCAGCTCGCCAGTTGGACTGCGAACAATTCGCAACCCGCCGGACAAATCCGAGGGGTTCTGCTATTTTCGGTTGCCAACCCCTCTGCGGGGCCGCTGACGATCACCCACACCTACGATATCCGTGTTAATAGCGGTTTGTCTTCTTTCAAGGTCAATGGTGCCTCCGCCAACATGACCGATGGTGCCATCAACCGCGTCCTGGGCCTTCCCCATCGGTCGGTGGAAGGATCAGGGCTCGCGCTCTGGGACAACCTGTTATTTGGCGGGGGTAACGTGAATCCCAGCACCCGAACTTATAACGCCGTTCAGCGTGGCGGCATCACGCCCACCGGAGCCAATTCCAACTCTTATCCTTTTTTCAGCCAGAGCAACATCCCGGTCTCAGGAAACACTTTGAACTTCACAGGCGGCACGTTGGATATCGACATCCTTGTGGACAACCAGGTGGTGCAGAATGTGAAAATGGAGTTCCCGAATTTCACCGCTCCCATGCCGCTATGGGCACCGGTTACGCTGACGCCAGCAAGCCCTTTTCGCTTAATAGATTGCAGGCAAGTGGCAGTCAGCGGGACCACCGCGACAGTTACCACGCGGTGGGATAATCGCGTGGCTCTTGGAGCGGGGGGTGAAAACAGCCCCATGAGATATACTTTACCTTCCCCCGCAAATCTTGGGATCAATCTGGCGATGTGCCTGATGCCAAACAATCTCGACACGGTTCGGGGCATCGAACTCAACGCCTCTGCGGTTCCCTATGGCGATGCGCGACTGGTGGCCGGGCTTCAGAATGTCCCGGCCAGCTATTTTCAAAAGTGTGCGGGATATGATAATTCCGCCAGGAATCAGGCACACAGCCTGTGGGGCCATCCGCAGGCCACGAATGGCAGCTTGGTTGCCGGAGTCAGCGCCGCCTCAGGAAGCGCCGCCCAGATCTTATTCGGGCTGCCAAGCACCATGACTGCCGCGACCCGGAGCGATGGCACCCCCGGCGACTGGGATGCGGGGGTCGCCCGGGTCGACGTTTTCGGCGCAGGTTTCCCAGAAGCGGGCGCCTTCATCAATAAACCGAGCGACGGCGCGGCGTCCTTCCGTGATGGCAGCGGCAGGCCCTCACTTCCTTACTTCCAAGTCAGTGCGATGATCGCTTCCCTGGACAACGCGTTTACCCCCAATCGCATGATGCCCTCGCCAGGGATGTTCGGTTCCCTCCCCGTGGGGGTCAAGCGCGGGATGCCATGGCAGACCCTGCTTTTCCGGCCCAACTCTCCCGCCCATCCCGGCGCCGTCAACCCACCGGACCACCTCATCCTGGATCTCTTCCAGATGCCGGTGGTGGAGCCTTACGCCATCAGCGAGCCCTTCTCGACGGCGGGCAAGGTGAACCTGAACTGGCAGATCGCCCCCTTCAGCTACATCAAGCGCTCGACCGCGCTTCGCGGCGTGCTCTATCCGGAAAAGATCACCGCGGTGCCGACCAGCAACGCCTTTTTAATCACACTGAATCCGGACGGGACGAATTCCAGCGACGCTACCTTCAACTACCGCTACAACATCGACCGCGACGCGACGATGAAGCTCTTCGAGAAGCGCTTCACGGACAACACCCCCTTCCTGACCGCCTCCCAGATCTGCGAGATGCCCCTGGTGCCAAAGCCGGAAAATGTGAACGCCAAAGGGCTCGTGCCGGCTTCAAAGAACCCGTTCCAGACGGCGCTGTCCGCAAATGCCACCGCCTCCCAGGTCCAGACTTACGTGGATGGCTTCTGGGCAAACACCAGTTTGGGTGGGGCTGGCACGGCTGACAATCTCCGGGAGCGCCCCTACACCACCATCTATCCGCGCGTGACGACGAAATCGAACACCTACACAGTGCATCTGCGGGTTCAAAAACTGAAGAAGCGACGGGGGGCGGATCCGCAGACATTTGACCAGACGAAGGACACCGTCACATCCGGGTATCGCGGGTCATTCATCATCGAGCGGTTTCTGGATCCAAAGGCCTCGGCATTTGATATCACCGACTCAACCTCAACGCTCGGGCCCTACAAGTTCCGGGTGATCAACACAAAGCAGTTCAATCCATGAAAACGTATCCTTCCACAGCGCGCAGGGGATTCAGCCTTGTCGAAGTCGTCGTGGCTCTCGGCCTGATGAGCTTTGTGCTGGTGGGGCTGGTGGGCCTGATGCCGATCGGACTCAACACGATTCGGGATGCGAGAAATGATTCCCTGCGGGCCGAAATTATCAAATCAGTCGCCAACACCGCACAGCAAACAGATTTCTCTTTGTTGGGCACCCTTAACGGAACGAAATACCAATTTGATAATAGCGGGATGTTGAGTTCAACCGACGCCATCTACGAGGCGGTATTAAGCACCGGTCTGGTGGGCGTTCCCTCCTCGACATCTCCGGTCACTCTCCGCGGGTTGGCGTCGGTGACGATCGCCATCCATCGCCTCCCCAATACGAACAGCGAGGCCTCAACCCATGTCGTGTTCATTCCTGACAATGGACGATAAGCAAAGCCGCCGCCGCTTGGCCAGGAAAGGCCACAGAGCATTCACGCTCATCGAGCTGTTGGTCTCGATGACGCTGCTGCTTCTTTTGGGCGTTTTAGTTTCGACCATGGTGCAGACCGTGTCTTCGATGACCAGAAGAACGCGTGACCAAGTGGAAAGCTATCAGGGTGCCCGGGCGGGATTCGAGGCGCTCACGCGGACGATCTCCCAGGCGACCCTGAACACTTACTGGGACTATTACGACAGCGACGGGAAACCCGCCAACGACAGCGCATACAGCGGCACGCCGGCGAAGTATGGGCGGCAGTCGGAGTTGCACTTCCGCTCGGGTCCGACAAAGGATTTATTTGGAGCAGCCAACGATGCCTTGAAGCGCCCGACGGGTGCCCTATTTTTCCAGGTCCCCGCAGGCTTTTCATCGAACTCCACGCTCGATCCGCTTACCAACATCCTCAACGCCGTGGGATTCTTCCTGGAATTTGGAAGCGATGAGAACCTGCGACCGGATTTTCTGGCTGGCCTGACGAATATTCCCCTTCGCTACCGCTATCGGCTGATGCAGATGCAACAGCCCTCGGAGAACCTGGAGATATACACCCCGGATGCGACGACCGCGCGCACGAAGTGGTTCACCGACCCGCTTGGATTTACCGCTACCGTGGCCGAAAAAGACAGGCCTGTGAGCGTGCTGGCTGAAAACGTGATCGCCCTGGTGATCATCCCCAAACTCTCCTCGACGGAGGATCCTAGCGGTGCGGCGCTGGTAAAGACCGACTACCATTACGATTCCCGCTCCGCAAAAGCCTTCTCGGCAACCCCGGCGTCCGGAGGGCCAATAAGCGGCACCACACTCCATCAACTGCCGCCGCTGGTCGAAGCGATCATGGTCGTCATCGATGAAAGCTCCGCGCAAAGACTGGCGGCAGCCAACGGTGCCAACCCGCCGGATTTCGGGCAGGGCGATCTTTTCCAAACCCTTTCCTCCTCTTCGGATGTGGATGCCGACCTCGCAACACTGGAAAGGAATCTCACGGCTCAAAGAGTGAACTACCGCGTTTACCGGACCGTGGTTGCTATTCGCGGAGCCAAGTGGAGCAACGATTGAGACCCTATGAAAAGAAACGCCTTCAGCCTAGTGGAGCTTCTAGTCGTGATCTCGATCATCGGCCTATTGATCGCCATCGCTGTGCCCGCCTGGAATGGGATTGCGGATGGACAGCGACTCACATCGGCTTCCGAGTCCCTTTCCGGCGGCCTGCGGCTTGCGCGCCAACTCGCCCTCGCGAAGTCCACCCCCGTGGAATTTCGCCTTTACAAGGTTATGCCCAGCGATGGCATTTCGGCGAGTTACTGCGCCTATGCCCTCTACCAGATCACAGATTTCGGCATCACTAATCAACTTGCCGAACTAACCTATTTTTCCAACGGCACCAGCCTGTCCACCGCCACGATGAACGGGACGAGCTACTCGACTCTGCTCACCAATGGTCCGGGCATAGATTCCTCATCCCGCGACTACAACAGCTTCAAGTTCCGCCCGGATGGATCGACGGATCTGCCCCCTTCGTCGCGATGGTATGCCACGCTCGTCAGGGATCGAGAGGCCACGAACACCACGCTTCCGCCGAACTACATCACCATTCAAATCGACCCGCTCAACGGCAATGTCAGATCTTTCCGGCCGTGAGAAGCCGAAAATGGTGAACGATGTGGTCACGGATAGGGCTGGTGGTTTTGCTGAGGGAGGCCCCCCAGGCCAAGCTGGAGGCATGTCCTACGGCGAGGAACACGAGCTGGAAGCCGAACTACAGCGCGAGTGCGCGATGGGCACTTTCGGCTCGACACGGGGAACGCATCGGATTCCAGCCCGTCCCGAACGGCCATTCCTTCAGTACAATTAAAAAGTCCGTAACCTTTTGTGCGCCCGAGTCACTTCAGAAAAGGGCCATCGTAAGAGCGAGCTCATTTTAACATGTTCGTTTTTGCCTCCACGAAAATCATGCAAGGAACCTTCCTCCGGGTGTTTGTTGCCCTTGCGGTTCTCTTTGGATTGTGTCCCCGCGGCCACGCCGGCGGCGGACCGACTGGGATCATTGTTGTTTACAACCCGAACGATCCGCGGTCGGTGACGATCGCCAATGAATACCAGCAAGTGCGAGGCATCCCGGAGCACAACATGGTGCCGTATGCGTTTCCGACAGTCTTCAGCAGGACGACGGCATTGGATTTCGTGTATTCTCTCCGTGCGACGCTCAAGGCGCGCGGGCTCGACACGCAGCTCCAGGGCATCGCGCTCGCCGGGGTCACCCCGCTGAACAGTGCCACGACCACTCCCGATGTAGAGGGACTGTCCCTGCACAGTTTCCTCTATAACTCTCCGAATTACAGCTATGCCTCTGCCCCCCGGGGCCCCACTTGGAATACCGCCTATGCCAACCCGGCGGCGATCAATGGCCCGGCCCCGAATGGCACGGTAGCGCTGACGGCGACAAGCACTTTCTCCGGCAAGCGTTACTGGCCGGTCAGCAGCATTGGATTTCCCGGGAAAAGAGGTAACAGCCTCCGGGAAATCCTCGGTTTTATCGCCCGGGCAAAAGCCCGCGACGGCGCCAAGCCTGCCGGCGGCACGATCTACTGGCCGCTGAATAACGATATCCGCAGCGGAACGCGCGTCTTCGAAATCGATGATGTGAAGGATGTCTGGCAGCTGCGGGGCATCCGCTATCAAGTCACCATCGTCGGGGAAGCTTGGGTTTCCGACCGGGCGGACATCCAGGGTGGCGTGGTAGGCACCATCCATTTTACCGATAGAGGCAACACGTATTTCCCTGGCGCATGGGTGGACCACCTCACCAGCACGGGCGGCGCGCTTGACGGCTTCGGGCAGGGCCAGGACCCTTGCAGCAAATGGCTGCGCGCGGGCGCCGACGGCAGTTCCGGAACGTTCGCAGAGCCCCTGGCTGTTCCTGATAAATTTCCGCATGCGCATATCCACACCCATCTGCGCGCCGGCGCATCGCTGGTCGAGGCTTTCTGGCAGTCCATTGATTTGCCAGCGGAGATCATCTGCCTCGGCGATCCTCTGCTACAAACATTTGCCGATTTCCCAAATGTCTCGATTTCCTCGCCTGCTGAGGGGGCAACGGTGAGCGGCAATGTGCTCATCGCAGCCACCGCCGCGCCCACCGGAGGCAAGACGCTCGAGTCGAATCTGGATCTTTTCATCGATGGCCGTCGGATCGCCATCGGGCAAGCCGGAGAAACCATCTCCGCCACTCGCACGGTGGGAGGGTTCACCGTGAACACCGCAACGCTTGGCGATGGTTGGCACGATGTGCGTGTGGTGGCCTATAACAACGATTCCGTCCGCACCCAGAACGAGGCAGTGAGAACGATCAAAGTCAGCAACGCCGGGCAATCTCTCGCATTAAACGGACCAGCCACCGTGAATCCAGATGGCAACGCCACATTCACGGTGACGCCGGTCGGTCTGGGAGACCTCACCTCCCTCACTCTGCAGGCCAATGGCCGCACGCTGGCCACACTGCCGACCAGCGGTGGTTCCGCAAATATCAGTGGCTCCCTTGCCCCGTTGGCAAACAAGTGGAGCGTCTACGCCGTGGGCACACGCAGCAACGGGCAGCAAGTTTGGAGCGCTCCATTCACCACAACGGTGGACTGGCCGGCGCAGCCGGCGGCCACAAATGTGGCGCTCGGCGGTGCACAGGCGAATGTGCGCTACTTCAACAGCACGAACGGCATAGGATTCAATTGGGATACGAGCCCGCCGAATGTTACTACGACCTTCACTGGGAATGACACAACAGGATCCCAAGTCTGGGTAACTCAGTCAACCCGAGGCCTCTCTATCACACCGACCAATATTCCCGGAATCACATTCAATAGCACGACGGTTGCAACCCTCAAGCCAGGCTATGAAGTGAAGTGCTGGTTTTATGCGCCGACAGACGATTTCTATGAAGTGGGCGTGTTGAACCAAGCCTGGAATAACAGCGGCACAGCCTCTGTCGCTATCGATGGGGTCACATTGCCACAATATGATTATGTTTTTGGGCCACGACGACTTTCTCCCGGTTGGCATGAACTGCGCATGCGGGCAACTTTAACCAATAACAATTGGACCTCCACGCAGGTTGGCCTACGCGGCGGCAGCAGCCAGGATTTCAGCCTTATCATCCCGTCGCTCTCTGCCAGCATGGGCACCGGCTCCCCGGCCACCACGCCGCAGATCCTTTCCATCACTCCCTCCACTTCACCGGTCACCACCACAAATATGACCCTCACGGCCAACGCCACGATTGGCGGCGGCACGCCAGCGGAGCGGGCCGGCCTGACTTATCACTGGTCACAGCTCAGCGGGCCGGAACCGGTAACCTTCTCGGTAACCGGCGCGGCTGGCCAGCCGGTCACCACCGTGACATTTACCCAGACGGGCAACTATGTGTTCGGGCTGAGGGTTGCCGGGGCGACCGACAGCGCCTTTACAACCATTCCCGTGACGGTGCAGGCCGGTGCTCCGACGATGGTTCTCTCCACCAACGGCTACACTGACTGGTTGCGCGGTCTGCCGCTGAATGTGTCGGCCTATAGCAAGGACCAGTTCGGCAGCCGCATCGACATCACGCCGACCGTGCCCGGCCAGCCGACTGTGAATTGGACGAGCACCGATCCCAACGGCTCGTTCCAGAACATCAGCGCCAACGGCGAGACCGCGCAATTCGTCTCGCTCTCAGCGCTCACGGCCAATGCGACCTGCACCCTCACGGCCACCGGCACCAACGGCCGCACCGGCTCCGCCACGACGCCCAACCTCACCATCGCGACCAATGCAAGCCCAAACGCCTTCTTCAGCATTGCGCAAAGTGGAAATACCACCGCCATCACCTTCACCAGTAGCTTCCGAACTGTGACTTTGGACTCCCCGATCGCCTTGCTCACTTACCACTGGAGTGTGCTCTCCACGCCTCCCGGCGGCACACTTGCCTTGGGCGCGGATGGAGGGACTAAGGTTTCCGGCATCGCCTCCGCTCCCGGCTACTACACCGTGCGACTCGACGTGACCGATCACGCGGGCACAACGGCCAGCCAGACGCAGACTTTCCATGTGGATGGTGCCGGAGCGGTGACAACCCAGGCCGTTTTAGACAACCAGACCCTCCACGTCGGCCAAAGTGTGGTTTACCAGAAATCCTTCCCCCACGGGGACCAAACCTTTCAGTGGCAGACCAGTGCCGACGGCGGCGCGAGCTGGCAGAACCTGTCCGGCACCACCTCCGTGTTTAGGACGACCGACTACCCCACTCTCAACTACGGCCCGGTGACGGCCGCCGACAATGGCCGCCAGTTCCGCTTGAACATCGCTCGGTCCGGCAGCGTTTTGACCGGCGTGCCCACCACGATCACCGTCGTGAATCCTGTCGGCGGCACCCTTCGCATCGGTGAGGTCTTGAGCACCGGAGACGAATACAGGGATATTCCCGAAAACGCGGGGAGCACCACCTTCACCATCCGGCGCGTGGGCGGGAGCAGCGGGGCCGCTTCGGTGCGCTGGACTTTATCACCCCTTTCTGCCACCAGAGGAGCTGACTATCTGGCCCTCAATGGCTCCTACAACGGCACCCTGACCTGGGCCGACGGCGACAGCAGCGATCGCCTCATCACCGTGCCGATCGTGAATGACGCGCTCGCGGAAGACACCGAGGAATTTCAGTTTAACATCTCGAGCGCCACCGGTGCCTCAATCGGCCCGGTGGGCAGCACCAACGAACCGATTCGGTGCTACATCCTCGATGATGACAACGCCGGCCAAGCGGCCTTCTTCGAGGACGCGGCAACGGTGACGGAGAGTGCGGGCTCCATTACGCTTCCGGTTCAACGCTTAAACAGCTTTGCCGGCCCCCTCACGGTCAACTACACGATCGAAACCCAGACGGCGGCGGCGGGCCAGGATTTCACCGCAGTCAGCGGCACGCTCACCTGGACCAACGGCGACACCGCTGACAAACAGATCGGCGTGCCGATCCTCAGCGACAATCTCGTCGAAGGCGACGAGACCTTCACGATCACTCTGACGGCGCCGGATACGACGCCATCATCCCTTGGCTGGAATTACGCTTGCACGGTCACGATCAAGGACGCGCCGTATCAGCAGTGGCAAAAGGCCTGGTGGCCGTCCGCGATTCCCGCCCTGCCTCTCTTCTTCGATTATGAGACGGCACTGCGCTCGCTTAGCCCGTTGTTTGAGTTCCGCTTCAGCGAAACCAGTGGCACGGCCGTGGTTGGCGTGGATGCCGACGGGGCCACCGTCGCCACCGGCACCCTCGGCAAGAACGGCACCGGCGGCAACTACACCCTGGCGCAGGCCGGACCGCGACCGTCGCTCTGGCCGGGGCTGGAAAGCGGCAACAACGCGCTGAGTTTCACGACCGGCACGGCCGTTACCGCGACGCCGCCACGCTACACAGCCGGCGCTTCCGTGAATTGCGGCACCGCCAACGGCCTCGGCTCCATGCTCGGGAGCGGCTTCACGATTTCGATGTTCGTCAAGACCAGCGTCACCGACCGCGAGATGACCCTCGTGGGCGGCAAACGCCTCGACGCCAGCCCGACCACCTTCTTTGTTTCCCTCAATCGCGCCTCCAACAACGCCACCGCCTGCGTGCCGCACGCGGTGCGGATTTACATCTCCCCTCAGGGGGTGAATTACAAGCAGCTCGATTTCTCGATCCCCATGCAGAATCTGCCCACCGGCAGCATCTGCGACGGGCAGTGGCATCACCTGGCGATCACTGTCCCCGAGTTACCCTCCTTTGGGACAACGGATTACACGCGTTTCTACTTCGACGGCGTGGAGGTCAATACGTTCGATGTGCGCGGCACCAATGACTGCAATATCGTGGCGACATTTTCCGACTTCAGCGACACCGGCTTCCGGATCGGCTCCGACGGCAGCGCCACGCCGATCAGCTTCTTCAACGGCGCGCTGGATGAGGTCGCCTTCATCCCCCGCGTGCTCACCGCCACGGAGATCGCGAACCTTTGCGCAGCCCAACCGCCGACCACACCGCCTGCCTACATGGCAGCCGCAGCGAACCCAACCGGCGACGGCGTGCCCAACCTGATGAAATACGCGTTTGGCCTGAATCCGCAGACGGCCTACACCGGCCCCCTGACTGACACGGAAATCGTGGATGGCCGGCTCTCGCTCATCTTTCCGCGGCAGCGTGACGCGACAGACATTACCTATCGCGTGCAAGCCAGCAGCGATCTGGCGAACTGGACAAATATTTGGAGCAGTGCCACCGACCCTTATCCCGGCGGCTTGAGCCCCAGCGTGATTCTCTCCGTCCCGGACACCGAAGTCATCGGCGCCCCGGGAATCACCAAGCGCTTCCTCCGCGTCCAGGTCACGCAGCCGTAGGCGGGTTTTCGAACGGCCATTCATTCAGGACAATAAAAAAGTCCGTAACCTTTTGTGCGCCCGAGTCACTTCAGAAAAGGGCCATCGTCTCCACATCGGCTTCCTTTTCAGTTCCGCGGAGATAGCCAACCCAATACGAAAACTAACCCTATACCATGAAATCCAACCGACGCCGATATTCCATCCGCCCGCTCGCTACATGCATCGCGGGGTCCCTCGGGCTGAGCGCTATCTTACTCGGCCTGCCGCGGCCCGCGGCCGCGCAGGTCATCTGGACCGGCACGAGCGGCGGCGACTGGAACACCGGCACCAATTGGTCAACTGGGAGCAAGCCTGCCGCGTCGGGCACGGCCCTTTTTAACACGGCCCTCACCTCGGTCGCAAATGCCGTGGCCGACCAGACGGTGACCAGCATTTCCTTTGACACCAGTGCCGGCACGGCCTCCGGCGGCTTCGCCATTGGTGCCACGGGTGGCAATAAGCTGACCCTCTCGAATGGCGGCACGATTCAGATTCTGTCCGGCCTCACGGGCACGGGAAAAGCCATTTCCATCAACGCTCCGATTGTGCTGGCGCCGCTTAACGCGACCTCAGCGGGTAGTTACACCTTTGCCAACAACAACACCAGTGCGACCAACACCCTGAACTTCGGCGGCGCGATTTCCGGCGGGACGACCACCAACACGGTGACGCTGACCTTGGGCGGCACGAACACGGGCATCAACACCGTCACCGGCAACATCTCCAATGGCTCAGCGACAACGTTCGGCTTGGTCAGAAACACCAGCGGCACGTGGCTCCTCTCCGGCAACAACACGTTTAATGGCGGTATAAACGCTACGGCTGCCCACAGCGGCGTGCTTTACATCAATAACAACAACGCCCTCGGCACGGGCACATTAACCTGGTCCAACGGGTCGGCGGGCAATACCAGCGGCGCGGCGGTCACCTTCGCTAATAACATCAACTTAACTCAAAACACCTTTAGATGGACCACTGGGGTCGGCGAAACGACAGGGGTCTTCTCCATAAATAATGCTGCCTCTATCAGCGTTACCGGGGGGAGGTTGACGCTGCGAAAGCTCGACGCTAACATCTCGGGTAGGGCTGTAGAGCTCAGGGACGGCAGCAACGCAGGCACGATCTGGATCAAGGAAGCGGCCGGGGCCAATGTGACCGGAGCGGTGAGCATCGGGTCAGCGAGTGCTATCACGGTGATCTTGGGGCACCAAAACGCGCTCGGAACCGGGACGATGTCATGGCTGAGTGGAGCATCCACGTTCCAGGCTTCGACGGATCTCACGAGCGCGAACGCGATCACCAACCAATTGTCATTCGCGAGCGCCAGCGGCGGCACCGGCTACACGTTCAGCGGGAACAACAGCATCGAGTTCACCGGCAATGCCACGGTGAACCAGACGAACGACAATCAGATGATCCTCAACAATATCGCCGCGGGAAAGACCCTGAAGTTTACCAACTTCGTGCTTAACAACGCCGCCACCGCCAGCATGACGACCGTGTTCAGCGGCTCGGGCGCGACCGAGGTCGCCGGCACCATCTCAAACGGTGGCGGCACCACGCGCAATCTGACCTACAATGGAACGGGCTCACTCACGCTCTCCGGCAGCAACAGCTACAACGGCCTGACGACGCTTAGCGGCCGCACCTTGACCCTCACCGGTTCCAACAGCTCGGCAGGCACGACAACGATCAATGGCGGCAACGGCGGTCTTTTGCCGACCCTGCTGCAGCTCAATAGCACCAGCAACGGCGGCCTGGCCAGCGGCACGCTCACCCTCACGACGGGTAGGATTGAGGCCCTGAATGCCGGGCGCACGCTCTCCAACAACGTCCTCTTGAACACTACAACCAGCGTTGCAGGGGTGTTCCAGGGGGCGCAGGATATCACCATCAACGGGACAGTCACCGGCAACACCGGCGGTGATCGCACCCTTGGAAACACCCTGGCCAGCGGCAAAAAGCTAACCTTGGGCGCTGTGAACATCACCAACGACGTAAGTGCCACGGCCCGCACCCTGACCCTCGGCGGCACGGGCGACACTGTGATCACCGGAGTCGTCGCCAATGGGGCGGGCACTGGGGTCAACAGGCTCACCATCTGGGGCGGCAACGTCACGCTCACCCAAGCGAACACCTACACCGGCGCGACAACGCTCAGCGCCGGCACGCTCGTGCTCGACTTCAGCGCAGCGGGCGCCCCGACCAACAACATCATCAATTCCGGCAACTCGCTGGTCATGTCCGCCGGCGGACTCACCCTCAAGGGCGCAGGCGGTGCCGCGACCAATAGCCAGTCCGTGGTCATGACCAACGCGACGGGGCTGAGCCGCATCGTGGTCAACAACAACGGCAGCACCGGCACCACGACCCTGGCGCTGACCTCCACCGGGCTCGGTTCCCGTGGCGCCAACGGTGCCACGATGAACATCGACCTTTCCCAGGGCCTGGGCGGAAATGCCAATGCCAATGGCAACGCCATCACCACCACGGCGACCGCGGCTACGCTCGGCTGGGCCACGGTGACTGACGCCAGCGGCACCGGCTTTGCCCGTTACAACGGCACCAACGTGGTGCGCCTGACCGGGCAGACCACGCTGCTCGCTACCAGCAATGCTTCCCCCACCGACTTCATCACCTCCCCGGGCGGCACCAGCACGACAGGAAGCCCGTATCTCTCGCTCACTGCTGCGACCCCGGCCTATAACACACTGACGATTGACACCTCCAGCGCGACGGGCGCGAACTTTCTTGACCTGAACGGCAGGACCGTGACTTTGAGCAATCGGGGCGTTCTGCTGACTGGGTCCAACGATTTCACGATTCAAGGCACCGGCCAGCTTGGCGCGGCTAACTCCGAGGTGATTGTCCAGCAGATGGGCTCGGGCAATTTGACGATCAACAGCGCAATCGGCTCGGGAAGCACCACTCTCACCAAGAGCGGTCCCGGGACATTGACCCTCGGCGGGACACAAACCTACACCGGCTTCACCACGGTCAACCAGGGCACCCTCGTGCTCAACGCCGATATCAGCACCGCCGGCAACATGGCCATCAACGAGGGCACCATGAGATTGGGCGCTTCCGATCGGATCAGCAATAGCAACGCCATGACCATGAAATCCGGCGGCACGCTCGATCTGAACGGCTTCAACGAGACCATCACTAGCTTGGCCATGGATGCCGGTGCCACCATCAACGGCGGCAACAGCAGCACGCTGACCTTGTCGGGGGCCACCCCCATCACACTGAACTCCGGGGCAGGCACGGGGGTGACCTCCGTGATCAACGCCAACCTTAATTTCTCCGCCGCCACGGCGACTCTCAATCCGCGGCAAAACGCCTACGGCGCGGCGACCACCCTTGAAATCAACGGGGCCATCAGCGGAGCCTCAACCGCCATCCTCGGGAGCGGATCCAACGCTGGCGCCGCCACGCTGCGCCTATCCGGCACCACGGCGAACACCTTCACCGGCTCCTTCGGGGTTCAGTTCGGCGCAAATGGTCTGGTTGAATTCAACAAAACCGCGGGGGTCGATGCGATCGGCACCGGAGGGATCAACTTATCCACCGCAAACGTATCCGCGAACTACAAGTGGCTGGCCTCCAATCAGATCAATGACAGCGCGCCGATTATCATGGAGGGTGGCACCCTCAACCTGAACGGATTCAACGAGACGGTGGCCAGCTTCACCAGTGGCGTCACGGGCGGCACCGGCGTCAGTTTCATCAACTCCTCCGATGGCACCCTGACCCTGGCCGGCACCACGGGGAATGTGCTGAGTCTGAACAACAGCCTGTCGAACACGAGCAAGACCCTCGACATGAATCTCGCCCTCAGTGGCTCTGGCGGGAATATCTCGTTCACTTCGAACGCCAGCACCAATCGGACCATCCAGATTGGTGGAACCACGCCGGGCGCTCGCACGTTTGATCTCGGCTCAGTGGTCCGCACCATCGACGTGGCCGATGGCGCGCAGGCCGTGGATGCCTTGATCACCTCGCAGATCACCGGCACGGGCGGCTTCAACAAGACCGGCGCCGGCGTCCTCCAGCTCACGGCTGCCAACACGTTCAGCGGGGATACCAAGGTGAGCGCCGGGACGCTCATTCTCGGGAACAACACCCAGCCCCTGCAAAACAGCGCGCTCGATACCTCCGGCGCGGGTGTCGTCAATATCACCGGTCTCAACGCCCTCACCCTTGGCGGCCTCAAGGGAAGTACGAACCTCACATCGGTCATCACCACCGGCTACGTCGGCAGCCTCTACAGCCTCACCCTCAACCCCGGCACGGGCGTCACTAACACCTATTCCGGCGTGATCAGCGATGGCGCGGAGCTTAGCCTGACCAAGACCGGCCTCGGCACACAGGTGCTATCCGGAACGAACACCTACAGCGGCACCACCACCATCAGCAACGGAGCTTTGCAGATCGGTAGCGCTGGCGTCGGCAAAACCGGCACGGGTGCTGTAACCGCTCAGACTGGCGGCACCATCCTCGGCACCGGTGTCGTGCAAGGCACCAGCTTCACCGCGCAGAGCGGCTCCACTGTCCAAGCGGGGGATGGCACCGCGCAGAGCAACTACGGCACACTGACCTTCACGCCCGCCTCTGGCTCAGGCAGTTTTGATTTCCAGAGCGGCAGCAGCGCCGTCCTTGGCCTCAATCCTGGCGGCACTGGCGATCTTCTGAGTTTTGACGGCCTCAGCAACGGCACCCTGCTTTTCAATGGCAACCTCAGTGTCACCGCACCCGGCTACAACCCCGTGGGTGTGGACACCTTCAATCTGCTCGACTGGGCCAATCTCAGCACCCCTACCTTTCATAGCCGCTTCTCAGCCGGATCCTACAGTGGCTATCTTCTCGGTAACGGTGACGACAACCTGGGCTTCGACCTTCCGGACATCAGCACCTCTGGCTACGGCTGGGACATCAGCGCCTTCATCACGGCGGGCACCATTTCCACCGTCAACCTCATCCCGGAACCTTCGCGGGCGCTGCTGCTGCTGCTCGGCAGCGCGGGTCTCGTAACGCGCCGTCGCCGAAAATGCTAAACAGTGGAGATCTTCCTGCGCCTTCCCTTCATGCCACCGCCTCCCAAATACACCTCGGCAGAAAAAGCCGCATTTCTCGCCGAGGCCCGTGCCATGCAGCGAAACGGCGTTCCTAAGCGTCTCATCGCCGCGCACCTCGGTGTCAATTTGGCCTCTCTGAGCACCTGGCTGCGCGATGACACCCTGGCCAAACTCTACCCACCCAAGCCACTGCTGCTGCCGCGCAACCGAAGATCCGGACAGTCAATACAGCGAGCGCTAACCCAAACCCCACAAACGAATGAACCCTCCTTTCAAACTCAATGGCCAGTCGCCAGCGATTGACTTGTCCTCGCTGGAAGAAATCTCCGGTGTTCGGACCATCGCCGTCCAGCTCATTCCCGCGGCGGCCCAGCGCCTGCTGGAACGCAACACGCACAACCGCAAGATATCCGAGAAGGTGATCCAAAAATACGCTGCCGAAATCAAGGCTGGTGAGTGGCGGCTCACCCCTGGCGGCATCGGCTTCGACGACCATGGCTTGCTGGTGGACGGTCAGCACCGTCTCAGCGCCATCGTACGTGCCAATCAAGCCGTGCCCATGCTCATCGCCCTCGGCCTGCCCAGCGCCTGTCAGGAGAAAGTGGATCGCCAGCGCCGTCGCACGCTGTTTGACGCCCTCTTCCTCGCCGGCCACGCCATCCAGCGCCAGGAGGTGGAGATCGC
Source organism: Akkermansia muciniphila (assembly GCA_945863205.1). Classification (GTDB taxonomy): domain Bacteria; phylum Verrucomicrobiota; class Verrucomicrobiia; order Verrucomicrobiales; family Verrucomicrobiaceae; genus Prosthecobacter. The sequence goes on along the minus strand of CAMAZK010000010.1, from coordinate 2,532 downwards.
CACCTGCCTCACCCGCAGGTTGGTGCGTAGTGACAGCGGCGTCGTTCCCAGCGATTCCCTCGTGAAGCAAACGCTCGACTGCCACCTCGAGCACATCCGCGCCGTAACCGCTGCCATGAAAGGAGCGAACAAGAGCACTCGTGGCCTCAGCCAAGCCTCCTTCCTCTCCGCCGCCGTGCTTTACCATGAAATCGATGCCGCCAAATGCGTCGAGTTTCTCGAAGGCGTGCGCACTGGCGAGATGCTGACCCAGGATCACCCCGCCATGCGCCTGCGCCGCTTCCTGCTCGGTGAAACCGTCACCACCGCCATGCCATGCGGCGGGGCGAACCAGAGTTACATCTTCCGCCGCGCAGTCTTCGCCATGCAAGCGCATCTCGATGGCCGCAACATCTCCGGGCTGCGTGAGGCGGAGGACTTCACTGTCGTAGCTTGTCCCATTCCTCCTCTTGCTCGAACATGAATCATCTCGCTGCACTATTGCATGCGGAATGGGAGTACTTCATCGCCGCCAGCCCAGTCTTGGCAACACCCTTTGATGAGGAGCGCGTATAGATCCTGGTTGCTTGAAGGACTTATCGTTTAACGGAATGCTTTTAGCGCTGAGTTGTGGGGCTGTATTTGCTAAAGCCCATCCTCGCCAGCCTTACGCGGGAGACGGGGCACCCCTTCCTTTTCTTGGCGATTCCGATGCTGGGTTTTTTTGTTGGTGATGCCAGATGGCACGGTGCTCTGCCTGTATGAAGCAGACACCTCCATCGACTGCGCGCGTTTCAATCTGGAGTGGGTCACGTCGAAATGGCCTTGATGTGCGCGTTCGAACAAGCGCTCTTGGAGCGCTTGTAGTCCTGTTTATCTTCGCAGCGCCTGCACCACGATGTCGCGAAACGCGAGGTCATGCGGCAGCTCGACCTTAGCCTTGCGATGGAGCACCACCACTTCTTCGCTGCCAAAGAGCTTCGAGAGATCGCGGAAGGCGACGCCGCGATAGCTGCTGTGGCCTTGGGCGGCGTCTTTGAGAATCATCGGGCTCACGGAGGTGACGCTGATGCCGAATCCCATGCGCACGTAGCCGACGACGATGTCGAAGGTGCTCGCGGTGAGGGCGATGTTGGCCTTTTGCCACAACGCGGCCGCTTCAAACACATTTTGAATGTGACGGCGTGAGTTAGCACCTGGACCTGGAAGCACGAGTGGCTGCTTGATGAGGTCGGTGAGCTTCAGGGTCTTTGCTTTGAGCAATGGATGTCCGATCGGGCACACGAGCACGAAGGGATAGGCGGTGACGGGTGTGACTTCGATGCGCGGCTGCTTCGGTGCATTGATCTGACCGATGATGGCGACATCGGCCTCGCCGTCTTCGAGATGTTTGCGCGCCATCGCGGACGGGCGGTCGATGAAGGACAACTCCACCTCGGGAAAGCGTTTGCGGTAGATCTCGAGCGGCTTTTGCAGCTCGTGCAGCAGCAGGCTCGCCGTGGTGGCCACGCTGATGCGGCGGGCGAGCTTTTGGTTCTGATCGGCAAAGAGTTCGCGAATGCGGTCGAAGCTCTCGACGAGCGGTTGAGACAATTGCACGAGCAACTCACCCTGCGGTGTGAGCACGGCAGTTTTGCCGGACTGCTGCACCATCGCAGCACCAAACTCATCCTCCAGCGCCTTGATCTGCTGCCACACGGAGGGCACGGACATTTGCAAGGTCTCAGCCACGGCGGTGAAGCTGCCTTTGTGGGCCAATTCGACGAGCGCACGGAGCTGGCGGAAGCGGAGTTCTTTGAAGTAGCGGCGGGGTTCGGTTGCCATGGCTAAGATTAGGTAAAGACTAAAGGTGTTTAGGGAGATTGTTACGGAACGAACTTTCTCTTTTTCGCGGAGTGGACTCTTTTGGTCAAGCCTATGAAAAAGTTTCCGTTTCAGCGTTCCCTACCGAAAGGTGTGTTCACACTTCTGTGCGCAGTTGCGTGCATTGCCAGTGCCTTAACATCGCGCGCTGCCGATTCCTCGTGGAATGTCGATGCCGCTGGCAACTGGAGCACGGCGGGGAGCTGGACGGCGGGTGTCCCCGGCTCGACTTCGATCTTGAACAGCACGGACATCGCCACTTTCTCCAACACGCTCACAGCGGCACGCACGGTGACGGTGGACGCCAATCGCAACATCGGCGGTATCACCTTTGGCAACACGTCCAATTTTGGATTCACCCTTTTGAGCGGCAATCTCCTGCTCACGAATGGTGGCGTGATTCAAAACCTCTCGGGCACGGGCAATCACACCAACACCATCTCGAGCGCTATCACGATTCAGGGCAATGGCGGCTCGGCGACGTTCACGGCGAATGCGACTTCCGGGACGAGCCTGATGACTATTGGGAATGTTTCCGGCGTATCCACGGCGGGCAACACGACCACGCTCAATCTCAATGGTAGCAATACGGCGACCGGCAACGAGGTGCGAGTCCTGACCAACGGCACGTCTGGCGGGAAACTGGCCATCGTGAAAAGTGGCTCGGGCACGTGGTCGCTGGGATTGGCG
>CAMAZK010000009.1 GCA_945863205.1 Akkermansia muciniphila | reverse complement strand
AGCTACTACAGCCAGGCCTTGAACCTCATCTCCAGCGGCCGCGCCCGTGATGCCTTCGCTCTCGACCGCGAACCCGAAAACCTGCGCGACCGCTACGGCCGCAACACCTTTGGTCAAAGCTGCCTGCTGGCCCGTCGTCTGCTCGAAGCTGGCACGCGCGTCGTCGAAGTCATCTGGCCCAAGGTCGCGAACTCGGACAATCACAGCTGGGACCACCACGTCGGCCTCACGCAGCGCATGAAGAACCAAAGCGGCCCCATGCTCGACCAGGGCCTCAGCGCTCTGTTCTCCGATCTCGACGCCACCGGCCTGCTCGACGAAACCATCGTCGTCGTCCTCGGTGAATTCGGCCGCAGCCCGGAAAAAGGCGTGTCCACCAGCGGCAACGGCAACAGCGCCGACGGTCGCGATCACTGGCCTTACTGCTACACCGCCGTCGTCGGCGGTGCCGGCATCAAGCGCGGCTACATTCACGGCAAATCCGACGCCACCGGCTCCGCGCCCGTCGAAGACGCCGTGCATCCGACCGAACTCCTCGCCACCATCTACCACGCCGTCGGCATCGACCCCGAGACGATTGTTTACAATCATCTCAATCAGCCGCGCGAACTGGTGAAGGCCAAGCCGGTGACGAAGCTGTTTGCGTAAACCGCTTTCATCCCATGAACACTTCTCGCGGCCATCTGCGCTTCATTGTGGATGGCCGCGAATCATTTCAGGAGCAACGGAAACACGAGATTCGAGCGGAGCTGCTGCACAAGCGCGCCCACGAACTGCATGCCGCAAATTTTCTGCGCCGTGCGTGGCTTCGCTGGCAGATCGAGCGTGAGGCAGCTCGCCGCGCATCTGCCGAGGAGCCATCAGACAGAGCGTTGTTCGTGACGCCGCATTAAGGGTTCATCAACCACTCTTCATTCGGATGCGTCGTCGGGATGATGCTTTGCCTTTGGCGCGCCAGGCATAAGCCCAAAAGGGGCTTTCGAATCATAGCGAAGGATTGCCGAGTCTCGTCGAGGCTACCCTGGAGAAAGGCGACGTCAAAGCCCGGAACGCCAAAGGTGTTCCGCACCGGCTCTGGCCCCCGGCAGATGCGGAACACCTTCGGCGTTCCTGCCGGCCGTCGCGTCATAAACCAGGGTAGCGCCGCTTCGCAGCGCAACTCTTCGCTTTGTTACAGAAGGCCGTTGGCCTTCAAACATCAACGGCGATGCTCACTTCAAGCGTTTCCGCTTCGGCGTTCGGTAGAGTTTGTCAAGAACCTCCAGCTTGTCAGGCCGTGACGAGCAACTGTGACCCCAAGCCACCAAGAACAAAACTTTTTCCGGCATGTGGTCATCACCTGTCAGCGGTCCGCTGAGGCACCTTCGCCAGCAGGCGCGTGTCATAGCCCTGCTTTGCCATCCGCTCCAGGATGCCGCGATAGGTTTTTTCATCGAGCACCGGCTTGCGGCTGAGCACCCAGGCGAGCTTGCGGTTCGGATAGCCAATCACGCTCCACTGGTAGTCCGGATCGAGGTCGATGATGAGATACGGCACCCGCAGCGGCCAGACGAACTGGACGCGCCATTCGGCGTTGGTGCTCTTGTTGTGAACCCAGGCCACCCCTTTCCACTGCTCCAGCGGAGCATCGAGGCTGCCGCGGCGGAAGAGGAAGATGTTGTCCATCTTGCCGTCAGGCCGCAGGGCGTAGCGGTCCAGCGTCCCAACCTTCCCCTTCTCCAGCGAGTAGGGAATGTGAGAGAAGACATACCAGTCGCCCGCATACCGGTTCAAATCGACGTGAGGCACGGTTTTCAGCGGGGCGGGTTTCATGGAGGTGCAGGAACTGACGAGGACGGAGAAAAGCAGGACGGCAAGGGCCGATGATCGAGTGCGCATGACTGAAGAACGAATGTGAAAGGCGCAAGGCCGTCATTTCAGGCGTATCCTTCATGCATGCCGTCTCCCACGCCAGAGTCCCGACTCGCCGTTCGCGAGCGTCCTTCGTGCGCTCATGTGATGCTGCAGCGGTGGGAGAGGCTGGCTTTCCTGCACTGGCGCTGGGACGCGGAGGAGATTCAGCGCACTCTGCCGCCGGGCCTGTTCGTGGACACGTTTCAAGGTGACGCGTGGCTGGCGATCGTGCCGTTCTTCATGCGCGGCGTCCGCCCGCGCTTCTGCCCCTCTGTGCCGGGCGTCAGCAACTTTCTTGAACTCAATGTCCGCACCTATGTTCACGATGAGCAGGGCCGCGCAGGCGTGTGGTTCTACTCGCTCGACTGCGATCAAGCGCTCGCCGTCTGGACCGCGCGCACCTTTTTCCATCTGCCGTATCAGCATGCGCGGATGCAGGCTTCGATTTCGGACGGCTGGATCGACTACACCTGCCACCGACGGGGCGAAGCGACCGGATCACGCTTCCGCTATCAACTCGCGCGCGAAACCCATCCCGCTGAACCCGGCTCACTCGAATTCTTCCTCGCCGAGCGCTACCTGCTCTTCTCACAAACGCCACGCGGCATCCGCTGTGGCCAGGTGCACCACACGCCGTACCCGTTGGCAAACGTGAAACTTGAAGCCTGGAACTTGGAACCTTTGCTCCAGGCGGGTTTCGCCGATCCGCAGCGGCCGCCGGATCATGTCATCGGCTCCGCCGGCGTGGATGTCCGCATCTATCCGCTCACTTCATGAAGACGGTGATCATCTCCTCGACCACGGGCTTCACCGCGCGGAGTTTTTTGTCCGTGGAGGAGATCTCCTTGTCGCCCTGCAAGTAGTCGGGGATGTCATCGGTGCTCGGATTGAATCGAAGGCTCACCTTGCCGGCCAGCTTGCCGCCTCCGAAGTTGGCGTAGCCGCCGTAGTCCCAGCTGAAGCCGGCCACCTTGAAGGGCTTACCGTTGATCTTCTCGACCTCCTCGATCGTCATGCCGGCCTTGAGTCCGTTTTCAAACTTCCATGCCGTGCCCAGGATGCGCACATCAAAGACGATCTTCTTGTCCTCCTGATCCGGGTCCCAGACGATCTCCAGTTCGCGGTCGGTGCCTTCGAACAGCTTGGCCCCGGGAAAGGTGGAGCCCTCCGGGCCGGGCAGGTCCATATTCTTGAGATTTCCCTTTCCGTAAGCCTTCTCGATGTCCGCAGCGGCCATCCCGGGCTTGATCAAGCCCACGCGTTTGCCGAGCACGATGGTGTCGTCCGCAGAATCAATCTCCTCGGCATGAAGAAAGGCGGTACAAAGCAGCAGGAGGGCGAGAAGACGCGTCATGGCAGCGATTAGATCGGAGACGCCGCGGGAAATCAAGCGGTCACTTCGCCTCCGCGAAGGGCCACGTGCGCGTCTTCCGGCTCCAGAGCACGAAGACGCCGCTTCCAGCCAGGAGGGCGAGCGCCCCGTAGCCCAGCAACACGCGATCCGTCGTCACCAGCAGATAAATCCAGCCGAGCAGGGCCAGCAGCGCGGGCAGCGGATAGAGCCACATGCGGAAGGGCCGCTCCATCTCCGGCTTCAGACGCCGCAGCATCACCAGGGCGCCGATCTGCCCGGCGAACTGCACCACGATGCGTGTGGTGAGCAGCGCGTCGATCAGCGTGCCCAGCTTCACAAAGGTGGCCGCAGCGGCGATGAGCCCGACGACGACCAAGGACACGTGCGGAAAGCCGAGACGCGGATGCAGGCGACCGAAGACCTTGAAGAAGCTGCCGTCACGCGCCGCCGCATACGGAATGCGCGAATAGCCCAGCAGCATGGCGAAACAGCAGGCCACCATCGTCCACAGCACCAGCACGGTGAAGAGCTGCGCAAAGTCGCCTCCGTAGATCTTCGTCATCATCATCGTCACCACCGGTTTGCCCACCCCTTCCTCCGTCGCGAACTCACGCCAAGGCACGACGCCGATGATCGAGAGATTCACCGCAAAGTAGATCAGCGCCACCAGCACCAGGCTGAGCATCACCGCACGCGGAATGACGCGCCCCGGCTTCTTCACCTCGTCGCCGATGAAGCAGATGTCGTAGTAGCCGAGGTAGTCGTACATGCCGATCCGCGCCGCTGCGCCCAGGGCGATCCACTTCGTCGTGTCGAACTGCCACGCGTCATCGGGGAAGTCGAAGGCCAGCTTCGCGTCGAAGTGCATCACGCCGGTGACGATCACGACGCCCATCGCCAGCAGTGCGCCCGCCCAAAGCGCCACTGTGATGCGACCGATGGATTCGATGCGCCGATAAAGCAGGAAGATCACCAACAGGCCCACACCCGCACCCGCGCACAGCCGCGTGAAGTCGCTGCTCTGCGGCCACAGCGGCTGCAGATACTGCGCCACGCCCACGTAGGCCGTCGCCAGCTCCAGCGGGCCGCTGAGGATGAACTGCCAGATGAAGAGGAAGCCCATGAAACGGCCCCATTTCTCACGGCCGTAGCCTTCCCGCAGATAGACATACGATCCGCCGGACTTCTGCAGCGCCGCGCCGAGCTCGCTCCACACGAGTCCGTCCGCCAGCGCCACGATGAGGGCCACGCCCCAGCCCAGCATCGACTGCGGCCCGCCCATCGTCATCATCAGCGCCGGAATCGTGATGAACGGCCCCGCGCCGAGCATGTTCGACATGTTCAATGCCGTGGCTTGCAGCATGCCGAAGCGGCGTTCGGGCTGCGCGTGCGGGTTCAATTCTTGCTGCGGCTCTCGATCCATCGCATCAAAACGTCGATCTCAGGAGCTTCTAAAATCCGAGCACGGCATTTTGCCGCCGAGGCACGTGAATTTGCACCTTGCAGCAGCTGCCGGAGGGTGTTCGCGACCCGCTCCGGCTTGAACTGCCGCACGCTCAGGCCGATGCCGGCGCCGAGCCGCTCCAGACGATCCGCATTGTCCGGCTGATCGTGGGCCATGAACATAACGAGCTGCGGGACCCCGGCGGCGAAGCCCTGGGACAGCGTGCCGATGCCGCCGTGGTGAACAAAGGCCGATGCATGCTTCAGCAGCGTGCTGAAGGGCGCGTATTCGACGGTCAAAATGCTGGCGGGCAGGTCTTGCGGTACCTGCCCCGGATCGCGGGTGACAAACACCGCCCGGCAGCCGATGCGGTGCACGGCTTCAGCAGCGACGGCGAAGAAGCGGGACGCCTGAACGTTCGCGCTGCCGGGGGTGAAGACGACCGGACGCTCGCCGCTCGCCAAAAACGCCTGCAACTCCGGCGTGAGCGCCTGCTCGGTCGCGAGATCTTCGAGTGGAAAGGTCCATTGCAGCAGGTTCGTCGGCCAGTCGGGCTGCGGTTTCGCGAACCACTCGGGAAACAGCGCCAGCACACCATCCGGCGAGTCCCACCACTCACGCCACAGGCTGCGTGGCGGTTTGACGTCGTTTGCTTCGCAGATGCGGCGGACTTTCGGCAGTGCGAAGAGATCCACCGGGTTCGGCAGCGAGAACAGGAGGCGTTTGAACCACACCGGCACCGCACGCAGCAGGCGCATGGCGGGATGCAGCAGCGGCGTCTCGTGTGCGCTGAGGAAAACGGCCGGCTGCAGGTGCACGGTGATCAACGGAACGCCATGCTTTTCACGGGCAAGCCGCCCGGCAAAAGCGGTCACAGGCGCGAGCATCAGATCGACCTTCCCGCAGCTCTCGATGGCCGCGAGATACGGCTCCACGGACTTTGCGGCGAAATCGAACACGACCTTCGTGCCGTGGCCGAGCTTCCAGATGCGCGGATCGCGGATCATGGACTCGAATTCATCTTTCTCGCCGAGCGGGATGAAATTCAGCCCCGCTTTTCGTGCATGCTCCTCAAACAAGCAGGCCGTGATCATCGTCACGCGGTGTCCACGCGCCATGAGCTGCCGCCCCAGCCAGATGAAGGGAAAGACATCGCCGGCACTGCCGAAGGGGAGGAGGAGGATGTGAGGCATGAATGACGAATGATGAATTCAGAATGACGAATCCTTCGAGGCGGCGTCATTCGGCATTGATACGCCCATGCGTCCAGCGCCGGATCAATGCGGGCAGCGCTCCGGGACGGGTCAAAGTCACATAGACGCCGATCCCGGCGGCACAGGCGGCGCAGAACCAGAAGATCTGCCCGGGCGTCCAGTGCAGGCGCAGGCTGAGTTCGCCCTGCAGCACGGCCGCCAGGCTGATGCCGACCCATGAGAGCCAGGAGGCGGCCCCCTGCACCGCGCCTTTGCGATCCGCAGGCGGCTGGTGCTGCAGCACCGCGGTGATCGGCACGATGAAGAAGCCACCGCCGATCCCAAGCAGGCTCAGACAGATGGTGAAGACCGATTTTCCGACGCCCTCCATGCCCATAACCAGCCCCATGACCGCCATCAGGAAGGCTCCGACGGGAACCAGTCCATACTCGATGTGGTCTCCGCTCAGTTTGCCCGCGAGCACGCTACCGACGGCCATGCCGATGGCGAGCGCGACCTGCAGCACGCTGTTTTCCAGCGGATCGACCTTCAGAATCTGCTGGGCGTAGAGCAGCAGGTTCATCTGCACCAGCACGGCGACGAAGAAGAAGCCGGTGTTGCCGAGATTCGCCCGCCACAGGTCGCGGTCCTTCTTCATCCAGCGGAATTCACGCCACAGCTCGCCAAGGAAGTTCAGCCGCAGCGGCTTGTCAGGACTGGCCGCTGGGATGCGGGTGATGCCGGTGCTCATCCACCAGCCGAGGATGGACAGCGTGACCAGGATGATGCCCGGCCAGGGCGAGCTGCCGGGGAAAGCGTTCGCCATCAAGCCGGCGGCCAGTGTGCCAAAAATCGCGGCCAGGAAGGTCAACATCTCGATGATGCCGTTGGCCCAGGAGAGCCTGTCGTCCGGGACGAGTTCCGGCAGGGAGCCGTACTTCGACGCGGCGAAGAAGGCGCTCTGCGCACCCATGAGGCAGATGCTCACGAGCTGGAGATTGAGGTCCTGCACTGCCAGCGCCACGAGCGCGAAGGTCATGATGACGATCTCCAGCACCTTCACCCACACCATCACACGCCCTTTGCTGAAGCGGTCGGCCATCCAGCCGCCGAACATGGAAAAAAGCAGGAACGGCACGGCGAAGTACATGCCGGCGTCGGAGACGAGGCGGTCGAGCTTCTCCTTCGGCCACTGCTGGGCCATCACGATGAAGATGACGAGCTGCTTGAGCAGATTGTCAGAGAACGCGCCCTGAAACTGCGTGCCCATGAGGCTCCAGAAACCGCGTTTCCAATCGGAGGGGTGGGATGGGGAGTTCATGCGCGTTTGGCGGCGGCTTGTTCCGGAGTGGGGCAGACTTTTTTCAGCACGAAATGAGTCGGCACGAACACGATGATGACCAGAAGTGCGATCCATGTCACCAGATAAAGCCCGGGGCTCATCCAGGTCTGCGGCTGCGCATCATCCATGCCGAAGACGTAATTGATGTTCCGCGGCAGGTCCGGGTCCGCCAGCACCTCACCGGCTTTGGGGAAAAAGAAATACGCCGAGAGGCAGAGGCCGATGGCCATCGCCGCCCAGCCTTTGGGCGCACGCTGGTCGTAGCCCACACGAAAGACGAGAAAGACGAGCAGGAAGGGCAGCCAGCCGTGGAAGAGCGAAAGACCGCGCAGAAAGAGCGGCTTCGTCTCGTCAAACATGTAGGCCGTCATGCCGGTCAGCTTGAAACCGCAGCACTGAACCAGGAAATCCACGCACCACAGGGCCTGGGGCATCAGGATGCCCACGGCGGGCAGGGATAGGAGCAGCGGCTTTTCCAGCCAGATGCCTGCCAGTGTCAGCAGCAGGGCGATGTCACAGAAGTAGAGGAAGTTCGTGGGACCGTAGTGATGCCAGTAAACGGGAATCAAAACCGCCATGAAGGCGGTGTAGGCCAGCTTGAGCCAGACGGGAATCCGGGATGCGGTGCGTGTTTTCATGCGGGCGGATCATGCGTCGTGCCCCAACCAACGGCCAATCGACCGTTCGCGAGCATGCATTGAAGAAACCAATGGCGGCGCAGGGCGGCGCAACGCTTATTTCGCCCGCAGCGCCTTCCATGCCGCGCGGAACGGCCAGGAGACGGCCAGAAACACTCCGCCGACGATGCCTGCGATGAGCTCGGCCGGCAGCAGGAGCACGCGGAGCAGCGGCATCAGCACGGACTTCACAACTGCATTTTTCTCATAGGCCACATGGGTGAGCATGATGCCGATGATGCCGGCAAATTTGACCGCCTTGGCCATGTGATAATGGCCGCCCGCCTCGCTGATCAGCTTGAAACCGCCCAGGTCCACGACCTGCTTCACGCTGTGGTCCCACCACAGCTCGAAACCCAGCAGCATGCCCACGAAGCCCACCAGCAGGAAGGCTGTGTGCTCCAGCCAGGGCTGGCGCTCCAGCAGCTTGATGCAGTAGCCCGCCACCATGCGCAGGGTGATGATTCCCAGCGTCACGCCGACGTAAACGAGCACCTTGCTATCACGCGCGAAGGCGACGGCGGCCACGACGTTGTCAAAGCTCAGGCTCAGGTCGAGGAAGGCGATCATCGCGATGGTGCTGGCGAAGCTGCGGTGACTGACATTCACCACCTGCCCCTCCTCCGGGGCGGCATCCCTCTGCTCAGCGAAATGTGCGCACATCAGCCACACGAGATAGAGCGAGCCGCCCAGCATCAGCCAGTGGTTGTCCATGATGAACCCCGCGGTGAACAGCGCCAGGATGCGGAATCCGTAGGCTCCCGCGTAGCCGATGTTCATCGCCGTCTTGCGCTGCTTCTCTTCGAGATGAGAGGCCATCGCGGCGATGGCCAGCGCATTGTCCACGGACAGCAGGCCCTCGATCAGGATGAGAGCCATCACCACGGGAATGCCGTCCTTGACGGTTTGCCAGGTGTCTGCGGCGGCGAGGAGTTCGTGGAGCATCGGGCGCGCATCTTGGCGGCCCGCCGCCAAGTTTCCAGCGGCAAATCAGGATGGGAAAACAATTCTTCCCGTCCTGCGCCGACAGGTCAGTTGTAGGAGGATTCCACCCGCTTCGCCACGTCACGATAGCCGTAGTCCGCGTTGTAGATTTCCTTCAGCTGATCGAGGCTGCCCGCGCGGTCGCCCATTTTTTCCAGCACGTTGGCCAGTTCGTAGAGGACCTCTTTTTTGATCGCGTCCATGACGACGAGCTCGTTGGCGGCCTCCGAGAGCGACGTCTTCGCGAGGTCGTTCATGTTCTTGCGCTCGAAGCAGCGGCCCAGCATCAGGATGGCCTTGATGCGCATGTTCGGGTTGGACTTTGCCTGCTGGAGTTCCGGGATGGCCTCGGTGTAGAGGCCGGCGTTAAAGTAGGCCTGCCCCAGTTCGTAGCGGAGCGTTTTGTCGGTGGGGTTGCGGTCCACGCGGCCTTTGGCCTCGTTGATAACCACCTCGGCTCGCTGGCGGCGGATGTCCGCTACCTGCGCCCGCTTTTCTTCGATGTCGGGCGCGTCCGGGTTGGACTCGATGTCGCGCTCGAAGTCTTCGATCTGCTTGTCCTGCACCTTGTCGCGGATGATTTCCACCTTCCGCTGCAGGGCCACGTCCCCGGGGTTCAGAGTCAGGGCGTAATCGTAGAACATCAGGGCGCTGTCGATCTGCTCCAGACGCTCGTAGAGGTCGGCCATGCGCTTCACGTAGAGGATGTTCGTCTGGTCGGCATTGTACTGCTCGATCGTCTCCCCCAGGAATTGCTCCATCTGGTCCCGGGTCATGCCCTGGCGGTCGAGCATTTCCAGCTTGGCAGCCTCGCTGGCGTCCTTCATGGCGCTCTGGAATCCGCCGCCGGTTTCCGCGGCTCCCCAGCCTTGATTCTTGATGGAGCTGCGTGCGGCCGCGTCTTTCTCACCCTTTTGGGCGTCCATGTCCTTCGGATCGACCTTGCGGATGGCCGCGTACACGTCGGAGGCCTTGTCAGGCTGCTCGTAGGCCATGTAATGCTGCGCCAGCTTGTGCATGTGCTTGGTGTTCTGCGGATGCCCGGCGCGGATCGTTTCCAGTGCGAAGGCCGCCAGCTCCCAGAAATGCATCTTCATCGCGATGTCATAGAGCTGCTCGTTCGCGTTGAGATTGAAGGGATCCTTGCGGAAAACGTTCTCTTCCAGCTCGGCGACGACATCTTCCGGGTCCTTTTTGGAGATGGGTTTGAGTCCGCCCAGTCCGAAGCTGAATTTCTTGCCGCCGCTGCCGCCGGTGACTTCGCTCTCCGCCGTGCGCAGCAGCTTACGGCCGTCCAGGAAGCCGAAATTGCCTTTCACGATGGGCAGCACCTGATCAATGACGTACTCCCAGTTTTTCCGCTCGGCGGAGATCAGCGCTTTTTTCCAAAGGGCTTGGTACTTGGGGTCGAGTTCGGCTTCCGTAACGATCATAATCCGTGGTGGTCTTGGCTGAGTTGAATGAGGTGTCTATCGGGTCACTTTTTCCCGCCGCCGAACCAGGCGGCGATGGCGCGCAATTCCTCGCTCGAGCCTTCCGTCAGCGCCTTCATGCTGAATCCGTGCTCAAAGAGCACCATCCAGATGAAGGTCGCGGCCAGAAAAGCCAGGGTCCAGAGGACTTTGGAGAGAATGCGCATGTGGGATTTTCCTCACTCTATGAAGAAAAGGCCCGAATCGTCCAGCACGGAGTTGCCCAGACGGAAAAACGACACTGCCGAATCATTCCTTCTGGAACAGCAGCCGCAGGCTGTTCAGGCAGACCACCACGGTGCTACCCTCGTGGGTCAGGACTCCCAAAGTGAGCGGCACAATGCCAAACAGGGACGCCACGGCCATGACGATGACGCTGCCGAGGGAGATGACGATGTTCTGCTGGATGATGCGCCGCGCCTGCTGGCTGATCATCCGGGCGGAGAGCAGTTTTTCGATCTTGTCCTGCATCAGCACGACATCACTCTGCTCCAGGGCGGCGTCACTGCCGCGGGCGCCCGTCTTGAGCGTGATCTGAATGCCTCGGAAAAGGCGCACAAGAAGACGCGCTTCAGTCTTCTGTGCTGTTGGACAAGACGCTCGAAATCCTCAGCAAGTGCCCGCTTCAGGACGGCGCAGATTCCAAAGTCGAGGATGCCTGCGGCGGTCACTCCACCGCCGAACTGCCGCCCGCCATCATCCTTTCGGAGTACTTTGCAGGGCATTGACGGTTTTCGCCCCCTCCCTTACCATCGCCTCATGAGCACTCGACAACTGACCCTTGGCAACTTCGCGGCGCATTGCCTCGACGAGATTAAATCCGTCCAGAGCGGCGATACCGTCATTGAGATCCTCAGCAGCGGAAAGGTGGTGGCCGTGCTTAGCCCGCCGCCACCCGAGGAACCGGCTGTCACCATGGCCGATTGGATGGGTAGCGGTGCGGGTTACATGACCTATGGCCCTGGCTACGATCCAGATGCGCCGACTTTCATTGATGCGGACGACGCAGCGGCGCAGGACTTCTGGCATCCGCTCTCAGCACGGCAACAAGCAGAGTTGCAAAAGGTACCAATCATCCGCAACGCTGAGGAGTTCTACGGTGACGGCACTGCCTCTGAGTGGGAGGGCTTTGATGAGGCCTTGGAGCAGTGGAGATCAGAGAAAATCCCCGCTGGAGGCCACCTGCATGCTGATTGATACCAACATCATCAGCTACATTTACAAAGGGGATTCCAGAGCCGCCGTCTATCAGCCCCATCTCTTGGGGCAGCAGTGGTATGTTTCATTCATGACTCTCGCTGAAATCTACCGGTGGCCTTACGCGCAGAACTGGTCAGAAGCGCGGAGACTTCATCTGGAGCAGTTCATCAAATCACGTTTTGTGGTTCTCCCCTTCAACAACCGCCTTGCTTGGGTGTGGGCAGGACTCGTTGGCCGCACCATGCGGGGCCAGCCCATGTCGCTTGCGGATTCCTGGATCGCAGCCACAGCCCTGCAACACGGCATGCCTCTGGTCACGCACAATGCCCGCCACTTCAAGGGTGTGCCAGGCCTCACGGTCATTACCGAGCAATAGATTCCCATGCCCGCTCCTCTGGAGCTGTGCTCCTCCTCATTCAGGCCTACCACCCCGAACGCTGGCGGGAAAATGGGGTGAGGCTTCACCCCTTTGACAAGATCTCGGTCAGGGCAGAGAGGGAGAGCGGACGGGTGAAAAAAACGACAGTGCGAAATCATTCCTTCTGGAACAGCAGCCTCAGGCTGTTCAGGCACACCACCACGGTGCTGCCCTCGTGGGTCAGGACCCCCAAGGTCAGTGGCACGATCCCAAACAGGGAGGCCACGGCCATGACGATGACGCTGCCGAGGGAGATGACAATGTTCTGCTGGATGATGCGCCGCGCCTGCTGGCTGATCATCCGGGCGGAGAGCAGTTTTTCGATCTTGTCCTGCATGAGCACCACATCGCTCTGCTCCAGGGCGGCGTCACTGCCGCGGGCGCCCATGGCCACGCTGACGTAGGCGGCGGCCAGGCTCGGGGCGTCGTTCACGCCATCACCCACCATCGCCACTTTGCAGCCCTGCTGTGTGAATTCGCGGATCGCGGCGACTTTGTCCTCAGGATGCAGCCCGGCGCGGACTTCGGAGAGGCCGAGCTGCTTCGCCACCTCCGTGGCGGCCGCCCGGCGGTCACCGGTGAGCATGACGGTGCGCACGCCGTCAGCGGCGAGCTTTTCCAGCACGGCGCGGCTGCCGGGCCGGACTTCGTCTTTGAGCAGGACGCGGCCGACGATCTGCTGATGCAGCACCCAGACCTCGCTGAAACCGACGGGAGCGTCCGGCACGCCCTCCAGCGCATCTCCCAGGGCGCTGTCTTTGACCAGTTCCCGGCGGCCCACGTAGCTGAGACCGCCGGACGTGCGCCCGCGCAGGCCCTGACCGGCGATGGACTGAAACTCGGCGAGTTTTTCCGCCTCGATGCCCTGCGACTTTCCATGCCGGGTGATGGCGCGGGCGATGGGGTGATTCGAGTTCGACTCCAGACTCACCGCGATGTGCATCACGTCGTCTTCGCGTCCTGCGGGGAAGGATTCGATCTTCGTGACCTTCAACTCGCCCTCCGTGAGGGTGCCGGTCTTGTCCATGGCGATGACATCGACCTCCGCCAGCTTTTCGATGGCCGCGCCGCCGCGGAAGAGCACGCCGTGCCGCGCCCCCCACGCGATGGCGGCCAGAATCGCCGAAGGAATCGACAAAACGAGCGCGCAGGGGCTCATCACCACCAACAGCGTCATGGCGCGATAGAACGAGGACTTGGCCTCCCCGACATTTTCAAAGGGCGGAATGCCGAAGACCAGCCACCACACGAAGAACATCACCGCCACGATGCTCAGCGTGAGAATGGTGTAGCGCGTGCCGAAGCGGTCGGTGAAGCGCTGACTTGGCGCCCGCATCTGCTGCGCCGTCTGGATGAGCGTGATGATCTTCGCCAGGGCGCTCTGCGTGGCCGGTTTGTCCACACGCACCTGCGCCAGGCCCCACAGGTTCAGCGTCCCGCCAAAGATCGCCGCGCCGGGTTCCTTCGTGATCGGCATGGCCTCACCCGTCAGCGTCGATTCATCCGCCGCCGTGAGGCCGGAGATCACCGTGCCATCGACGGCAAAGAGCTCGTCCGGCTTCACCACGATCACCTCGCCCACGCGCAATCCCAAAACCGCGCGATCCTCCGTCGATCCGTCCGGCAGCAGCACGTGCGCGATTTTTGGCGCGGCCTTGGTCAGCGCATTGATCTCGCGATGCGTCCGATAGAGCACGAAATGCTCCAGCGCTCCGCTTGTTGAAAAAAGGAAGAGCAGCAGCGCCCCCTCCTCCCATGCGCCGATGGCCACCGCGCCGGCCGCCACGGCCAGCATCAGGAAATGCACGTCGAGGCGGCCCTCCCGGATGTTTTCCCACGCGTCCTTCGCCGCGTCCCAGCCGCCGGCGATGAGCGAAATCACGAACAGCCAGGGCTGGTCAAAAAGCCAGCCCGCGACGAGCGCCGCGCCGCACACGGCGGCCTGCCCCGCCAGCATGCGCCATTCGTCATCGCTCTCCTGCTCGATCTCATCGGCCTCCGGCCACTCAAACTCACGCCACTTCCAGAACTTCGGCGCAGTCGGGCAGGAGGGCTTTTCGATCTGCGTCACGCCGCTCTTCTGACTGACCTCCAGCATCCGGGAGTGCTCCGGCAGTTGCTTCAGCCACTTGGCGTCCACGCTGCGCAGCACCTCCGCCAGTTTGGCCTCCAGCAGTTCGCCATCTACCCGCCCCAGCGTGGCCATTTCCACCCGTTTGGATGCCGGATTGAGCCGGATCGCCTCCACGGCAGGCTCGTCCAGCAGGAAATCCTCCAGAGCCTCCATCCAGGAGCGGTCGGCAGTTTGGTTATCCTGGGATGGCATGCTGATTTCTACGAGGGCTCAGGACGCCTGCAAGGCCAGTTCCAACTGATCCTCCGCGCCCAGCGCCCGCGCATCGTGGCCCATCGAGCGCAGCTCTGAGGCGAACTCGCGTGTGGCCCCGTGTACGAGGTAAATCCGGCGCGGCTTCACGCGCTCCACCGTTTCCAGCAGCTCCGGATGATCGGCGTGATCGCTCAACGGCAGCGCCACATCGACGCCGTAGCGGTATTTCGCGCTCGGTTGCAGCGCCCAGCCGGAAAGCACCATCGTTCGCATGCCGGGCAGTTCGAGCTTCGATCCCGGTGGGAACACCAGCACATGCCCGGCGGCTTCCTTCGCATCAAAAAGCCGCCACTCCGGCAGCGCACTCAGATGCGGTGCCAGCACCTCCGTGATCCGCGCCACGCTCGAATGCACCATCACCGGCAGTTTCGAGTCCCGCAGGGCGCACAAAATCTCCTGCGCCTTCCCCAGCGAATAACCCAGCAGCACCGGAATCCCGCCCGCCGCCAGCGTCTCACGCACAAACTCCAGCATCTGCGCGATGACCGCCTCCGCAGCCGGGAAGCGGTATTTCGGCAGGCCAAACGTCGTCTCCATGATCAGCGTGTCCGCCTGCATCAGCTCACAACGTTCCGCGCTGAGTCCCTGCCGCAGCTTGTAGTCGCCAGTGTAAAGCAACGTGGCCCCGTCCGCCTTCCGCGTGAGATGCAGCATCGCCGATCCCGTGATGTGGCCCGCCGGCAGCAGCCGCAGCTCCCAGCCCTCCCATTCAAAAACCTCCCGCATCCTCGGCGTCATCACCGCACCCGACTTCTTGGCTGTTTTGCGCACCACCATCAGCTGATGCGTGATCTCCGAGCAGATCGTCAGCGCATGCCGCGCCGCGTGATCGCTGTGCGCATGGGAGACGAACGCCCGCTCCTTCCCCCGGTGCGGATCCAGCCACAAATCCGCCTCAGGGAGGTAGATTCCCTTCGGATGGGTGACTTCGATCAGCGGAGGCATGGCGATTCGTATTCTACGCGTTGCACGAACGCTAAGCTTCGCCAGTCTCAATGGATGGCCACCCTCGCCGATCAACTCGTCACCCTCCTCGGTCCGGATCGCGTTTCCGTGACGTCGGATGACCTCGCCACGCACAGCACGGACAAATGGTTCGCGTCCAACGCGCCCGAGGTCGTCGTGCATGCACAAAGCACGGAAGATGCCTCTAAAACCCTGCGCTTCGCGAATGAGCACAAGATCCCCGTCACTCCGCAGGGCTCGCGCGTCGGCTATGTCGGCGGCGCAGTGCCGCTGAAAGGCGGCATCGCGCTTTCCGTCGCCCGCATGAACAAGATCAAGGAGATCGCCCTCGAGGACGGCGTGGCGGTCGTCGAGCCCGGCGTCATTACGGGCGATTTGCAGGCCGCCGTGCGCAAACTCGGTTGGTTTTACCCGCCGGACCCGGCCTCGCTCAAGGAATGCAGTCTCGGCGGCAACATCGCCACGAACGCAGGCGGACCACGCTGCCTGAAATACGGCGTCACCCGGCATTACGTGCTCGGTTTGGAGGCGGTGCTGGCGGACGGCTCGATCGTGAAAGCCGGTGGTCGTTGTCACAAAAACAAAACCGGTTTCGACCTCGTTGGCCTCATGGTCGGCAGCGAAGGCATGCTCGGCGTCGTCACCGAGGCCACGCTGCGGCTGATCCCGCATCCGCCGATGCGCGCGATGCTCTCCGCAGGCTTCAATTCGTTCGCTGAAGCTGCGAATGCCGTGCAGCGCATCCTTGGCAGCGGCTTCCTGCCTTCCGCGCTCGAAATTGCCGACAAGTTCACCCTGCGTGCCGCTCGCGAATATCTCGGCGAATCCGTCACGCCGCAGGGGGATGCGCATCTGCTCGTCGAGATCGACGGGCAGACGGAATCGGTCAAAGGAGAGCTGCAGCAACTCGCCAAGCTCGTGCGCGACCTCGGCTGCATCTGTCTGAACGAAGCGATGGGCGAGGAAGCCTGCGAAGCCTTCTGGAAACTGCGCCGCGAGTTCAGCTACAGCCTGCGCAACACCGGCCTGATCAAGCTGAACGAGGACATCGTCGTGCCACGCGGCAAGCTCGTCGAGCTCGTCGATTTCGCGGAGAAGTTGCAGGCCGAATTCGGTTTCCCCGTCGCCAGTTTCGGCCACGCGGGCGATGGCAACATCCACGTCAACATCATGGTGCCCACGATGGACGATCCCGCGATCCGCGAACGTGCGGAGGCCGCCTTGGATCGCCTCTTCCATCAAATCATCGCCTGGAACGGAGCCATCACCGGGGAGCACGGCATCGGCGTCGCCAAAAAACGCTGGTGGCGACATGCCGTCTCACCCGCCGCGCATGAAACGCATCTGCGCCTGAAAGCCGCGCTCGATCCAAACGGGATTATGAATCCTGGGAAGTTTCTGGATTGAATGAAGCCCGATCCCGGAGGGATCAAAGAAGGTAGCCGGTGGTCGAAGCCGCGAAGCGGCTGAACACTACCGGAAAGCGCGGCAAAACTCATCTTTCTGAAGGGCACATCCCGGAGGGATGCAAAAGGAGGTCAAAGGCTCCTCGTTCACGCCGGGTTCATGAATGCTTCTCGCATACCTCCGGCATGCGCCCTTGGATAGGTTCACCATCGTGACATGTTCCAGGGGTCTTTGACCCCTGGCTACCTTCTTTGATCCCTCCGGGATCGTGAATGATTTTGCAAACACCGTCTCGCTGCAAGATCATCCGCCTCCAGCCTGTTCCCTGCCAACCACCATGACCAAACTGCTTCTTCCATCCCTGCTGCTCGCGCTGCCGCTATGCGCGGCTGATCTGAAATTCGAAAAACAGACGCTCTCGAACGAATTCTGGTGCGAGGGTGCACACTTCGCCGACTTCGACCAGGACGGAAGCAACGACATTTGCGCCGGCCCGTTTGTGTGGTGGGGGCCGGATTTCAAGGAGCGCAGCGCCTACAACGCGCCAAAACCCGAGCGCAACAAACCCCTGACGGACGAGGAGTATGCGCCGAATCACGCTAAATTCCTCGAGTCCGCGCCTGAGTTCAAAGGCAAAGCCGTCGATCCGCTGGGCTACTCGGATTACTTCCTGACCTACACCTACGACTTCAATTCCGATGGCAAGATGGACATCCTCGTCTTCTCCTGGCCCGGCGACATCACGGCTTGGTATGAGAATCCTGGCAAGCGCACCACCGAAGCCTGGAAGCGCCACATCGTGTTCGACGTGACCGACAACGAGTCTCCGCAGCTCGGCGACATGGATGGCGACGGAAAACCGGAACTGATCTGCCACACCGGCGGCCGACTTGGTTACGCCTCGTTGGACTGGTCTGATCCCACAGCGAAGGCGACTTATCACGCGATCGCCAAGCCGGACATCAAGCGCTACTTCCGCTACACGCACGGCTACGGCTTCGGTGACATCAATGGAGACAAGCGTCCCGACATTCTCGACAAGGACGGCTGGCGCGAGCAGCCGGTGACACCTTCTGAAGAATGGGTGTCCCATCCTGTTCCTTTCGCACCCGAAGGCGCCCGCGGCGGCTCCCAGATGCAGGTCTATGACGTGAACGGCGACGGTCGAAACGACGTGCTCACGAGCTGGGACGCGCACGGTTACGGCTTCGCCTGGTATGAGCAGAAAGCGGACGGTAGCTTCACCACGCATCAAATTCTCGGCGAGAAGCCTGAAGACAGCCCGCACGGCGTGAAGTTCACCCAAACCCACGCCACCACCATGGCGGATGTCGATGGCGACGGCGTGCTCGATCTCATCACCGGCAAGCGCTACTGGGCGCACGGCCCGAACAAGGACGCCGAACCCGGCGCGCCTGCGGTGCTCTACTGGTTCCAGATCAAACGCGACGGCAAAGGCGGCGCGGACCTGATCCCGCATCAAATTGACGAGGACAGCGGCGTCGGCACGCAAGTGACCGCAGGTGACGTGAACAAGGACGGCAAGATGGACGTGCTCGTCGGCAACAAGAAGGGCGTGTTCGTCTTCCTGCAGAAGTAGCGGTCAAGACGGCCCCGATCGGAGAGCGAGCGTGTCGGAAGACCGCTCGCCTCTTTTTTGCCCCAGGGGAACATCACACTCGCGCTCAAACTTCGAATTCATCCGCCGGATCAAAGGGCGGCATGGGGATGTTGATGATCTTCAGCTTGCCCACAGCGCGATGCACGCAGCCGGGACGGATCATGACGCTGGTCATCGGTTTCAGCGGGATGATTTCGCCATCGGCTTCGAGATGGCCTTCGCCTTCCAACACGATGTAGATCTCCGTCATCTTCTGGTGGTAGTGCGCCTTGGAATCCGCATGGATGTCCGTGAGATGCACGGTGGCCAGCGTGTTCCAATCCTCCTTGAACGCCCGCCGCGCCTGACCGCAGGGGCAAGGTGTCGGCGGAATTTCATCAAGCTGGGCGACGGCGAAGCGGGGGGAGGGCATAAAAGACGAATGGTTACTTGCGGCGGTACTCCTTGGCGAAAGTGGCCGCGTCCCGGGCGGCGTGGAGGACATAGAGGATGCGAACGCCGGTGACTTCCGGCAGTGGGCGGTAGTAGATGAGGTAGTTCGGATAGTCGCCGACGACGAACATTCGGATGCCTTTGAGGGTGCGGCGCAGTGGGTGGATCTCCGTTCCCAGCATCGGCTGACGAGCCAATTCAACAAACATGCTGGTGATGGCCGCATAAACGTTCGCTGCTGCCACTGAGTTGTCCTGCGCGATGTGAGAGGTGATCTCCACCAGGTCGGTTTCCTCGACCTCAGGATGCACTTGCAGCCTGAGATCACGCATGGGCGACGTTTTTTCTCAGACGTTCCGCAACGCGAGCCATCACCCGCTCTCTGAGGGCATTCATATCTGTGATCTCAACGAACGGCCCCCGGTCCCGCCCCTCCAAAACATCCTCCAGCGCCTCGCGTGCCGGATCGGCGGCGGGCTGCTCGTCGTTCTCGAGGCAGAGCACGACATAGGAGGACAGAAAGCTCTCTGGCGTCTGCTGCCAGCCCTCGGCCTTGCGGGTCAGAGCGGGCATGATCGTGTCTGGGAGATCAATGGTAAGCTGCGGCATGTTTGGAAGCTATCATGCCGCCTCGTGAGAGGCACGGTTTTTTTATAGCGCCGCGAGCGCTGCGGCGGCGACTTCGGCGGTTTGTTCAAGATCGTCACGGCTGTGGGCCATGCTGATGAAGCCGGTTTCGAACTGGCTGGGGGCGAAGTACACTCCGTGGTCGAGGCAGTGGTGGAAGAATTTGCGGAAGGCGGCGAGGTCGGAGGTTTTGGCGTCCTGGAGATTGTGGACTTCCTTTTCGGTGAAGAAGAGGCAAAACATGCTGCCTCTGCGATACCAGCGGTAGTTGAGGCCCTTTTTCTTGAGGACCTCGAGCACGGCGTCTTCCATGATCTGACCGAGGTTTTCGAGCAACGCGTAGCCGTTTTTCTTCTCCAGTTCGCGAAGCTGCGCGAGACCTGCGGCGAGGGCGACGGGGTTGCCGCTGAGGGTGCCGGCCTGATACACTGGGCCGAGCGGCGCGAGATAATCCATCACATCGGCACGGCCACCGAAGGCGCCAACGGGCAATCCGCCGCCGATGACCTTCCCGAGGCAGGTCAGATCCGGCGTGATCTTTTCCAACTCCTGCACGCCGCCGCGGGCGAGGCGGAAGCCGGTCATGACTTCATCAAAAATGAGCAGCGCACAGTGTTTGGCGGTGATTTCGCGCAGTTTGGCCAAAAAGCCCGGCTTGGGCAAAATGAGGCCCGCATTGGCCGGATAGGGCTCCACGATGACACAGGCGATTTCGTGGCCTTGTTTCTCAAAAAGCTCTTCCAAGGCGGCTTCGTCGTTGAAGGGCAGCACGCTGGTCAATTCGGCGAAGGCCTTCGGCACACCGGCGCTGTCGGGATTGCCATGCGTGAGCGCTCCGCTGCCTGCGGCGACGAGCAGGCTGTCGCTGTGACCGTGGTAGCAGCCGTCGAACTTCACCAGACGGTCGCGACCGGTGAAGCCGCGTGCCAATCGGATGGCGGACATCGTGGCCTCGGTGCCGCTGCTGACCATGCGCACCTTTTGGATGCTGGGCACCCATTCACAGATCGTGCGGGCCATTTCGACCTCGTAGAGATTCGGGATGCCGAAGCTGACACCTTCTTTTGCGGCGTTGTGAATCGCCTCGATCACCGGGATCGGCGCATGGCCGAGGATCGCCGGTCCCCAGGTGCCGATGTAATCGATCATGCAGCGGTCATCGACATCGTAGATGCGGCAGCCTTTGGCGCGTTTCACGAAAAAGGGATCGCCGCCGACATTGCGGAAGGCGCGCACGGGGGAGTTCACTCCGCCGGGGATGTACTGCTTGGCGAGGTCGAAGAGTTTGGTCGAAAGGGGTCCGTTTGGCATGGTTTTGGAGTGCTAAGGGATACGCGGGAGACTTTGGGCGTCGAACAAAAGGTTGTCGCATCCCGTCGGAGTCGGGTATTCTCCGTTCATTCCCCGCCATGAAAGCTCACGTACTGCTTCTCCTCGCTCTGCTGTGCACCCAGGCCGCTCATGCGCAGGTTGTCACCTCCTCGCCGCGAAATAAATCCTCCCTGCAGAGCCTGGAGCCGGGCACCTTCTCCGTGGAAGGCATGACGCCGAAGCCGGTGGTGCTGAAGGTGCAGATCGAGGCGCCGGTGTATCCCACCAGCAAGTTTCAGCGGGCGCTGGGCTCCTTCGCCCCCGGCACGCTCGTCACACTCGTGGCCATGTCCGACACCGCCTACCGCGTGCGTGGCCGGGCGCGTCACGGCGATGTCGTGGGCTGGATCCGGCAGGCGGAAGTTCTTTCCGCCGATCCGAATCTCGCCGCCAATCTGAAGAAGCTCCTGGAGCGCACCCGGCAGGTGGATGAACTGATCCAAAAAAACCAGGTGGCGCTCGGCATGACCCGTCAGGAGGTGCAGGCCTCCCTCGGCAAGCCCTCCCGCACCAGCGCAAAGATCAACGCCACCGGCAAGGAAGAAAAACTCGAGTACAGCATTTACGAGCGAGTCCCGCAGACCACCACCGGGCGCGACGGCTTCGGCAATCTCGTGCAAACGGTCATCTATGTGAAGGTCGAGGTGGGCACGCTCAGCGTCAATTTTACCGATAACGTGGTCTCCGAAATCGAGGAGACGAAGGGCAACCCTCTCGGCGGAGGCGGCGTGCAGATCGTTCCGCCCCCGCTGTTCGGATTCTGATCAAAGAATGGCCTCTTTCACCTGGTCCGGTGTCCATCCCGCCGCACGCAGACTGCGCAATGAGCGGGCGTCATCGCGCTTCGCCAGCCGCTTGCCGTTTTCGTCGGTGATGAGCCGATGATGATGCCACTCTGGCACCGGCAGGCCGAGAAGCTCCTGAAGCAGGCGATGCAGATGCGTGGCCTCCAGCAGATCTTCGCCTCGCGTCACCAGCGTGATGCCTTGCAGGGCGTCATCCACAACGACCGCGAGGTGATAACTCGCCGGCGTGTCCTTCCGCGCCAGCACCACATCGCCGAACACATCCGGCTGCGCTTTGAAAAGGCCATGCGCACGGTCTTTCCAGATCAGTTCGCTCACTTCGGCCATCGCCTTCGTCACATCGAGCCGCAGTGCGTAAGCCTCGCCCTGCGCCAAGCGCTCCGCCCGCTCGTCCGCGCTGCGCTGCCGGCATGTGCCGGGATACAGCGGCCCGTCAGGCCCTTGAGGCGCATTTCCGGCACGCGCGATCTCCTCCTGAATCTCCCGCCGCGTACAGAAGCATGGATACAAAACACCCAGCGCTTCCAGCTTTGCCAATGCCGCACGGTAATCGTCGAAGTGGTCGCTCTGCCGCCGCACCGGCAGCTCCCATTCTAAACCCAGCCACGCCAGATCCTCAAAAATCGCCTGCTCATACTCGGGCCGCGCCCGGGTGCCGTCGATGTCTTCGAGCCGGATCAAAAAGCGTCCGCCATCCGCCGCTTCCTGCGCAAACAACGCCGCATGCGCATGCCCCAGATGCAGCCATCCGGTGGGACTGGGGGCGAATCGGGTGACTTCAGGCATGTGCGGCAGGTTCAGGCGGTGCGCACCTTCGCCACGACATCGCCGTTGTCGAACTCGCCGCGCATGGTCTGGCGGTAAACATGCAGTTCCGGCCGGATCATGCCGTGGGTGAGCCCGCACTTCACCTTCGTCACTGCGAGGCCGGGCGATTCCTGCCAGCCGCCACGCGCGAGGTTTGTCGCTGGCCCTTGGAGGTAGAGGGCGTGATCAAAGGTCTCCTTGGCGTGGACCTCGCCATCATGGATGTGCAGCGTGGGGAAAAAGACCGTGTCCGCCAGTGCCGTCGGGAACGAAAAGGCCATCGGGTGCACCTGCGAGCGGCCCGGCTTCAGTTTGAAGACGGCAAAGCCAAAGTCCGCATAGCCCGGCAGCTTTTTCCAAACGCCCTCCGGTAGGCGAAAGCGTGCATCGAGCCGGCTGAAGTCGGAAATGCCCGGCACAAAGCTCGCGTCGTAGGCGCCGACGGAGACGACCTTGAGTGACCGGCCCGCAGCCGCTGGAGAAGCACCGAAGGGATCCGCTGAGTAGGTGTAAACGGGAAACAACTCCCACAAATCCTCAAACACGCCGTCATACTCCGAGAAGTCGAAAAACCTCACCGCATCCTCCTTCGTGCCCTCTTTGATCGGAATCGGCAGCACCATCGCCAGATCCTGCGGCGCATTCACAGACATCTGGTAAATGAGCACCTGATTCCCGTGCTCACCGAGCCGCGCGAAGATGCGGGTGTTTTTGACCTCCTCGACTTTTCCAGTGAAGCAGCACATGATGCGCAAGCTACCGAACCGCCACCCCCATTGTCCAGCATGAATCTCTCCGACCTCGTCTCCCACCTCGACACCGAACTGCGCCTCGCGGAGATCGCCGATTACTCGAACGCCCTCAACGGCCTGCAGCTCGAAAATCATCACGGCAAGGTCACCAAGATCGTCGCCGCCGTGGATGCGACGCTGCCGGTGATGCGGAAGGCCGTCGCCGTGGGCGCGGATCTGCTCATCGTGCATCACGGCATGTTTTGGTCCGGCCTGCAGCGCTGGACGGGGCCGGTGTACCAGAAACTCAAAAGCTGCACGGAAGGCGGACTCGCCGTTTACAGCGCCCATCTGCCGCTGGACGTGCACCCCGTGCTCGGCAACAACGCCCAAATCGCCAAGTCGCTTGGCCTGACGCCCACCGGCGGGTTTTTGGAGTACAAGGGCAGCAACGTCGGCGTGACTGCGGAGCATGCGATGCCGCTGGACGACTTGGTGGCGAATTTCAAAGCCGCTCTCGGTGGCTCAGCGGCACACGTCTGTGGCGCAGGACCGAAAACGACGCGGAAGATCGGCATTTCCTCCGGTGGCTCCGGTTCTGAAGTGGCCGCAGCTGCCGCAGCCGGCATCGACACCTTCATCACCGGTGAAGGCCCGCACTGGAGCTACACGCTCGCCGAGGAACTCGGCATCAACGTCCTCTACGGCGGCCACTACGCCACCGAGACCTTCGGGGTGAAGGCGCTCGCCGCACACATCGAGGCAAATTTCGGCATCCCGTGGGAGTTTGTGGATCATCCGACCGGTTTGTGAGACATGAACTGGCTGACCGTCGATTTCTTCGAACGCGACGTCTTGGACGTGGCGCATGATCTCATTGGCGTGGAGTTCGTATGGCACGGCTGCTCGGGCATCATCGTCGAAACCGAGGCCTACGCCGTCGAGGGGGATCCTGCGTGCCACACCGCCTCCCGACCGAGCACGCGTGAGTTTGTGCGCTCCCGGCCGCCGGGCACGGCTTATGTTTACCTGAACTACGGGATGTACTGGCTCTTCAACCTCCTCGTCAAAGGCGGAGAGCGCGATGGCTTGGTCCTCGTCCGCGCCCTCGAACCGACACGCGGCATCGAACAGATGCAGGTGCGGCGCAGGCGCGAAAAACCGCACGAACTCTGCTCCGGCCCCGGAAAGCTCGGGCAGGCGCTGGCCATCGACGGCAGCCACCATGGCCAGCCGCTGGTCGGGAAAGGCCGGAAGTCCGGCTGCGGTCTCAGAGTGCCTGGCGCAGCCTCTCACGAAGTCGTGAGCGACATCCGCATCGGCATCAGCCAGGCGGTGGACCTTCCGTGGCGTTTTCTCGCCAAGGAAAATCCACACGTGAGCGTGAGACAGGGCCGGGTGAAAGTGCCCGCGATCAGACCACCCCGCTGCCCATGATCAGGCGCACCAAGGCCACGACACCGACGGCGATGTTGATGGTCAGGCCGATCTTCCGCTCAGGGAAAACGCCGAAGATGATCCCCACGAGGCAAAAAACGAGAACCAGCCAGTTCAGCGCCCCGAGAAGGGGAATCAGACTGGGCACCAGGCAAAGGGCGGAGAAAAGGCCGATCAGGACTGAGAGAATCTGGCAGATGGTTTTCATGACGCCTTACCTTCGCGAGGGGGGGCTGAACACAAATGGAAATCCGTGAAGTCATTGTAAGCCGCGCCTTGCATTCCCTGTCGGACGCGGTACTCTCGCCGCCATCTGAGCGCGAAAGGAGAGGTGGCTGAGTGGTTGAAGGCACCTGACTCGAAATCAGACGTGGGGGTAACTCCACCGAGGGTTCGAATCCCTCCCTCTCCGCGCATCATTTCTCCGACGTCAAATTGGAGACCTTACTCCTTTCGACCTCAGAGGCTCGACTTTATCCACGAGTAAAAACTCGCGCCGATCTGGGCGTAGCCGGTGGTGTTGGGATGGACGCCGTTGTTGACCGGGTAGCCATCGACGGGGTCGAGGTTGAGTTCGGTGGGAACGAGGTGGATGCCTTCGCTTTCGCGGTTGGAGAGACGTTCGAGCATGCGCTGGACGAGACGATGCTGGATGCGCTTCCAGCCCCAGCGTGGGTATTTGTCTTTGTAGTTGGCGGTGAAGCCTTCCTGGCGGGCATTGGGCGGCGTGGTCAAACCGACGGCGAGTATGGCTTTGGGAGCGGCTTTGTGAAACTCGGCGAGGAGTTTGTCGGCATTATCGAGCACCGCGTTGATTTTGACATCGGGGTTGTTGGGATCGGCACCAAAGCAGTCGTTGATGCCGAGCAGGAAGGTGACGACATCCGGCGGCTGGTTGTCGCAATGCTCTGCAAAATAGCGGTTCAAATCGAAGACGCCGGCTTTGCCATCGGCGGCAGGGAAAACGAAGGGGCTGGTGGCCTTGCGGGCAAGCGGACCGGCGGTGACGCCGGGATCTTCCGGTGTGAATTTGGTGAGGAAGGTCGCCCAAGCCCAGCCGCCGTAGCCTTCGTGTGCGATACCGGGTTTTGCGGAGGCGGGCTTGTGCGTGCCGAGCAGGGTGAACTTGGGATTGCCGGGGGTGGCGAGCAGGCGGGCGATCTCGTTCGGGTAAACGGTCGCGTTGGTGAGGCTGTCGCCAATGATGAGGAGGCGCAGGGACTTGTCGGCACCCGCTTGGCGGGGGGAGACGTGCAGCGTGGTCTTGCCCTGCTCCAGCACTTTGCCGGAGGCGTCTTTGACCGTGATGGCGATCGGATGATCGCCGACATCGCCATCGGTGGGTGTGATGGTCCAGCGGCGGGCTTCGTTCGTGCCGAGCTTGCAGGTGAATTCGAAGCGGTAGTCCTGCGGCTGCTCAGTGAGCACGATGTTGTCGTGGTAGATGCTCATCTGCACGTCCGGCGTGGCGTAAACGACGGGTGGGAGGGTGAGCTGGAGGTCGCCTGCGAGGGAAAAGGACGCTGCGAGGCAGAAAAGAAGGCCGAGGGATTTCATGGGGCGCTGGTTGTGGCGGAGTGCTGCGGACTCGGAGGTCCGCGCTCCACTACGAGCTACCCGGGACGAATCGTTCCATGAAGCGGAGGATGGCGGCCATGGAAAGCTGGCCGCCGGGGGTGGATGGGAAGTAATCGGCGCCATGAGTGGCCCAAGGAAATTCGAGAAACTCGTGATCGTCGCGATCCGTGCGCAATTCGGTGAAGCGCCGGCTGTGGCCGATGCCGACGAGGGAATCGAGCGTGCCGTGGATGAGCAGCGTGGGCAGGCTGTGCCGATCGAGGAACTCGGTGGCGGAGGCGGTGCGGTAGGATTCGGGAACTTCGTGCGGATCGCCGCCCATGTATTGGCGGACGAGATTGAGCGATTTGAGGAGATCGTCAGGCAGCGCCCATTCGCGGGCGAGAAACATGTTTGGCGTGCCATAAACGGAGATGCAGGCACGAGCGCCGAGCTCCGGCATGCCGTAGGCACAAGCGGCGGCGATTTGAGCACCGGCGGAGCGGCCCATGAGGACGATGCGATTCGTGTCGATGCCGAGCTCGGCGGCATGTTCGCGAATCCACGCAAAAGCGCGGCGGGTGTCGTCAGCTTGAGCAGGCCATCGGTTTTTCGGTGCGAGGCGGTAACCGTAGGAGCAGAGGACGTAACCTTGTGAGGCGAGTTCGGTGTTCGCGCCGATGAATTCGCCGGGATCACCGCTGTCCCAGCCGCCGGTGTGGGCGATGAGCAGGCACGGAAGCGGCTTGCTGCTCCCAATCGGGCGATAGATCACGATGTCGAGTGATTCATCGCCCTCCCGCCAGTAGGTGCGGCGTTCGGTTTGAACTTCAAATTTGGCGGGATGAAGCGGCAACCATAGGCGCAACCAGGAGAAGGGCAGACCTTGCTCTTTGGCGATCTTGGACGCCTGAAAAGCGGGGACAAGGAAGACGCAGGCAAGCAGCAGAAACAGCGGAGCGGACCAGCGTGATCCATGCATGGCCGGATAGATCAGAACGAGCGACAGCAGAGCCAGCCAGTGGCCGAACTCCGTGGTGACGAGCTGCAACTGCCACCGCAGACGCGTTGGCGCCATCATCCGGGCGTTGAGCGCCAGCGGAGCGAGGATGAAGAATGCCAGGATGAGAGCCACGTATTTCACGGAACAGATGCGATCCACCTCATCTGTGGCTTTGGATTAATCGAATTCCTACCGCTCACGCAAATATGAGACGGCCTTTCGGCTGCGGCACCTCACGTCCGAGTGAACGGGCGGTTTCGATCCATTCGTCGATCACAACACGTGCGTTGGTCAGCGCCTCCTCGTAGGTGCTGCCATCGGCCATGCAGCCGGGCAATTCGGGCACTTCGGCCACAAACGCATCATCGGCATCGCTCCAATAGAGAATGATTTCGTATTTACTCGTCATCTTTGGGCACCAAGTGGTGGCGGGTGAGAACGTCGCGAACTTGCTTCACCTGATAGGGTTTGGCAAGGCTGCCGCGAGGCTGAAGATTGATGATCTCCGGGATGCCTTCGCGATGAAAAATGTGGTGACTTCCTTTGATTCGCAGTTCAAACCCCAGATGCGTGAGCACCCGGCAGAGATCCTGAAAATCGATATTGGCATCCGCTGAACCGGACAAAAGACGACGCAGCGCTTTGCCAAAGGCAGACATGGGCTTTCGTTAACCCGCGATCGTGAACACCTCGCGCGCATCGGCGATGCTGCCGGTGAGGGCGGCGGCAGCGACCATGATGGGGCTCATGAGGACGGTGCGGCCGGTGGGGCTGCCTTGACGGCCTTTGAAGTTGCGATTCGAGGAGGACGCGCAGAGCTGGTCGCCGATGAGCTTGTCGGGGTTCATCGCGAGGCACATGGAGCAGCCTGCGGCACGCCATTCGAAACCGGCTTCGCTGAAGACTTTGTCGAGACCTTCCTGCTTGGCCAGCACATCGACGATCTGCGAGCCGGGAACGGCGATGGCTTTGACGCCGGCGGCGACTTTGCGACCCTTGATGTATTTCGCCACTTCGCGGAAGTCGCTGAGGCGTCCGTTGGTGCAGGAGCCGATGAAGGCGACGTCGATCTTGGTACCTTTGATCGGCTGACCAGCGGGCAGCTTCATGTAGTCGAGCGCGTCCTGGATGGAGATGCGTCCGGGCTCGGTGGTGGCGCTTTCGGCGGTCGGCACGTTTTCAGTGACGGCAATGGCCTGGTCCGGGCTGGTGCCCCAGGTGACGGTCGGCGGCACGTCTTCCGCTTTGATGTTCACGACGTCGTCATAAACGGAATCGGCGTCGGAGGCAAAGTTGCGCCATTTTTCGACCGTGGCGTCCCATTCCGCGCCGGTTGGCGAGTAGGGGCGACCTTTGAGGTATTCGAAGGTTTTTTCATCCGGATTGACGTAGCCGCAGCGGGCGCCGCCCTCGATGCTCATGTTGCAGACGGTCATGCGCTCCTCCATCGACATCGCGTCGAAGAGGCTGCCGCCGTATTCGTAGGCGTAGCCGATGCCGCCGTTCGCGCCGAGCAGGCGGATGATGTGGAGGATGACGTCCTTGGCATAAACGCCGGGACGAAGCTGGCCGTCCACGTTGATGCGGCGGACCTTCATCTTGCCGAGCGCCATGGTCTGCGTGGCGAGGATGTCGCGCACCTGCGTGGTGCCGATGCCGAAGGCGATCGCGCCGAAAGCACCATGCGTGGCGGTGTGGCTGTCGCCGCAGGCAATCGTGGTTCCGGGCTGGGTGATGCCCTGCTCAGGTCCGACGACATGAACGATGCCCTGCTTGCCGCTGGCGAGGCTGAAATAGGTGACACCGAACTCCTTGGCGTTCTTGTTCAGCTCCTGGATCATCGCCTCGGCGAGCGGATCGGAAAACGGCGAGACCTGGCTGTCGGTGGGGACGATGTGATCGACCGTGGCGAAGGTGCGGTGCGGGTAGGCGACCTTCAGGTTCAAATCGCGCAGCATGCCGAAAGCCTGCGGGCTGGTGACTTCATGGACGAGGTGCGTGTCGATGAGAAGCTGCGTCTGGCCGTTGGCGAGGGTGCCGACGACGTGCGATTCCCAGACTTTTTCGAAGAGAGTTTTGCCCATGATGCGTGCGAATTGGAGGTTAGAGGGCCGCGAGCCTAGCACGCCCGGCGGAGGGTGCAAGAAAGCCTCTTGGCTTTTGCCGTGAACCTGCCAGCATCGGCGGCCATGAAATGGCTGAAAATCCTCTACGTGCAGGTGCTGATCGGGATCGTTCTGGGCGTGCTGGTGGGGCTGTTTTACCCGGAAACCGGCACTGCGCTCAAACCGCTGGCGGAGATCTTCATCAAGGCGATCAAGATGCTCATCGCGCCGATCATTTTCTGCACGGTCGTCTCGGGCATCGCCAGCATGGGCGACCTCAAACGCGTCGGGCGCGTCGGTTTGAAGGCGCTGATCTATTTCGAGGTGCTGACGACGCTGGCGCTGGTCATCGGCCTGCTGGTGGCGAACATCGCCGAGCCAGGCGCGGGGATGCAGTCCGAGACTTCGGTGAAGGAAGCGGCAAAAATCAGCGAATTCACCGAGAAGGCCCAGGATTCGAGCACGGTCACGTTTTTGATGAACATCGTGCCAAAGACCTTTGTGGGGGCCTTCACGGATGAGTCGGTGCTGCCGGCGCTTTTTCTCGCCGTGCTCGTCTCCATCGCGATGTGCCAGATCCAGGACCGCGGGCAGATCGTGCTGGAACTCCTGCACGTGGTCGGGGAGGTGTTTTTCAAGCTGGTGGCGATGATCACGAAGGTGGCACCCATCGCGGCGTTCGGCGCCATGGCATTCACCGTCGGCTCCGAGGGACCGGGCACGCTGCTGAAGCTGGCGAAGGTCCTGGGCTGCGTCTATGTGACCTGCGGGCTGTTCGTTTTCGTCGTGCTGGGGCTGATCTGCCGCTTTTGCGGCTTCAGCCTGTGGAAAATCCTTGTCTTCATCAAAGACGAGCTGCTGCTGGTTCTTGGCACCTCATCCTCCGAGACGGCCCTGCCGCAGCTGATGCAGAAGCTGGAAAAAAACGGCTGCGACAAGTCGGTGGTCGGCGTGGTCATCCCCTCCGGCTATTCCTTCAATCTCGACGGCACCTGCATCTACCTCACGCTCGCCGCTTTGTTCGTCGCGCAGGCCACGAACACGCCGCTGACGCTCTGGCAGCAGTTGGGCCTGCTCGCGGTGCTGCTGCTGACCTCGAAGGGCGCGGCGGGCGTCACCGGCGCGGGTTTCATCACGCTGGTGGCCACGCTTTCCACGATCGACACCGGCATCCCCGTCGCGGGCTTGGCAATGCTCATCGGCATCGACCGCTTCATGTCCGAAGCCCGCGCATTGACCAATCTCGTGGGGAACACCGTGGCCACACTCGTGGTGGCGAAGTGGGAAAATGGATTTGATGCGGAAAAAGGCCGGGCGCTGCTGAGATGAACCGCATGGCCGGGCCGCAATCATTCGCTCCCGGATGAAAAACGCCTCGGTTCGTCATGTCACCGAATCGTGACAGATGGAATCGCAATTCAGGATCGACATCCGGGGTGGAATCTTGGCAGAATACCACACAACTCCCGAAAATCTTTAACCGAAAGGATCCGCCATGACCAAAGAAGAAAAGGAAAAGCTCTACACGGTTCGCTGGTATGTCCGCGAAAAATGGAGCGAGCCGTCGGCCCAGGACGAGGTGCTCGAAATGCTGAGCGGCCTGCTGGACTCCGGCTCAAATCCCGAGGACCGGCCCTCCGTGTCCGCGACCGGGCAAAAACTGCTCTGGTGCCCCTTCGCGGACAAGGACTTCCCCGCCGGTAAATCGCGCGGCAGCTATGCGCGGGGCTACCCGCTGGGGGCGGTCGTGCATTTCACCGCCGGACGCCGCAGCGGGCTGAAGGCCGGAATCGACGAGCAGGTGCGGAACAAGTTCCTGTATTTCGTGATCGATAAGGACGGGAACATCGGTCAGAACTTCAGCCTCGACAGCTGGGGCTACCATGCCGGAGAGAGTTCGTATCCCGGACTCGGCAGCGGCGTGAGCCGGCACCTCGTGGGCATCGAGGTCCAGGCCGCCGGCATGCTGAAGAAAGTCGGCTCCACCTACAAAACCTGGTATGGCGAGACGGTGCCGGCAGCCGACGTGCGCGTCATTCCGCGCAAGAACGCCAACCAGGAGGCCGGCGCCTACCAGGCCTACACCAAGACGCAGGAAGAGGCCCTGATCCGCCTGCTGAAGTGGCTGCGGGAGAACAATCCCGAGGTCTTCGACTACA
Source organism: Akkermansia muciniphila (assembly GCA_945863205.1). GTDB lineage: Bacteria > Verrucomicrobiota > Verrucomicrobiia > Verrucomicrobiales > Verrucomicrobiaceae > Prosthecobacter. Next base: position 13,515 of record CAMAZK010000009.1, on the reverse strand, counting down.
AGCATGTGCTCGGCCATGACGAAGTCAGCCCCGGGAGGAAGAACGACCCCGGCGGCGCCCTGTCCATGACCATGCCAGAGCTCCGGGAAAAACTGCAAAAGGCCTGACCTCAACCGCACACCACCCCACACCCCACACCCAACATGAACCAATACCGTATTCTCTCTCTCGATGGCGGCGGCATCCGCGGCCTCATCACGGCCGTCTGGCTGGCCGAACTCGAAAAGCAGCTCGGCAAGCCGATTCACAACTTCTTCGAGCTCATGTCCGGAACCTCCACCGGCAGCATCCTCGCCTCCGGGCTGGCCCTGGGCATTCCTGCGCAGGAAATCATCGATCTGTATCGCAACAAGGGAACCACGATCTTCCCGGGTGCCGCCTCCCGGCTATGGTCGCGCGTGACCCGCACGCTCACGGAGGGTGTTTCAGCGCCGAAGTACAGCCCGGACGGTCTCGAGAAGTGCCTGCAGGGCGCCTTTGGGAAAAAGACCCTCGGCTCCCTCAAGGTGCCCACGATGATCTTCAGCTACAACGTCTTCACCCGCGAACCCGTGGCCTTCAAAAGCTACCAGGACCGCTTTTCCGACATGCCGCTGTGGGAGGTCGTCCGCGCCTCGTGCTCCGCTCCGACCTATTTTCCATCCATGATGCTGAAGGTTGGGCGGTCAAAACAGCCCTTCATCGACGGCGGCGTGGCCGCGAACAATCCCAGCGCTTGCGCCGTGGCCGAGGGCATCGCCATCAACACCAAGGTCAAGAAGGCCAACCGCGTGGAGGTGGACGACTTTGTGCTGGCCAGTTTCGGCACGGGCTCGACCACCCGCCCGATCTCCCACGAGGAGTCTCAGAAATGGGGAGCCCTCGAGTGGGCGGTGCCGATCATTGATGTCTTGTTCGACGGCTCCACCGACACCTCCGACTACGTCGCCAGACAGATCATCGGGGACGACAATTACTTCCGCTTCCAGATCCCGCTGGACAAGGCCTATGACGACATGGACCGGGCCGACGAGGTGAATCTCAACGCGCTTATGGGGGCAGCCGAAAGCCATCTGCACTCCAAGGACGGGACGGCCATGATGAAGAAACTGGTGCAAAAGCTGACCAAATAGTCCCGGCGAGGGAGAGGAAATCTCCTTGCCGCCAAGCCGGGCGCCCGTCACAGTCCGCATGCATCCGCTGCGGCGGCGGCAACTCACCCAACTCTAACCCCATCCAACACATGAGCCAGATCGTTCCCCTCATCAGTTCCGGCATCGCCGGCCCTCTCGGCGTCCTTCACCTTCCCCGCCTCTGGCAGAAAGCCTCCCTGGCGGCCGCCGGCAAGCTGCACTCTGACTATCCCGGCATCGGCTGCGGCTACGACCAGATGACCCTCGACGCGCTGGGCATCAACATCGACACCTTCAAGGCCTTCATCGACACCAAGCCGAGCTACCCGCAGCTGGAAGCGTGGGTCAAGGCCCAGCCGGGCGTGAACCTGACCAAGGGAAACATCCACAAGCACAACCTCTCCATCCAGGGCTACATCCACGACGACGCCACGCGCAAGACGATCCTGGACGCCGACGGCATCGCCGATGACGGCAGCGTGAATCCTGGTGCGGTCGATCTGAACAACCTGGACGACTGGCACATCTTCTGGGCGCAGGAGATCAAGTAATCCTGTCTGCGGTTCGCTGTTCTCTGTTCGCGGTTTTCTGTTTTTTGTTCCCGGTTTTCAACCGCGGGCGGGGGACAGGGAACCGCGAACGCTTTTTCAGATTCCCGCTTCCATCACCTTCATCCAGCGGCTGCGGAAGGGGCGGTTCTCCTCCATGAGCTGCGCTGCGATGGTGGTCGAGAGCTGGGTGAGGCCGTTCAGGCGGGCAAAGGCGGCGATGATCTCCTGCCGGCGGTAGTAGTCGGTGGAGTCGGTGGCCTGGGAGGCGAACGCCTGGGCGATCTCGATGAGGCACTCGGAGGTCAGGCTGTTCAGCGGCAGTGAAACGGTGCCGCGGTCCAGGGTGATGGTCACGGTGTTTCCATCCGGCGTGGTCGTGACTCTTCCGGTGATCTGGCCGCCTTCACGCCGACTGATGGTGCCGTTCCACTCCCTGGTCATGAGGTCGGAGGTGACCTGGCGGACGAAATCGCTCGACTGGATGTAAAGGTAGAGGCGGCCGTCGAGGGCGTTGCGCACGTCGGTCGTTTCCAGGTGCGTGCCACGGAGGAGATCGATCGCCCGGGTGTAGTCGTAGCCCTGCACGAGTGCGGGAACCATGGTGGTGACCTCCGTGAGGACCTCCAGATCGGCCTGGCGGCGTTTTTTGTCCGCCTCCATCTGCTTCTGCTGTTCATCGATGGTCATGCGGGCGATCTCGCGCTTCAGCCCGGATTCCCACTCCTCGATCATGCTGCGAAAGGCGCCGGTCGTCTTGAGCTTGCCCTTCGTCTGCCGGACTTCGGCCAGTGCTTCCCGAAGCTCGGCGATGTTTTCCGAGCTGCGCGGCTGGAGGGCGGTGCGCACGAGGGAAAAGTCCGGCTGATACTTTTCCACCAGGCCGCCGTAGAGCGCCGGCCAGTCGAGTGGTGCAGCCGCCGCGTCACCTGCGGCGCTCTGCCCCCTGATGTCGGCAAGATGGTCGTAAAAGTAGGTCAGCTCTTCCGAACCGACGAGCGCGTTCCCATGGTGCCACTCCGCCAGGCCGTGAATCACGTAGCCGAGGATCTCTTCGTTGTCGGTGCGATAGCCGAGCGACGAGAGCGGTGCGCCGAGGGCGAGATTGTTCGCCATGCGTTCCTTGATCTTGGCGAAAAAGCCCGTGAGCCCGTTCAACGAAGGATCGGAGGAAAGCTTCTGCAACTGCTCGATGGCGTCTTCCTTGCGACCGTTGACGATGTCGCAGAGCGCGGCATTGAAACGCGCCCAGTTCGCCGTGGAGGGCGGAATGTCCGGCGACTCGGCCAGTTTGACAAATTTCGGCCGGGCCTGCGCGAAATGCCGCTGCTCCAGCATCTCCTGCCGCGCCTCGGCGAAGCGCTGGGAGACGGTTTCCCTGCCGGCCTTCACCGTCACGCCGCCGCCGTCGAGATCACGCTCGTTGGCCGGTGCGATTTGAATGACTTTCCGCACCGCACGGCGTTCGCCCCCCTCCCGCAGCATCCAGCCGACGACATAGGCCAGGGCGACTGCGGCGGCGATGGAACCGATCAAATTCGCCCGGCGTGAGAACAGGCGGCGCCTCACCGCTCCGCGATCCAGCAGGCCTTCAGCGAGGCGCATCTCGTCGATGACCTCCTCATAGTTCGCAAAGCGGTCCCGCGGGCGGAAGCTGAGCATGCCATTGATGACGTGCTCGGTTCGCGGTGAGAAACGCAGACCGGAATCCCCCAGCGCGACGCGTTTGGACTTGATGCGCCGGAGGTCTTCGATGGAGCTCGTGTCCGCCTTGTGCGGCGGCTGGCCGGTCATCGCGTGGTAAAGCGTGGCACCGAGGCTGAAGATGTCGCTGCGGTAGTCCTCCTCATTGTCGATGACTTTTTCCGGCGCCACGTAGTAGGGCGTGGCCCAGATTTCGCCCGACTGGTCGCCGCCACGGTTCGCGAACAGCGCCAGGCCGAAGTCCACGACCTTTGCAGTTCCCGTTTCGGTGAAAAGAATGTTCGCCGGCTTCACGTCACGGTGGATCAGGTTGAGCTGCTGCGCCGCCCGCAGCCCCTCCGCCACCTCCCGGCCGATGCGCAGCGCGTCCTCCTGCTTCAGATGCCCTTCCCGCCGGATGCGCTGCTCCAGGCTGCCGCCGCCGACGAGCTCCATGGCGATGTAAAAGTAGCCCTGGTCGTAGCCGACGGAGTAGAGCTTGATGACGTTCGGATGCGTCACGTTCGCGGTGATGTGGGCCTCCTGGCGGAACTGCTCCAGCCGCACCGAGTCACGCGAGTACTGACGGTTGAGAATTTTAAGAGCCACTCGACGCCCGAGGGTTTCGTCCTCCGCTTCAAACACCCGGCTCATCCCGCCTTCCCCGATCTGCCGGACGATCATGAAGTGATCGAACCGCCGCCGGACCCGCACCATCTGACCGCAAAAGGGACACTTCAGCTTTGTGAACGGCTCCAGAGAGGTGACATCGATCTGCTTCTGGCAGACCGGGCAGGTGCTCAAAAAAGTTTGTTCTGGAGGGGCTAGGATCAAAGAAAGAGTGTTTGTAAGGATGCAGGGACGCAGTCGATATGCCAGAAATTACAGATTGCCTTATTAATTCGAAACTTGAGTTTGTCCTGTGGACTGGACCATCACTGAAACACCGGATATCGGCGAACGTCTCGACAAGCACCTCACAAGGCGCCTGCCGGACCAGTCACGCTCGCGACTGCAGGAACTCATCAAGGAGGGCCATGCCACGCTGAACGGAAAAGCGGTCAAACCGGGCGCTGTTTTGAAGTCAGGAGATGTGGTGAGTGTCACGGTGCCGGATGTAGCTGAGGTGGAGATCAAGGCCCAGGACATTCCCTTGACGATATTGTATCAGGATGCGGACGTGGTAGTGCTGGACAAGGCGTCCGGGCTTGTCGTTCATCCGGCGGAGGGAAATCCCGATGGCACGCTGGTCAACGCGCTGCTCCACCACATCCCCGACCTCAGCGGCATCGGCGGGGAGATGCGGCCGGGCATCGTCCACCGCCTGGACAAGGACACCAGCGGCTGCATGGTCGTGGCGAAGAACGATACCGCCCACCGCCGCCTCACCGAGGCCTTTTCCGAGCGCCGCATTTCGAAGACCTACCTCGCCGTGGTGAACGGTGTGCCGAAGGAGGAAAGCGGGCGCATCCAGAACTACATCGGCCGGCATCCGGTCGATCGCAAACGCATGTCCATCCTGCTCGATGGCGCCGGCAAGGAGGCCGTGACCGAATGGAAGCGGCTGGCCGTGGATCAGGGCTGCGCCTTGATCCAGTGCCGACTGCTCACCGGCCGCACGCACCAGATCCGCGTGCACATGCGCGAGGCGCTGCAGTGCCCCATCCTCGGGGATCCCATCTACGCCCAGCCATCGAAGCAGCGCGTGCGCGTCCCCCGCCTGATGCTCCACGCCTGGAAACTCGCCTTCAACCACCCCATTCACGATCAGCCGATGGCCTTCGAAGCGAAACTGCCGGCGGAGTTTGAAGCGTGGATGAATCGCGTTCAAAGCTAGAGTTTTCCCATTCCTCGCCATGCTCAAAGTCTATCAATACTCCGGCTGTTCCACCTGCAAGAACGCCCTCAAGTGGCTCAAGCAGCACGCCATCCCCTTTCAGGAAATCGCCATCCGCGAAACACCGCCTGCGCTGACGGAACTCAAAGCCATGCTCGCTGCGTTCGAGGGCGATCTGCGTCGCCTCTTCAACACCTCCGGCATGGACTACCGCGCCCTCGGGCTCAAGGACAAGCTGTCGGCCATGAGCACGGATGAAGCGTTAAAACTGCTGTCGGAGAACGGCAATCTCGTGAAGCGCCCCTTCGCCATCGACGCGAAGGGCGGCATCCACCTCGTCGGCTTCAAGGAGGCCGAATGGGAAGCGGCGCTACTTCACCGCCGCTGACTGCTCTTTGAAGAACTTCGCGATCAAGGCCGGCGCTTCGTCCGGAAACTTGTGCGTGCCCTGATGGATGAAGGCCACAAACGGCGCCCCGACCTTCGAGGGAAACAGCGTGCAGTCCTGCGCCCACGGTTTCGCCTCCGCCTCGCACTGGTTGATCTGCTTCACCTTCGCCATCGCCAGCTCCTGCCAGGCATACTTCACCAGCGGGTCCTGCGTGCCGGCGATGTGCATGCAGGGCTTCGGCTTGAACGACGCACTGGCAGACCGCGCCGAGGCCGCCGCCGACGGCGCCACCGCACACAGGGCGTCCGGCCGCATCTGCCACAGCAGGTAAGTGAAGCCGCCGCCGTTCGAGTGCCCGGTGGAGAAGACGCGCTTCGTGTCCACCTTGTAGGTCTTCTTCAAATGCGCCATCACCGCGTCAAACAGCTTCAGGTCGCGGTCTCCTTCCGCACCCGCACCGTGCTGCCAGCCCGGCTTTTTGCCTTCAGGATCGGTCAGTCTGCCGGGCGTGTTCAAGCCCTGCAAACAGACCGAGATCGCCTCCGGCCAGTGCTTGTGCATGGCAAAGCTGCGCCCGCTGTTGAAAGCCGTCCCGCCGTGGCCGTGGAACACGAACACCACCGGAGTCGGCTTCTCCATGGCAGCGGCCGGTGCGTAAACGATGCCGCTGCGTGCCACGCCCTCCACTTGAAGCTCCAGCTTCTGGAAGCCGGGAGGCAGCCCGATCTGCGCCCGCCCCTCGCAGGCAGCGACGAAGAAGACAAGGACGGCGGCGGACAGGATGGAGCAGCGGTGTTTCATGGGCGTGGCTGCGATCAACCGCCGAAATGCGGCCTGGTTGCACGCCAGCGCCCGCTTCAGCCGCTTGCCAATCCCTTGCGATTCCACCGCACGAAGCTATATCCGCAGCTCATGTTCAAAACCGGCCAGCAGGTCGTCTGCATCGACGATCAATTCGATCCCTGGGTCTTCGACCTCTACAAGTCCCTGCCCAAGAAGGATGAGATCTACACCGTGCGCGCCCTCCGCGCCGGCCGTTCGAACCCCAAGTTCACTGTCAACGACGATGCCGAGATCAAGCTGGCCGATGCCCAGTTCGACCTCCTCCTCCTGCTGAGCGAGCTTCACAATCCGGACGATCCGCACTCGAGCGTGAAGCAGGAGCTCGGCTTCCGCTCCGAGCGCTTTGCGCCGCTGCTGGAAGAGACCGAGGAGGCCGAAGAAGCCGAACTCATCGGCATCGGCCACGGTGAGAAGAGCTGGGAGCCGCAGCCCGCCTGGTCGAAATAGGTCCCCCTCGCATGGGGGCGCATGCCGCCGGCTACCTCACGGCTGTTTTTTGTTCCGCAGCAAGGCAGGCAGGCTGCGCCTGAGACGCTCCAAGGCCCAGCGGCCTTCGAAGGCGGGCAAAAGGGTGATGATCGCCGCCCCGGGGACGGGAGGCTCCACGGACACGTCCACCAGCCCCTCCAGCGGTGGATTCGGCCCGCCGGGCGTCGGACGGGAGGTCCAGCTCCACTTCATGCCCTTCGTATCGCTGAACAGGGCGGCATCTGCGGGGAACTCCGCCCAGTCGCGGTCAAAGGATTGGATTAGATTTCCGCGTGGATCGAGCCAGGTGAGACGCCCGCCCTGGGCCTCAAGCTGGAAGTTGATCTGCCAACCGCCGACCTCCTCGGTCGGATAGCAGGTCACGATCCGGTACTCACCGGGCTGAAGGATCATGTCGTGGTCCGAGTCCCCTTGGAACAACCAACCCACCCCGATGCGGCCCTCCACCCGGTGGCGGAGCTGCCAGCCGGTGAGATCCACAGGCTGCGTTCCGGGGTTGTGCAGCTCGATCCAGTCCGGCGTGACGCCTGCCGCCGTGGTCATGGTCTTTTGATTCTTCGCCTGAATTTCGGTGATGATCACCGGGGGCGATTTCGCGACCGGCATCCAGGCTTCAAAGTCGAACGACGTGCCGTCGGTCCACTCAAAAGGGGCGGTGGCATCCGCCTGCCAGCCGCCCGTCCAGAGCGGCTGCCGGACACCTTTATCCAGAAGCAGGGCGGTCACGCGGGCGAGTTCCTCCGCCGAATGCAGGCTGGCCAGTTCAAACGCGGGATTCTCCTGCACCCGCTCGCGGGCCTGATCCCACGTCACCCGGTCGGCCAGGACGCTGAAGGTGTCGTCCAGGCGCACGATGGCTCCGGAAAGCTCGATGCTTCGTGATGCAGATGCGCGGGTGGACCGTTCGAGAATCTGGTTGATTTCACCGAACAGGAAAATGAGCCCCGACGTGACGATCACGGTGGACATCATGGAGACGATGGGACGCTGGGAGATGGTGTGCTGGATGATCGGCTTGGCCAGCCGCTCGCCGACCTTGCGGACTTCCTTTCCCATGTCCTCCGCCCGCCGGAAACGATCGTCCGGGGACTCCCGAAGCGCTTTGGCGATGATTTTGTCGAGGGCCGACGGAGACCCGACCTTCTTCGACGGCGGGTCAAAAACGCCCACCGGCAGATGCCCGGTGAGCATTTCGTAAAAGGTGACCCCCAAGCTGAAAATGTCGGCGCGGTGGTCGATGGCGCCCCCCTGCCTGCGCTGCTCGGGGGCCGCGTAAACCGGAGTGCCCGCCAGGAAGTTCCCTTGGGTCTTCGCGGAGGTGGTGAAGGCTTCCTGGTGGATGAACTTCGCCAGTCCGAAATCCGCCACCCGGACCTTGCCGCGCTCGTCGATGAGGATGTTGGAAGGCTTGATGTCCCGGTGCACGACGCCGCGGTCGTGCGCGAACTGCATCGCCTTGCAGGTCTGGGAGATGATTTCGAGAGTCTCCGCGACCTTCAGCCGCTGGGTCTTCGACATGTCCAGCAGTGACGAGCCGTTCACATACTCCATCACGATGAAGAGGTGCCCGGAGTCGTTGCACCCGAAATCGTAGATCGCGACGATGTGCGCGTGCTGCAGTCGGGCCAGGAGCCGAGCCTCGCGGTGGAAGCTTTCCACAAAAACCGCATCCGCGCCCAGATCGGGCGGCAGAATCTTCACCGCCACCCTCCGCCCCAGCGACACCTGGGTGGCCGAGTAAACAGCCCCCATCCCGCCGCGATCGATGAAGGCAAAGTCCGTGTAGCCCGGAAAGCACGGCTCCAGCTCCTCCGCCAAAGGCGGCTCCCAGTCCGTCGCCCGCCCGCCGAGGACGCCCTCCATCAGTCCCAGGGGGTCCAGCCCCCGCAAAGACGACGATTGACGCCCCGCAGGCTTCGATCGTTGGCTGGCTGGACTGGGTTCATCTCCGGATGTCATGGGTGTGTGGGGCGGCTCGATAGTCATGGCCACATCGCCATCAAACTTTGACGCAGCCACTCCCAACTAGCCATCACGAACACGATTGTGACCGCGCTTTTAACCGCTTCAAGGCGCTCAAAACTTGCGCCTCAAGACCTTTGCGGGCAATGAATCCGACCTCTTCATCATGAAATCACACACCCATCATGGCGCATTCCCGGTCACGCGATGGAGCATGGTCGTTTCCGTCCGCGAAGGGGGTGATCTCAGCCGGGGCCGAATGGCGCTCGACGAGCTCTGTCGCATCTACTGGCGGCCCATTTACTCCTACGCCCGGTATCAGGGCATCTCACCTGCAGACGCCGAGGATCTGACGCAGAGCTTCTTCACCTTCGTGCTGGAGAAGGACCTGTTTGCCACGGCGGACTCGGCTCTCGGGAAAATGCGCAATTACCTGCTCACGGCCTTCGGCAGACACATCAAGCACTGGCAGCGGCAGGCGGCCGCCATGAAACGCGGAGGCGGCAGGGAGATTTTGTCCATTGAGGCCTCCATGGCAGAGGACGAAATGTCGATCCAGCCAGCCGACAAGCACACGCCGGAGTCCAACTACCAGCGGATGTGCGCCCTGCGAATCATCGAGGCGGCGGTCGAGCAGCTCGCAAGCGAACAGGAAGCGGCGGGCAAAGCGGCCGCCTTCGAGGCCCTGCGCCCCCGACTGGACCCCACCATGGCAGGCTCCGGCAACGATGCAGAACTTGCCGCCCGGCTCGGCATGAGCCACGACGCCGTCCGGCAGTCGATCTCAAGGCTGCGCAAACGTTTCCGGGAAATCATGCGGGATCTGGTGGCCGGCACACTGACTTCTCCGACGGAGGAGACGGTGCAGGAGGAGCTCGCATCACTGCGAAACGCCCTCGTGGGCTGATTTGGGTGCGGCCGCGGCCATGGCTTAAAAAAACTTGGTCACAGGTTCATGGCGTCTGGATAACCCCTGGCAGCACTCTGCACATTCGGGTGCTCTCCGTATCCCAAATCAATACAAAACAGAACCACCTCGACCCCTATGAGCTCCATCGCCATCAGCACCCTCGGTGTTAACATCCTGCGCTTCAGCATGCCTCTGGCCGCCGCTTCCGGCGATCTGACTGACAAATTCAGCGGCATCATCAACATCATCAACATGGTCGGCCTCGTGCTGGCCTTCGGCGGCCTTCTGTTCGCCGCAGTCATGTTCATGATGGGTCAGACGGAGCGCGTGCTCTACGGCCTCGTCGGTGCCGGCATCGGCGGCCTGTCCTTCATCATCATCAAGGTCATGTTCTCCACGGCCGGCGGCTCGGGCGACATCGATTCGCTCAACATGGGCACCGGAGGCAACTGATCCCCCACCACGATCTCAATCCACGCAGTTCAGGCGCCTCCTGGCACTCCGTCAGGCCAGGGGGCGATCACTGTGAAAACGCGCGAACATGGAACAACAGGGCGTACGACTGCACGAAACCAACGAGGGTCGTGAAACCCAACAGGGCATCGCCGGCTTTGAGGGCGCGAACGCCTTCTTTTTCATGTTTGCCATCGGCCTCGGCATGCTGCTTTTCCGCAAAATGTCCGAAGGCGCGAACCCGAACATGCTGCTGGCGGCAGGAGTGGCCGGTGCCCCGATGCTGGTCGTCATGGCTTACGTGTTCGGACTGAAGCAGGGCAAACCGCCCTCCTACGACATCGAGCTGGGGGAATGGCTGATCATCAAGCTCACCCAGACGCCTTACTTTTCACCACGCCAGGTGGAGCCGCTCGCGCTGCCCTGGGTCGATGACTCGATGAGCAAAGAATCCACCGCTGAAGCGAAGAAAAAAGAAAGCTGAGGCATGGCCAAATTCATCAACACCTATCTCGATGAGGACCTGATCGTTTACCGCGGCCTGCAGCGCGGCGGGGCGATCGGCAAAGGCTACAACATCGAGATGCCGGACACCGAAAACACGGACCCGTCCTGGCTCATGTCCCTGGAGGACAACCTGCGTGTGCTGTTGCGCATGGTGCGTCCGGAGGTGCGGCTGCAGGTGTCCTGGAGTGTGGACAGCGACTACCGGAAGGAACTGGAGCGCTACAAACAGAAGACCGAAGAGCTGCCTCAGGACCGCTGGTCCACGCGCCAGCGCGAGGAGCGCTACAACCGCTACGACAAAAAAATTCGTGACCACCTGCTCCGGCGCGAGCATTTGCAGTTCTACTACACCTCCAAAATCCAGGGCAAGACCATGGGAGGAGGCAGGCATTACTACGAGGAGCTGCTCCAGGCGGCCAAACGCGAGCAAGGAGAGCTGGAGGAAGCGCTGCGTCAGCAGCTCGGCGGTCTCGGCGGGCGGGTCGCTCCCATGACGAACGCCGAGCATTTCGAGGCTTTTTATCGCTACTTCAACCCCAGCGCCTTCGAAAACGAGGCGCTCAACCTCGACGACATCTACGATCCCTCGAAGACGGTCTGCGACATGTGCTTCAACAGCGATGCCGCGCCCTACCGCATGGGCACCTCCACCTTCAAGATGGACGGCTTTTACCAGGGCATCTGCGTCATGAAGACGCTGCCCAAGTTCACCTACATCGGCATGATGCGGCTGCTCACGCAGCTCGACATCCTGGACTACCAAGTGGTGGTGAACATCGAGGCCGGGGATGTCGAAAAAGACCGGATCACCACCGAGGGCAAGGTCGCACGGCTCGAGCGCGGCAAAATCACGCCGTCCCTTGAAGCCACGCTGCTGAAGCTGCGCACCCGCATCCGCCGCCTCTCCACGAATGAAGTCGTCCCCTACCGCATGCACCTCCTGGTGCGTGTCTGGGATCGGAATCCAGACGTCTGCGCCAGCAAGCTCTCCGCCATCAAGAACTCCATCCTGAAACTCGGCGGCGCCCAGGCCTATGAACCGACCCTGCCGACGAGCGTGCGGAACTACTGGCAACTCTGCATGCCCGGCTGGAGCTGGGCCAATTACAACGACTTCAAGCTCTACGTCGAAGACGTGAACCTGGCGGACCTGCTGCCCATCTCCAGCACGCCCACGGGCGATCTGGACGAGGCGGAGGCCATTTACGACGGCCCCCGCGGCGCTCTCGTCGGCTGCACAACCTTTGTCGGCAAGGAGGGTGCCATGCGCCCGGAGCACGGCATCATGTTCGGAGCTTCTGGCGCTGGAAAATCGGTCTTCACCATCGACCTGCTCACGCAGACCGCGCCCTACTACGATTTTACCGCCATCGTGGAGGAAGGGCTGTCGTACAACCTGTTCACGCGCCTGTACGGCTGCAAGCCGATCATCGTGCGGCCCAACGGCAACCTCACCTTCAACTACTTCGACACGCGCGGCCTGCCGCTCAGCCCCGACCAGCTCGGCGGCGCCACGGCCATCGCCCACCTCATGGCGGGACCGCCGCCGGACATCGACAAGGATCGCATCCGCCAGGCCTTACTGGCCAAGCAGATCGAGCGCCTCTACGTGGACCAGTTTGAGACCTGGGCCGCACGCCATGCCGACCTGCGGGCGGAGGCAGCGCGGCGCGTCGCCATCGCCGATGAGTGGCGGAAAAAGCGCATGCCGGAGGGCACCACCCTGGCCGAATCCTGGCTAGATTTCAGGGCCGAACTGATGGAGGGCGATCCCCAGGCCAATGAATTCAATCGCATGGGCCTCGACCAGTCCCTGCTGGAGGACTTTTTGAACAATCCCGGCAATCAGTGGGATCTCATGAGCCTGGGCTACACGCTGATGAAGCCGGAGGACATGCCCACGCACAGCCAGTTCGTGGAACTGCTGAATCTCGAAAGCCGCCAGCGCCGCGCACACGAGGATCTCGGACTGCTGCGCATGCTGCTGGAGCCCTGGAGCCGCACCGGTCGTTACGGCGCCATTCTGGATGGCGTGAACAACGTCGATCTCAGCGGCAAGGTGGTTCATTTTGAACTCAGCTACATTCCCGAATCCGCCAAGGAGCTGCGCACCGTCGCTGCCTTCCTCATCACCAACGACCTGCGCAAGGAAATCATGAGCCGCCCGCGCTCCACGCGCAAACGCGTCATCCTGGAGGAGCTCTCCGCCTTCCTGGCCATGCCGGACGGGGACCGCATCACGCGCGAATATTACGAGCGCATGCGCAAGTACTCCTGCTGGGTCTTCTCCATCATCCAGCAGTTCGGGCGCATCAAGGACCACCCGGTGCGCTCCTCGGTGGTGGGGAACTCACGCGTCATGTTCATGCTCAAGCAGCCGGACCAGCGCGATGTGGAGAGCATGAGCGAGGGCTTCCGCATCCCTTCCATCACCAAGAAGCAGGTCACCAGCTTCCCCGATCCCTCGGAGATGAAAACGGACCCCTACGGCTCTTTCGTTTATTACCACGAGGCCACGGGGCGTCCGCGCATCGCCATCGGTCGTCATCAGGCCTCCAAGGAAATGATCCTGGCCTCTGCCACCTCCGGGGAGGCCTTCGAGCGGCAGAACGAGCAGCTCAAGGAATTCAATGACGACGCCTACAAGATGATTGTCAGCCAAGCCAAATCGAAAAAATGAAAACGCACCTCCCGATCCTCATCGCCTTCGCGGGAATGACCTCCGTTCTCGTATCCTGTTCCAGTTCAAGCGGCGGGATGAACAAAGGCCTGCTCGGCGC
>CAMAZK010000008.1 GCA_945863205.1 Akkermansia muciniphila | reverse complement strand
ACGACCTCCTTCACGAACACGCTTTCGCCCATGCCGTGCTTCATCTCCGGCATGTCATACCAGCTCATCGGCCCGCCATTCGGAAAGACGTAGATCGTCGGCTTGATCGTGCCCTTTTGGATCGCCGCATCGACGTAGCTGGCCAGTTTCACGCTCTTGCTTTCGCCACCGGGGCGACCGCCGTGCAGGTGATACACGACCGGATAACGCTCCTGGCTCGTCTCATACCCAGGCGGTAGATAAATGTAGTAGCCCACGTCGATGCCCATGGACGGGCTCTTGAAGGTCGCGTGCTTCATCGTCGGCGGCAGGATCTTCTTCGCCGCCTCCGCATTCATCGGCGAAACCCAGGAAAAAGGCGATGCGGCTGGTTTGGCCTTCTTCGCATTTTGAGCGAGGACGAGGCCGGTTGAGGCGATGAAGAGGCAGAGGGAGGCTCGGAGCATCCACCTTCAACGAGGCTCGTCGGGCCATGTTGCCGCAGATTCAATTCGTGATCGAAGCTACGCAAAGATCCCCTTCACCACCTCACCATACACATCGGTGAGGCGGAAATCGCGACCGGCGTAGCGGTAGGTGAGCTTCAGGTGATCGATGCCGAGGAGATGCAGGATCGTGGCGTGGAGGTCGTGCATGTGGACTTTGTCCTTCACGGCGTAGTAGCCGAAGTCATCGGTTTCGCCATAAGCGAAGCCGCTCTTCACGCCGCCACCAGCAAGCCACATGGTGAAGCCCTGTGGGTTGTGATCGCGACCGTTCGCGCCTTGCACGATGGGTGTGCGGCCAAACTCGCCGCCCCAGACGACGAGCGTATCCTCCAAGAGTCCGCGCTGCTTCAAATCGGCGAGCAGTCCAGCGATGGGACGATCGACTGCGGCGGCGTTCTTGGTATGGCCGGAGACGAGGTTCGAATGCTGGTCCCACACGTTCGGCGTGCTGACCTGGATGTAGCGCACGCCTGCCTCGGCAAAGCGACGCGCGAGCAGGCACTGGCGGCCGTAGTTGTCGGTCGTTTCGTTGCCGATGCCGTAGAGCGCTTTGATGTGCTCGGGTTCGTGCTCGATGTCCATGACGCCGGGAGCCTCGCGCTGCATGCGGAAGGCGAGCTCCATGCTCTGGATCATGCCTTCGATGGGCGCGTGGCGTGTGCGCTCGAAGTGCTCGCGGTTCATCGCCTGCAAGAGGTCCAATTTGCGCAGCTGACCGGCGGAGTCGCCGCTGGAGTCGAGGAAGCGGAAGGTGGCGTCCTTGCCGAGCTTGCCCGCGCGACCGACCGTGGTGCCCTGGTGTGCCGCAGGCAGGAAAGCGCTGCCGTAGTTGCGCGGACCACCGTGCGTGGGCGACGGGCTGATGCTGACAAAGGCGGGCAGATCGGCGTTCTCGGTGCCGAGGCCGTAGCTGATCCACGAACCCATCGACGGACGCACGAAGTTGTCCGCGCCGGTGTGGATCATGCACACCGCCTGGCCGTGCGACTGGCCTTTGCTCTGCATGGAGCGGATGACGCAGAGGTCATCGAGCCGCTTCGACACCTCGGGGAACAAATCACTGCCCCAAAGACCGCTTTCGCCATGCTGCGAGAACTTCCACGGCGAGCCGAGCAGCTTCGCCTGACTCGTGGATGATGGATCGAGGTTCTTCGCAGGTGCGAAGGGCAGCTTTTTGCCGTCCATCTGCTGGAGCATCGGTTTGTAATCAAACGTATCCACCTGCGACGGCCCGCCGTGCATGAAGAGAAAAATGACCCGCTTCGCCCGCGGCGTGTGATGCAGCCCGCGCGGCAGACTGGCCGCCGTGGCGATGCCGTTCAACGCGAGCGAGCCAAAACCGCACGCGGCGGTTCTCAAGGCATCGCGGCGCGTAAAGTAGCCGCTTTGCTCCGCAAGACGAGCATTCGGCACGGTCGAAGCGGAAGACTGGCGGGCAGGAGAAGGTGTGGTCATAATTCGATGGCTATTTTGTCCTAGAACTCAATGCGCTTTCGAGATCATCAAAGAGTGGCTTGGCCGGAGAATCGGACGCAGGCCCCTTAGTTCTTTCAATGCGGATCTTGATCTTGCCCCAATCCTTCAATGGCTCACTGGGTCTTTCTCCGGTGAGAACATATCCCAGTTCTTTACTGCCAAGAATTTCTTGCAACAGGTTCACTCGTTCAGCGTCCTGGAAAGTGACGGTAGTATAGTCATCAGGCGGGGCTGAGATTGCTGGCAATTTGTCCTGCACCAACTTGTGAAAAGACTCGGTTTCACCATCGGCTTTCTCCTTTCGGAAAGATTCCAAGGCATCCCAAATTCTGCGAAGTTTTGGAGGGATGTCTTTTGATGCCAGGCCTGGAAAAGTCGTCGCAAAGTCATCGAGAATTTTTGCCTTTTGCTGAACACCAGGAGGGTAGCTCTGCCGCTGATTCATGTAATCAGTTGTCCAACTATGGACACTGTTCGTCGTTTTGCCATCCACCTGCTGCTTTGCCTGAATCAAGATCTTGGCAGCGCTTGAGCCTTCTATACTTGCAGCGTCTGCTCTGTCTTTTTTTGACGGGTCGGATGGAAATTCATCAAGGAGGGTTTGCGCCCAACGGCTCAGGAGTTGAAGTGCCGCTTTGGCTTCTTCCTCCGGGACATTTTCCAAGCCCTTAACTTGAGCCTCTTTTTGTGCGGTCATTGCTTTCGCGCCTCCCGTTTCGCTCATCAGTCGTTGCCAGTCTTCTGCGCTGAGAAAAGCCCATGTTGCCAATGCCTTTACCTCATCCTGGACTTTGGCAGGCGGATTGTGCTCTGAAGCCGGGTCTTTGGACTTTCTGAATTGGGGAAAGAACGGCACGGCAGCAATGAGGAGAAACAGGAGGAGCCATTTCATAAGCGGGTTCTTTTTCGGTTTTGGCTCCGGTCTAGCCGGAAGTGCGCGTGACTTATCCAATGGCACAGATTCTGACGAGACCGCCATCCAGCGAATCGGCTGGATTCTGGGATCAGCTTGAAATGCTTCCGTGATCTGATCCAGACAAGGTGCAGAAAAAATCAAGCCCCCTTGTTTGCGCAAAACCTCGGCTTTCAGCATATCCGGTGACACATGAGCCGCCAAAAGTTCGGCCAACACTTCCCGGACAACAGCGGCGTCCTCTCGCTTTTCTGGGAAAGCACCAGCGCAAATGAGAAGCTCATGGCCTCTGCGCGTGGTGTCATACTGCACGATGTCCCGAGTGACCGCGACAAAGTCTGTTTGAGGCTCTTTGTTCCTCGCTCGGTTGGCTGTGACACTCAATTGGGCTTCAGCAGGAACTTGTGCACGGCTCGAAATCACATAGGCATGACCGATTCCGCCCACGTTTGGGCTATCGAGAAAAAGGAACCGTTTGGAAGCAGTCATTTCGGCGATTTACTGAGGCAGATGCCATGCTGGGAGGTGCGGCTCGGGAAGCACACCGTCCACATTTATTTCGAGCGTGTTTCCTGCTGAATCACTAACTGTGGGGCTTTTAACCCAGTCTTCTGCTGAACGCTCTCGGTCGAGTGAACTCTTACTCGTATCACCCCACCAGACGTTCCATGTCTGGAAGTTCAATTTAACCGTTTCAGCCTGTGACGAGCCGCTAAGCTCGACTGAACGCAACCCGCCAGAGATGGCTGTCGTTCCTTCTCTCCAATATTTTTCTTCGTCTGCGTTTCGTGAATCCCCCTGTCCATTCACAAATAGTTTGATCTTGGTTTTGTCAGTCAGGCCCGCTTTCTGGCTTGAGTGCCATTCGATTTTTATAAGACGAAAAGTCATAGCTCTCGGTTTCTGACGGTCCTCCAGCCATTGTCTGTATGCAGAAACCTCCACAGCCATGGATTTGAGAGGGGCACTCGAAAGGTATTGATCCAGTGACGGATTGTTTCTCGCTTTAAGCGCTAGGTCATAGAGGAATTTGTCACCGTCTCGTTTGGTGCCCTGCATGATCTCCTCAATAGAAGTCTGCATGACTGGTGTTAAAACGGGTCTCCTTGATGGTTGGAGAAACTTCTCAACTTCCTCGACTGCGTCAGCCCATTTGGCACCTTTCTCAGCAAGCCCATTGGCTTTGTCTCGAAGCCAAGTAGGCAGGTTCAGTTGGAATTTATTTAGCAAGTCTGGATGGGCGGCTGGCTCCGCAGCAAGCAGGTCTGCAGCCTCCAGATAGTTCCCCGAGGCGATCGCTTGCTCGATTTCATCCCGGGTCGAAGCGCTTTTGAGTTTCTGCGCCCAACGCTCACGAACTGATTTGACGGACACCACGTCCTCGGATGGTGAAGCCGCCTTGTTGAGCAAGTCGCCCCATTTGTCGCGCAGGCGGCCTTGCAGCGGGACATTCTCGGCATCCCGAACATCGCCTTCGATTTTTTGTGTCTCGTCGAGGATTTCAAGGATGAGGCCTGTGGTCGACACCTTCTTTTTCTTGAGATCGGAAAGTTTCTTCTCCCAAGCACCGAGTTGCTTTTCAAACTCTAGTTCCACTCGCAGGCGCTCGACTTCGGCGATCACAGCCGCTCGCTGATCAACAAGCGGTGAGTTTGGGAATGTGGCCAACTGCTCTCTCGCCAATTTACCGGCATCCTGGAGCTTTCCAGCATCGTGGGGCTTTACGGCATCCTTCGGCTTTGCCTCGTTTATCAATTGTTCGACGATCTCAAACGCATCATGATCTTTCTGCGAGAGGACCTCATTGGCCTTCTCCAACGCCTCGCGCTTGGGCAGTCGATAATCATACAGGGGGTGACGGAGGGGGCTTGATTCACCGTAAAGTCTGAACCACGAGACTCCTTTCTGCCACCCGTCCTGTTCCACTGAACTTTCGATTTGAGAGAGAGCGGTACGGTGCTGCCAGAAATCGATTCCACATTCGACAGCCATCACAAATCCAAGCCATAGCGCCAACTGACGCAAGGTCAGCAACCGCGCCCACCAAGATAGGCATGCAGCCCTTCGGCCTTCGGGAGTGTGTGATTCAAATCGTGATTTTACCGCCTTGAAATCGCTCCGGAGCAGAAAAGAACGCAGAGGCGGCATCCACCAACTGGCGAGTCGGAAAAGATGCTGCCGCTGCTGTTTTAATGCCCGGTCATCCACGCATTCGATCAGCCAGAGAAATGGGTCTTCAGCCCCCATTGAGCGAAGTGCGCCACCTGTTGGTGGCACCTCTGAGCCATCTTCTTGGCGCGTGGGTCGAATTGCGGAGACGGGAAAGACCTTGAAGCATTCATCCGCTGCGGGACGCAGCGTGTTGGCAACCGTCTGATGAAAGGGGGGCGGAGTCTGTTTGAGAAACTTTTCCGCCAACACGGCCAGTTGGCTGTCGAAGCTCAATGCAGGGTCAAAGTGGGGGGATCGATCCCACTTGTTCACGAGCAAAGCGATAGGCACCTGTCTTTCTGCTTTGCCGGGCTGTCGGCGGCGCTCATCGTTGAGAAGTGAGAATACTCGCAGCAGGCCGTTGAGATCATGTTCTAACCGCTTGGCGTCCTGTTCTGAAGATG
This sequence comes from Akkermansia muciniphila, assembly GCA_945863205.1. Taxonomy (GTDB): domain Bacteria; phylum Verrucomicrobiota; class Verrucomicrobiia; order Verrucomicrobiales; family Verrucomicrobiaceae; genus Prosthecobacter. The sequence goes on along the minus strand of CAMAZK010000008.1, from coordinate 39,953 downwards.
GATGCTCGGCGAGCACTAGCAGGCCATCCACCTCACGGAGTGTTTCGCGCAGCCTCTCCGCAAGGACAGAGTCGGCGGCTGCCGGGTTTAGCAATTCTCCAGAGTAATCGAACAGCTCGACGTATTTCTGACGGGTCTTGCCATCGGTGAAGCGAAAGCGGAGGGACCGACGACGATCTTCGTTCGGCGTTGGTTCGGGCCACTCTCCGCGAGCTAGGGCTTGAACTGCCGAATTGATCCAGTCGTCGCCATCGCGAAAAGAAGCGGCGGCACTTTTTTCCACAGCCAGTCTGACAGCAGTGCAGCCGGATGGGTTAGGCGTGCGAGCCATGGACAGTGCTGCCAGCAGACACGTCTTGCCAGACGCCTTTGATCCAACAATTCCCAGTCTGTAGTAGTGCGACTTGCCGTCCTTGGTCTTGGATGTTCCGACTGGGGCTGTGGTAGATGCAGCAAGAACGGTTGGCAAAGGTGGAGGCGTGGGTTGGCTCATGAGTGGCGTCGATAATTTTGATCTGCTCACGCACAAGGGCGAAAGAGGGCTTTGACTGGCTTTAGGAAAATGTGCCGTGTGATTGGCAGCGCAAGGCCAGCGAGATAAAGAAACACCAGTAATGCGAGCCACGCCGCCCAAGCATAGGGGCCTGCCAAAAAACCTTCGGCTGTGGCGGTTACGATTTTTTTACCCCCCTCTTTACCACCATCCGCAATCCCGCGAAGCGCTGCGGCCAAGACTTCACCACCCAATTCGGAAGCCTTTTGAAAGCCTGCTTCTGTGAGTTTGCCAGCGGTGTCCTGGAACGAATCAGGATCGGTCAACCACCAAGCCAGCGCACCTCCACCGATCCATTTGCCCTCGTTGCCTCGAATGTAGTTGCTGTAGAAAGTGGTAAAGCGATCCGAACCATCGGAGAAAAGCTCGCCAAGCCTCACAAGGGTGGATTTCCCCGCGATCTGCGCGGGAACTTTACCAGTCATCGTAAGTGCATCGAGTTTCAGAAAATCCTCCGCCAGCACCGAGTCGCGCAAACCAAGAGACGCGAGCGCGGAGGGACCTCCTTGCTGGGTAATGCGCGCACGGATGGCGATGTCCGGCACAGTTTCTTTCAAGCGACGACCACCGCGCAGGAAAACCACCGCAACATCAACATCTGCATCTGTAAGGTCATCCACAAAACGAAGCACCGCAGGATCGCCGCCTTGCTGACGTAACGTTTTGGTCAATGCCTGACGCAGCAGCGGCTTGTTAGTGACATCAACGCCCATATACCGGGCCTCCCGTGTGGCAGCTTCAGTCGCAGCGGAACTCCGGCGAGCAATCTTGACGGCATCTTTTGTCAAGTCAGCGGTTCCCTTGGCAGCCTTGCTGGTGCCAGCAAACTCATCCAGCAGACGCGACCAGTTGGCTGCCTGTGTCGCTGGCGGACTGTGCATGAACATGAGAAGGCAAACGATCACCCCCGAAAGGACAGGCAAGCTGCGTTTCAGATGAGAAGTTTGAAAAGCGTTCATGATGCAGGAGGGACAGGTTAGAGTTGACCAGTAGCTAGACCACTCCACCAGGCAGAGATGTTCTCTTTCCATTCGAGCAGTGCCCTGCCCGCTTCTCCGGCTGCATCCTTGGCAGGTTCGGAACTCAGTCCGGCATTCTCGATCGTGCGTGTGAGAAAACTGGCAGCCGGGCTGGGCTGCGTGAGTGCGCCAGCAAAGTTGATGAACACCCGGCCATCCCGGCGCATGAAGACCCTGGCGTCCAATCCGCTTAACTTCTTGAACGGCTCCAGCCCCAAGCCCAAGCGACGAGAAATATCGAACCCTGTTTTGATGGGACTGGTAATGTCCACCAAGCCTCCTTTGACTATCGTCTTTTGGATGCTTCCCGGCAGTAGTGCCATTGCCTTCTTCGCCAGCGCTTGGCTCCACTCTGTGTTAGGTGCGTCTTTTACAATTTGCTTCATGGTGCGTCCTGTCAGCTTTTCCAAACTCACCTGGGCTCCTGATTTTAGTTTTTGTTGCAATCCTTTCTTGGCTCCTGTCTTGAGCATTTGGACCGCCGCGACGGATCCGCCACCTGATGGAATGGCCGCGATGACGGAAGCAAGGTCCACAACGTCCATTCCTGCCGCGAACACCTCCTGAAAACCTACTCTGCGGCCATCAAGAAATCGCCCGGCCAAGCTGAGCAAGGCCGCTCCAGTAATATTTGAAGAACTTGAAGACTCAACGGCAACGGCATCAACTTCATTCGCAAGAGCTCCCTTGCTGAGTGTGGATAGGTAAGCTGCTTCACTGGTCCATGAGGCTTCCGAGTCATTGAGCCGTTTGCATACCCCGTTCAGGAGGTGCCATTCATTGGAAGCGCACAACATGCTAACGAGTTTGCGAAAATGCGCATCCTTCTGGTAGCGCTGAATGGCCTGAGGCAGATCCAGAATTCCCTGCGCCCACATCGCTGCCACCGCAGATCGCACATCCATGTGTAAGGCATCCGGTCCGCAAAGCAGGTTCACCGCCTCCATACCGACCTGCTTAAATAGCCGGGTGGCATCCTCACGCTGGAAAAACTCCCACACGAGCGGTTCACCTCCGCACAGATAAAAAACATCTTCCTGTGCCGGGTTGTTCTGGCACAGGTGGACCATTGCCTCTCGAAATCGAGGCCAGATCTCAGCGGCGAACGTCTTTAGGAAGGCGGGATCACCTTCGAGTCGGCGGCGGAGTGAAACGCCTGATGTCGTGACAAAATTGAGCCGTGAACTGAGCGTTTCATCGGACTGCGACAGCACGGCTGGCGCAAGAACATCTTCAAGCCACTGAGCGTAAATTTCGCGAGCCTCTGCGACTCGCATATTTTCTTGGTAGGCAAAGATGCTTTGATATGGAATGGCCCCACATTTTTGCTGAAAAAACGCGATTAGGCCTCGGTGTCGGCGCAGCGCGTCTGTCCATTGACGGACAGCCGCGCCGTTGGTGCAGTGCCAATATGAGGCAAGCAAAGTTTCTTGATCACTTGCTGCTGCATCCACTATTGTAGTCGCCACGTCCGCTGGCTCGGCTGCCAGAAGCAGCAAGCCCGAAGATTCCGGATGGTCTTCCAACATTCGGACGACTTTGCCTTCGGGTTGAAGAGCGCAAAGAAGGCGAAGTTCCTTTTCGAGAAGTTCAGGGGCTACAGAATGGGTCGCTTCGATACGCTTTCTGTTCACCACCCAATAAAGCTCTGCGGCCTTGACGGACCATCTGCCTTTGCCACGCAGTTTGCTTATCACTTCCTCATCCAGTTGCGATGAGTCCTTGGTCTGGCCTACTGCTGAGAGCATCAGAGCGAACAGTGCAGTCAGAATCCAGGAAAAGCTGTGGGACTCTATCTTCATCATTGTTGGAGAGAAGGGCATTTGTCAGTGAGTGCAAGACAAGATCAGGGTTCTGTTTCAGGGCATCTGCGTGTTGCGGTGGCGTTTAGCTCATCTCGCGGAGCGAGATGGCTACTTTAGTCGAGAAACAAAAACTCCGTGGAGGCGAGCAGGACGTGGGCGAGATCGGCGAGGGCCTTTTCGCGGTCATCGCCGGACTGATTGACGAAATCGGTCGCACGCTTGGCGCTCGTGGCATTCGGCGCGTGACCGAGGATCACTTGATGCAGCCACACGACCGGCTCCGGTTTGGCGTAGGCCTGCTGGGCGAGCGTGGCCGCCTGTTTTTGCAGAAACTCGCTGTTGAGCAGATACAGCGCCTGCGTGGGCACGGTGGTGAGCGGACGGTCGCCGGAGACCATCTCGGGATTGGCGACATCGAAGATCTCCAGCTCAGGGGCGAGGTTGTTGCGGGCGACGGGGAGATAAACGCTGCGGCGCAGTTCTTGGTCGAATTTCATCGGCTTGTCGAGATCCACGCCGTAAGTGAGCGCGGTGGCGGCGGCTTGCTCAAGTTTGAGTTCTCCAGTGAGGAAGAGCAGGCTGTCGCGAATTTCCTCGGCGGTGAGCCGGCGATACGAGCGCCTGCCGAACAAGCGATTTTCGGGATCGGCTATCGTGCGCGGTGATTTGGCCTCGGCGGCGAGCTGATAGGTGCGGCTGAGCACCATCTCGCGGATCAGTGATTTGAAGGAGCCTCCGCTGGCGCGGAACTTCGCGGCGAGATGATCGAGCAGCGCTGGATGCGTAGGTTTCTCACCCTGCACGCCGAAGTTATCGACGGTGCTGACGATGCCGCGCCCGAAAAGCTGCGCCCACAGGCGATTCACGATCACGCGATCGAGCAACGCATTCTCCGTGCTCGTCATCCATGCGGCGAGTTGCAGGCGACCGCTCGATCCGGTGGGGATCTTTGGCGCTTTGCCGCTGTGCAGCACGGTGGGGAAGCTCCGCGGCACTTTGGGGCCGAGTTGATTCACCTCGCCACGCACTCGCAGGTGGATGTCGCCCGCGTCGCGTGCATCGCGCGGAGCCATGGCCAGCTCGGCGTCCTTGAGCGCGTTCACCTGTTTGTCGAGTTCCTTTGTGAGCGCGGCGTTGTCCATCAGGAGCAGCGGATCGCCCGTGCTGCTGCCGTCGGCCATTGCCAGCGCGGTGGACTCGCGTTCAATGTCTTTTTCAGAGATGAATTGCACGGCATCGACGATCACATGATCCTTCGTGCCCTGCGTGCCGATGATGACATTCACGCGCCCGCCTTTCTCGAAATGAAAACGGCCGATGGGCTCGAACAATCCGCCGATGCTGGGCTTCTTCGTCTGATCAAAGAGGATCTCATGCACGCCATCGAAGGCCTCGACGGTGATGGGCACGCGCTTGTCGCAGTTGGCCTTCGCCGGATACGCGAGGCGCACCTCGTAGATGCCAGTCTCCGGCAAGGCACCGCGAAACACGGCCTTCTTGATGCCTTGGCCCTGCTTGTCGTTGCGGATGTAGAAATCGCCAAAGCGGTTCTTCGACAGGCTGGACTGCTTCCAGTCACCGACGAGTTCCGCGCTGGCCTCATCATAAATGACGCCTGCGAGCGGCAGTTTTGTCAGTGCTGTTTTGCCCGCGACGGTTTCCATGAAATCGCGTTCCACTTTGAGCCGCATCGCGAGTTCGAGCCGCGCCACTTTCTGCTTCAGCTCGGTAAAGGCAGGCTCCGGCTGCGGCAGCGCCTGCTCGACCCAGCTCGCCACATTCACGCAGCCATTGCGCGTGCCCATCACGACCTCCGTGGAGCGGAAGAAGCCCGCGAGCGCGTAGTAGTCCTGCTGGCTGAAGGGATCGAACTTGTGATCATGGCAGCGCGCGCAACCAACCGTCAGGCCGAGAAACGCGCGGCCGATGGTGTCGATCTGCTCGTCCACCGTGTCGAGATGCAGCTTCTCCTTGTCGCGCTCCGTGAGCATCTTCGGCCCCAGCGCGAGGAAGGTGGAGGCGATCATTTGATTGCGGCGCTGCTCGGGAGTCTTTGCGGGCATGAGATCTCCCGCGATCTGCTCGCGAATGAACTCGTAGAACGATTTGTCGTGATTGAAGGCGTCGATGACGTAGTTTCGGTAACGCCAGGCCTGATAGAAGGTGTAGTTGCGGTCGCCGCCGTTTGAGTCTGCGTAGCGCACGAGGTCCAGCCAGTAGCGGCCCCATTTTTCTCCGAATTGGGGGCTGCTGAGGAGGGAGTCCACGTAGTCGGACAGGTCCGACGTGTCCGACGATGGCGGGAGGCCAGTGAGGTCGTAGCTCATGCGGCGCATGAGGGTGCGCTTGTCGGCATCAGCGGCTGGTGTGAGGTTCTTCGCTTCGAGTTCGGCGAGGATGAAAGCGTCGAGGTCCTTGCGCGGCCATGCCTTGTCTTTCACGGCGGGTGGCGGCGTCTTTTGCAGCGGACGAAAGGCCCAGCCCTGGCGCGCGGCATTGAAGTCGATCGCGCTTTTCTGCACGACCTCCGCCAGCGCCTCATCGCGCGGATCGGGTGCGCCCATGGCGATCCATTGTTCCAGAATGCGGATGTCCTGCTGCGGCAGTTTCGACTTGGGCGGCATCTGCAGGTCCTCGTCCTCGTAGCGCACACTGTGCATGAGCAGGCTCTTGCCCGGATTCCCAGGGATCACCGCCGCGCCGGCATCACCGCCGATCTGCCAGCCCTCCTTGCGATCCAGCAGCAGTCCGCCTTTTTGCTTTCCCGCCTCCTGCGAGTGGCATTCGTAGCAGTGCTTCACCAGCAGCGGCCGCACCTTGCTCTCAAAAAACGCCACGCCGTCCGCCGCCGACGCCTGGGCGGCCACGAGGGCGGAGAGAGTTGGGAAAAGGAAACGAAGATGCACGAGTGAGAGAAGGCTGAAAACGAGGACTCTTGGACGGAAAAGATCGGGGCGGGGTGTCAGGGTCTTTCCAAGGAGACCTTTTCTGCATGTGTCATGTGACTACCGAAGGAGTGCCCCCCACGAACAAATTCGGGGCATCTCCATGATTTGTTCTTGTAAAGCGGGGCGGGAATTTGGCAGGCTGTTCAAACCGACTCACAAACCAACCATGGACCTCCCCCACCGCCTCCTGCGCTTTTTAGTCATCTCATTTGTTTTTCTCGGTTCTCAAAGCGTCTGCTTCGCGCAGGATGAGTTCAGTGTTCCCGGCCTGGACGAGCCCAAACCGGCTGCAGCCTCTGGTTCCAGCGCTCCTGAGGGCACGGTGGTTCAGGATGACACCAGCCTCTACGGCCTCATTAAAAAAGGCGGCTGGGCCATGATTCCCCTGGGTCTGCTTTCCATGGGGTCCATCGCATTGGGGGTGTTTTTCATGATGGACTTCAAGCCGAAGAACTTCGCGCCGAAGGAGCTTTCGGCGCAGTTGGAGGCTAAAATGGAGGCGGCGGACATCGCGGCTGCGGCGGAGATCGCGCGTTCGAGTCCGACCTGCCTGGGCACGGTGGTCTTCAGTGGAAGCGAGTATGTGCGGGATCGCGGCTGGGAGGTGCTCAACGGCGAGGTGATTTTCGACGTGCTGGCCGACGCCTCCCTCGATGCAAACCGCGGGCGGGCCTCCGCGCTGAACTACCTTTCCCTCATCGCCGCGTCTGCGCCCATGGTGGGGCTGCTGGGGACGGTCTCCGGGATGATCGGTGCCTTCGGCACGATGGCCCGCGAAGGCATGGGCGACCCGAGCAAGCTCTCCGGCAACATTTCCGAAGCCCTGATCACCACCGCGACAGGCTTGGTGATCGCGATTCCGGTGACCTTCGCCTATTTCTTCTTTCGCGACCGGTTGAGCAAGATGATCACGGCTTCGGAGAAGGAAGCCGGGCGTCTCATCAACATCCTGCGCAAGGCGGTTTATCCGCCCGAGGTCGCCGAAGCGCAGGCGCACGGCGGCTACCACGCCGAGCCGCATCACGCGGCGCAGGAGGCGCCGCCACAGCAGTAGCACGATATTCTTGAAACCCATGGCCCGACGCCGCACAGCCAATGACACGCTCTTTGCCGGGGGCGCACCGAAGGTGGACATCTCTCCGATGATCGACCTGGTGTTCCTGCTGCTGATCTTTTTCATGATCGCGGCGACTGCGATCACGTACAAAAAGGACAAGCGCGTGATGATCCCGGTGGCCACGGATTCCAAGGTGCCGGAACTGGTCGAGGGCCGGATCGTCATCAACGTCTATCAGGACGGCGTGATCCGCGACGAAAGCGGAACGAAAGTCTATACCGAAGACGATGTCGAGCGCGTCATGGCGGCGGCCAAGGTGCGAAACGTGAACTCCCGACTGCATCTCCGCGCGGATCGCCGCGCCACGCACGAGCAGGTCAAGAAGGTCATCAACGCCTCCGCACGCGGCGGCGTGAACAACGTCATTTTTTCCACCTACGTCACCGACAAATAAGCCATGGCACGAGGACGACGAAAAAGCGGCAATCCGATGAGCGAGGGCGTGGAGCCCACGCTGGACATCTCATCCCTGATCGACGTGGCCTTCCTGCTGCTCATCTACTTCATCGTGACCACCACGCTGACGAAGTCAGAGGCGGATCTGGGCATGGTTTTGCCTGGTGTGGCCGCCGAGCAGACCACCAACGTGAAGGTGGACCAGATGGTCATCCGGGTGGCGGCCGATCAGGGGGTGTTTGTGAACGATGAACTCGTGGACAGCGACCCGAACGACCACACGCTGCCCAATCTGACCGACCGGCTCGACCGCTACTCCGCCAGCGCCAAGATCGCCGGTTCCGAGGCCATGGTGATCGTGGAATGCGCAGACGAGTCGCCGCAGCAGCGCTTCGTGGACGTGCTCAACGCCTGCGCCAAAACCGGGCTGAAAAACGTCAGTCTCACCCAGTAAAACGCCACCCGCCGAACCATGTTCATCACCGCCGTCGAGACAGCGAAGCCCAAGGATGCGGGCAAGAAAACGGGTGCGATCGCCACGGCGATCATCGTCCATGTCGTGCTGGCGCTCGTCTTTGCCCTCATCGTGGTCCTGCCGTCTATGCGTGACGAGCCGGAGATCGTCGCCGCCATCATCGGCCCGCCGACCCGGCAGGAGCAGCAGATGCAGAAGAAATCCGTGGCTAAGCAGGCCAGCATGACGTCCGCGTCCGCAGCTTCGGCGATGAAAAATCTCATGCGCGCCAATGCCGCGGCCGTCATCGCCGCGCCGGAGGTGACCAAGACGAGCACCAGCGCCGTCGGCCTCGGCGAGGGTGATTTTGGCGGCGGTTTCGGGGTTGGCGGCGGCTCGGGCGGCATGGGATCCGGCGCGACGTTTTTCGGGATGAAATCCGCCGGGAAGCGCATTCTCTTCGTCCTCGATTTTTCAGGATCGCTGTCGAAAGACCAGGTGAATCTCACGGTGGAGGAGACCACACGCGCTTTGAAGAGCCTGCAGGCCGGGATGCAGTACCAGGTCATCCGTTTTGCAGGGGGGGGCGTGTTCGCCTGGCCTGGCTGGAAGGTCGATGACAAAACCGTGAAATTCGACAACCTGGTCACCGATCCGCAGGGCAAAAAGTACCGCTTCTACGCGCCGAAGAAAAACTACACGGACTTTGAGTTCGACGGACCGGATGCAGGGCTGCCCAAGGAGAAGTGGCTGGATGTCGGCTCGGCCAACATCAAGAAGACGGTCGATATCCTGGAGGAAAAGCAGACCTTCCTCGGCACCGACTGGCTGATGGCGTTGAAGGTGGCCCACGGCATGGACCCGCCACCGGACGTGATCTATTTCATGAGTGACGGCACGGGCGGCAATGCTCCGGCACCGATCCTGAGTTACAACCGCGCTCACGGAAAGCCGGTGATCAACACCTTTGCCATGCAGACAACGCAGGGGGCCAAGGAATTCGCCGCAGTGGCCGATGGCACGAAGGGCAAGTTCATGATCGTGCTCAAAAACGGCGACACCATCGACGGCGCTGACTATCTGAAGGATCCGGCGAAGTACAAGAACAAGATCAAATGATACGGGTGACTTCAGCCAAGGTGCGGCGGAGCCTATGCGGCTTCGCAGCAAGGATTTTGGGCGCTTGGCTCCTCCTCGCCGCTCCGCAGGCGCTGTCCCAGGACAGCGCCCTCGATGTGCCGCTGGCTTATGATCGCGCGGTGCAGGCGCTGGATAGCGGCAACTTCGATGCAGGACTCACCGCCCTGGAGCCGGTGCTGGTGAAGCATGCAGCGGACGGCCTGGAGATGTTCGGGCCGGTCTTCGGCCACTTTTTTTATCTCAAGGGCGTCCTTCTCATCCGCAAAGGAGCCTACCCGGAAGCCATCCCGGCCCTGAAGACCTGCTACGAAAAGTTCAGCAACGACTCCCTTAAACTGCAAAAGGGCAAGCCGTCCGAGGCGAAGCTGCCGAACCGCTTCCGGTACCAGGCGCTGTCCCAATGGGCCAGCTGCCACCTGATGCTGAAGCAGCACACCGAGGCCGCCGGACTCTACGAAAAACTGCTGGCGGAGGCGACGGACGATCCGGAGGTCAACCGGGGCGAGGTTCAGATCAATCTGGCAATCTGTTATCTCAACCTTCCCGACAAAATGGACAAGGGACGCGATTTCCTGCTGGAGCAGCTCAAGTCCACGGCTTGGACCGGCAGGATGAAACGCCGCATTTTCCTGTCTTTGGCCACGGAGTGGACACCTGGCGCACCCCTGGCAGAAGTCGCCCCCATCCTAGCGGACGTCGCCCCCCTGCTGCGTGAAGCTTCCGCTCTGGAGAAGATGAACGAATTGAACCCGGCATTCGCCAATGTGGCCGCGCTCGCGATTCAGGGCGGCGATCCGCTGCGGGCGTTGGCCTGGTATCATCTGATGGGCAGCCCGGACGAAGGGGCGCGTGATTTTTTGCGGCAGCATCAAATCCTGAAAGCGCGTCAGCTGGCCCCTTCGCAGGAACCGCAGCGTCAGGCCGCTCTGAAAAAACTGGAGGAAAACGCCGCAGCCTACCGCGCCCAGCTCGCTCCGATGCTGCTGGGCATCGGCGCTGCGCACATCCAGATCAAAAGCTACGCAGGCAGCCGTGCGGCCTATGCGCGTCTGGAGCGGATGGATCCCGGGATGAAGGACCGGCCGCTGGTGCTGCACAATCTCGTCGTGTGCTCGGTGAATCTGAACACCTGGCAGGACGTGATTACCTTTGGAGAAAAATTCTTCGACGAGTTCCCCGAGCACGAGCTCCGGCCCGCCGTCGCCCGCCTCATGGTCGAGGTCCTCTTCATCGAGCAGAAATACCAGGAAGCCTACGATGTCGCCCGTGAAACCCGTGATCGTTTCAAGGCTGGCGATGCGATGCGCGACATTCCCGACTTTGTCCTCGGCGCCTCGGCCTATCACCTGGAGAAGTACGAGGAGGCGGCGCGGGAGCTGGAGCTTTACGTGAGCGGCTATCCGCAGGGCCAGCGATTGGAACCGGCGCGTTTTTACCTGGCCTCCACCAAGATCAAGCTGCAGCAGTGGCCGGAAGCGGCGGATTTGTTCGACAAGTTCCTCGCAGACTACCCGCAGAGCCAGCTGCGGCCCGGGGCGCTGCATCTCGCCTCGCTGTCCCATTTGATCGCCGGAAATCTGGATCGCGCCGAGGTCTGCCTCAGCGAGCTGCAGTCCAAGTATCCCGACAGCCCGGAGATCCCCGCCTCCTACAACGTACTGGGGGATCTCCTCACCGCCAGAGAGTCCGATTACGAGACGGTCGCACCGGCTTATGTCAAAGCCCGGGACCTCGTGGAAAAGGATGGCCGCGGAGACGCCGGCGTGGCCGCCTACGCGCTGCGCCAACTGATCGCCGCCGCATCGAACGAGCAGGCGTGGGACGCCGCGGCCGAGTTCTTCGACGACTTCCGCAAAGGCTACTCCGACAGTTCATGGAACGCCGACGCCGTGATCGCCGCCCTCGACGCGTTGGTGAAAACGGAGCGCCGGGACGAGGGGCGCGACTTGCTCGAAGCCCTGGTCAATGCGAGCGCGGCGGAAGGCCCCTCGCCTGCGCTGGATGAGCTGGTGGGCAGCTATGTGGACTTCATCCGCTCCAACTGGGCCACTCCCGAGGCGCTGGAATGCTTTGAAAAGTTCCCCGCCCTCTCCAAGCCGCCGCCGCCCGCCCTCGAATCCTGGCTGATCACCGCCGGCCTCGAAACGCTGGAAAAGGCCGACCCGAAGGGCAACGCGGACGCCGTGCGCAAGGCCTACATCCGACTGACGGCGCTTTACGAACTCAACGAGACGGAGATCAGCAACTACAGCCTCGTCAAACTCGCCCGCTGGACGCTCGAAGACCGCAAGAAGGAGGATGTCGCCCGCAAGATCTACGACTTCATCCTCAAGGAACGCCCCTACGGCGCGGCGATGGGCTTTGCCCTCATCGAAAAAGCCAAGATCGACGCCGCCAGCAAGGACCCCGTGATCCGCCTGAACGCGCTCGATACCTTCCGCGACGCCATCGCCCGCATCGACGATTCATCAATGCATGAGGAGGCCGTGCTCGGCATTGCGCGAATGTTTACGGAGGACAAAAAATACCCGGAAGCGCAGGTGGAGTGGGAAAAGTACCTCGCCGACCGCACCTGGACCCGCGCCCGAGCGGAGGCGAATTACAGCTACGCCCTCTGCCTCGACATGCAGGGCAAAAAGGCGGAGGCGCTGAAGGTCTATGTCAGCGTTTACGCCAACTTCGCAGGCCACCTGGACTGGTCCACCCGCGCCTACCTGCGCACGGCCGCCATCTTGAAGGAAAGGGGCAGGGACGTGGACGCGCTCAAAGTCCTTCAGGACATGCTCAAGCGCATGGGCCATCACGACCATCCGGGCGTCGTCAAAGGCAAGGAAATTTTCATTCGATGGAGGGACGCCTATGTGGCCGCACAGCAACAAAAATAGCCGCTGGTTCACCGCTGCATGCCTCGCGCTGCTTGGCGCCTTCACGCCCGTACTCGCGCAAACGAGCGCCACCCTGCATCTCAAAAGCGGTGCCGTGCTCTCCGGCGAGGTCAAATCCATCGGCCCGGCGTCCCTGTCCCTCAGCCTAGCCGGCACCAGCGGCAGCCTGAACCAGAACTACGCAGACATCGCCCGCATTGAGTGGCCGGAGCCGGATCTCTGGCAGGAGGCTACGGCCGCTTTCGAGCGCGGCCAGGCGAAGGAGGCACTCGAGCTCTTCACCCAGCTTTCCAAAGCTCCCGGCGCGATCAGCTTCCATCCGGCGCCCGGCAACTTCGCCGAACGTGCACGCCGTCAGATGCTGGAGTGCCACCGCCGCCTGCGGGACGGTGCCGCCCTCACGGAACTCGCCCGCAGCATCGACTGGGCGAAGCTGCCGGAGGAGGAGCGCACCCTGTCCCCTCTTTTCAAAATCTGGAGCCTCGTCGGCGCCTCGAACTGGCCGGAGGCCAAAACAGCGGCGGATGCAGCGGGCGAGGCCCTCAAGACCGACGATCCTGACGCGCTGGAGCTTTCCTTTCTCCAGGCACGCATCGCGAAACAACTCGGTCTCAACGACGAAGCCATCGCCACCTATGCGGCCTGCTACACGTTTCCCTCCTCCGACACGAGCCTCGCCGCCGATGCTCTCCGCGAATCGGCCGAGCTGCTCGCCTCCCTGCCGGAGCGGAAGGAGGAACTGCGGGCGCTCACCCATCTTTACGCGACGAACATCGGCCGCGGAAAGCTCTGGAAAGATGCGCCGGCGGAAGTCACCGCCCTCCTCGCGGAGCCGCTGCATAAGCCCTCTGCCGTCGTCGCCGCCGCCGCAGTCAAGGAAGGCGCGGCGCCGCCAGCCGCTGGAGCCGGAGCGGGCATGGCCAGTGGAGAATGGGTCAGCGTCGGGAAATTCCGCTTTGAGCCGCCGCCGGAAGGCACCCCCAAGCCGACACCCGACCCGAACAAAAAGCCGGTCACCTTCGTGGCTGTCGGCGGCACCTTCAAACCCGTCGAGGCCCCTGCCGGCTGGGCGTCCGCCGAGACGCGCGTCGGGCAGTTCAGCACGGCCAAGTCGGGCGGCACGCTGACGCGTCAGCTCAAGGAGGAGTCTGGGATGCGGCTCGAAAAGGGCAAAACCCTGAGACTCACCCTGGAACTCAACCTGGGAAAACTCGCCGCCAAGATGTCCAAGGCGGAGGAACGCTCATCCTTCATTCGCTTCGGCCTCGTGAATGAGAAGAAGGCGGGATACGGCGTCAACGTCTCGCTCTTGGCGACGGACAAAGGCATTGCGATCATGGCGGATCCCGGCGGCGATAACGAAATCATAGGCGGCCCCGGGGCCGTGAAGCTGCCCGTGGAGGGCAGCGAGCAGCAGGGCGGCGCGGCAGGCGGTAAGGCGCTGCCATGCGAGCTCACTCTGAGGCTCCAGGACGACGGCAAAGTGCTCGTCACCGCCCGCGTGGATCAGATCAGTGGATCGGCCACCATGGACGCTGCGGCGGGCCAGCCCGTTGTCACCGACTTCACGAAAAGCATTTTTGTCATCCGACTCGGCAAATCCAGGACCACCATTCACTTCGACAATGTGAACATCGAGGCCTCGCCGTAGTGCGAGCTCGCATCCGCAGGTGGAAAAGGCACAGATGGAAGGCCTGTGGAAATTGCTGGAGGGTCAGCCTTGAGCATCTCCGCAGGCTCGCCATAGAAACGGCTCCCCAACCCCACCCGCGACGAACATGCGACTTCAAGACCAGGTCATCCTCATCACCGGCAGCACCACCGGCATCGGCGAATTCATGGCGCGGCGCTTCGTCGCCGAAGGTGCCAAAGTCATCCTGCACGGGCGCGATGCCGCACGCGGCGCTGCGCTGCGGCAAGAACTGGGTGAGGACAGGGCTGCTTTTTGCCAGGGCAGTCTGGAAGATGCCGCTTATCCCGAAAAGCTCGCCGCCGACGCCATCGCCGCCTTTGGGAAGGTCGATGCGCTCGTGAACAACGCCGCGCTGACCATCCGCGGTCGGATCACCGAGACGGACGCCGCATTCTTTGACCGCATGATGGCGGTGAACGCCCGCGCACCGATGCTGCTCATCCGTGCTCTTTTACCCGAGTTGAAGAAAAACACCGGCGTCGTGCTGAACATCGGCTCCGTGCTGGCCCACTGCGGCCAGGCGAACATGCTTGCCTACTCCATGTCCAAAGGCGCCCTCATGACGATGACGCGTAATCTGGCGGACTCGCTCGGCATGGACCGCGTGCGCGTGAACCAGCTCAATGTCGGCTGGACTCTCACGGACAACGAATACCAGGTGAAACTCGGTGACGGGCTCGGCGAAGGCTGGCCGGAGCGCCTGCCCGCCCACGTCGTGCCCATGGGCCGGCTCATCATGCCCGAGGACATCGCCGCCGCCGCTGTTTACTGGGTCGGCCGCGAAAGCTACCCCGTCACCGGCACCGTGGCCGAGCTTGAACAGTATCCGATCATTGGTCGTTACACGAACGCCGAGGGAGACGACAAGGAATGACGAATTGAAACCGACAAACTAGAACCGAGAACAACAAAACCATGAAACTAATCCGCTTTGGAAACCCTGGAGAAGAAAAACCCGGCCTGCAGCTCGACGACGGCCGTCGCATCGACGCGTCCGCCTTTGGCAGCGACTACGACGAGAAATTCTTCGGCGGTGACGGTCTGGAACGTCTCGCCGCCTGGGCAAAGACGAATGCCGACGCGGCGCCCACCGTGGACGTCAGCGCTCGCCTCGGCCCCTGCATCGCACGCCCGAGCAAGATCATCTGCATCGGGCTGAACTACAGTGATCACGCCAAAGAAAGCGGCATGCCGATCCCGGCGGAGCCCATCGTGTTTTTCAAAGCCACGTCGGCGATCGTCGGTCCGAACGACAACGTCGTCATCCCACGCAACTCGAAAAAGACCGACTGGGAGGTCGAACTGGCCTTCGTGATAGGCAAAAAGGCCAGCTATGTCTCCGAAGACGACGCGATGAGCCATGTGGCCGGTTACTGCGTCCACAACGACTACAGCGAGCGCGAGTGGCAGCTCGAACGCGGCGGCCAGTGGGTGAAGGGCAAGAGCTGCGATACCTTCGCGCCGATCGGGCCGTTCCTTGCCACGAGCGACGAGATTCCTGATCCGCAGAATTTGAAGCTCTGGCTCAAGCTGAACGGCAAGACGATCCAGAACAGCAGCACCGCGCAGATGATCTTTGGCGTGAAGACGCTCGTCAGCTACCTCAGCCAGTTCATGAGCCTGCTGCCCGGCGACATCATCACCACCGGCACGCCTCCCGGCGTCGGTCTCGGCTTCAAGCCTGATCCCGTCTTCATGAAGCCCGGCGATGTCATCGAACTCGGCGTCGAAGGCCTCGGCGAGCAGACGCAGACGGCCGTGGCGGCGGGCTGAGTCCGTCAAGGCCCAGGAACTTCGATATTCCACGCTCCCCGCCACCGGGGAGCGTCCCGGCGTCGGCCCGCGGCTCTTACGGCGCCTTCATCACGGGACGCCAGACGATGTTGCGATACTTCACGGCCGTGTGGTCACCCTGGAGATGGTGCGGTCCAGGCTGCGTGATGTCGGCCTGAAACGCACCGTTGGTGTTGCCGATCACGGGCTCGTTGTCGATGACTTTTTCGCCATTCAGAGCCACCGTCGCATGCCGGTCCACGATGGTGATCTCGTAGCTCTGCCATCGCCGAACACGGCATCGGTGCAGAGATTGCCGTATTCCGAGAAGGGGTTTTGAGTGGTTGATCGGCTGCTTCTTGAAATCGTCCGCCTACTGCGCCGCCCAGATCTTCACATCGTCCACAACCGCGCTCTTCGGCACCGCCAGGCGCAGCATCTTCTTGGTCGGATGCGCGAAGCCGTCGGAAGTCGCCGTGCCGGCTTCCGTGCCGTCGATGGAGGCAGTGACGGTGGCGCCCTTGATGGTGACGAGCAGCGTGTACCACGTTCCCGTCTTCAACTTGGCGGGGAAACTCTTCTTCATCGAGTTGATGAACTGCGTCTGCTCCTTGGTCAGCGTCTTGGCTTTCTTGGCGTCGTAGAACTTCATGTTCATGCCGCCGGACTTCATGTCATCGATGGCCACCTTCTTGGTGCCGACATCGACTTTGAACAAATGGCCCGCGTGAACCTCCTTGAACCCGAGGTCGGCGAAATCGAGCCCCAGCGTGTCCTGCTCGTTCTCCAGCATGAAACGCAGCTCCACAGCGCCGTCGGTGAACTCGGCCGGATGCGTCACGGACACCGCATGATCGGCTTCAGCGTGCATGGTGATGTACATCGCGCCATCCTTCAGATCGACCTGCTTGTTCCCTTTCGCGCGAGTCCTGCTGTTCGTGCCCCAGCCGTTGCCCGGCTCGTCCTTGGTTTCCTGGGATTCGACGCGGTCAAAGCTGTCTTCAAAGATGAGCTTGCCGTGTTCTGCGGCGAAGACGCCGCTGGTGAATGTGAGGGCGAGGATGGCGAAGAGTTGGGATTTCATGGTGACGAAGAGTTTGGCGGGGTTGAGGCGACGAAGCAACAGCGGGCGTCAATGCCCAGCCGATCCAGCGCGGAAAGAACCCCGTGAGAAAACGGCGGAGTGCCGTGCGAGACCATCAAAAGCCAATTTTTGCGTCCAAAACCGGTCCGGCGGTTCCTTATATGTGTGAAATGAACCGACCTCGATTCTCCCCTGCCCTGCTTTTGCTCGCCAGCCTCACGATGGGCACGACGTTTGCCGCTGATGACGATGCGCAGCGTTCCGCGATGGCGTTTTTCGAGAACGAGGTGCGGCCGATCCTGGTGAAACGCTGCTATGACTGCCACAGCAAGACGAAGCAGAAGGGCGGCCTGCGCGTGGATCACATCGGCTACCTCAAGACGGGCGGTGACACCGGGCCGGCGGTGGTGCCGGGCGAACCATCGAAGTCGCCACTGATGGAGGCGATCCATTACACCGATGAGGACTTCCAGATGCCGCCGAAAAACAACGGCGGCAAGATGCCGGACGCGGAGATCGCCGTGCTGGAGAAGTGGATCAAAATCGGTGCGCCATGGCCGGAGGATGCCGCCAACAAAGTGGTGGTGACCGAGGGCGGCTTCACCGAGGCGCAGCGGAATTACTGGTTCTTCCAGCCGGTGAAAAAGGTCTCGCCGCCTGATGCGGGAGGCAAATGGGTGCGAAACGATGTGGATCGCTTCATCGCGGCAAAGCAGGCGGAGATGAAGCTCGACCCGGCGCCGGAAGCCGACCGCCATGAGCTGGTCCGTCGTGCGTATTTCGATCTGCATGGCCTGCCGCCGACGAAGGCGGAGATCGACGCTTTTGTGAACGATCAGGACCCGAAGGCCTACGAGAAGCTCGTCGATGCTTTGCTGGCCTCGCCACGCTACGGCGAGCGCTGGGCCCAGCACTGGCTGGATCTCGTGCGCTACTCGGAGAGTGATGGCTACAACGCGGACGCGTACCGCCCGTCAGTGTGGCCGTATCGCGACTACGTCATCAAATCGCTCAACGACGACAAGCCCTATGACCAGTTCGTGCGCGAGCAGCTCGCGGGGGACGAGATCGCGCCGGATGATCCGAACGTGCTCATCGCCACGGCGTTTCTGCGTCATCCGGTGTATGAATGGAACCAGCGCGATGCACGCGGCCAGTGGGACATCATTCTCACCGACATGACGGACACCACGGGCGAGCTCTTCCTCGGCCTGAGCATGGGCTGTGCGCACTGCCACAATCACAAATTCGATCCCATCCTGCAAAAGGACTACTACCGCCTGCGCGCCTTCCTGGCGCCGGTGAAATGGCGCGACGACCTCACGCTCGCGACTCCGGCGGAGAAGAAGGCGTATGACGAGCAGCAGGCCAAATGGGAAGCCGCCACAGTCGAAATCCGCGCGAAAATGGACGCGCTGACGAACCCGCTGCTCGAACCGAAAGTCGAGCGTGCGCTGACCCGCTTCACCGAAGACCTCCAAGCCATGGTGCGCAAACCGAAGCCGGAACGCGACGCCTTGGAAGACCAGCTCGCCGGCCTCGTGGAGCGGCAGATGGTCCATGAACGCAAGACCTTTGACCCGATGAAGAGTCTCAAGACCGATGAGGCCAAGGCTGAGTACAAAGCGCTGGAGGAGGAACTGAAAAAGTTCGACCACCTCAAGCCGAAGCCGCTGATGGAAGCCTTCGTCGCGACTGATGCGGGGACGAAAGCGCCTGCGGTGGCGATCAAGACGCGCAAAGGAGAGCAGGAGATCGCGCCCGGCTTCCTGTCGATCATCGACACGAAAGAACCGGTGATCAAACCCACGCAGAACTCCACCGGCCGCCGCACTGCGCTGGCAAACTGGATCACGCGTCCTGACAACCAGCTCTCGACGCGCGTCATCGTGAACCGCGTGTGGCAGTATCATTTCGGGCGCGGCATCGTCGGGACGTCGAGCGATTTCGGCAAGCTGGGCGAGCCTCCGACGCATCCCGAGCTGCTCGACTTCCTCACGAACAAGTTCGTGGCGAACGGCTGGCATTTGAAGCCGCTGCACCGCGAGATCATGCTCTCCGCAGCCTACCGCCAAACCGCGCGTCGGGAGCCGACGGCCGCGATCGCGAAGATCGATCCGTCCAATCTCTACCTCTGGCGCTTCAATCCACGCCGTCTCGATGCCGAACAGATCCGCGACGCGCTGCTGGCCGCCAGCGGCGAACTCGATCCGAAGTCGAACGGCTCGGGCGAAGACGCCAACGGCACGCGGCGCTCGATTTACACGATCAAGAAGCGCAACAAGCCGAATGAACTGCTGAGCGCCCTCGATGCGCCTGCCGGTTTCTCCAGCACCGCCGAGCGTCTGAGCACCACCACGCCGACGCAGGCGCTGCAGTTGCTCAATGGCGACTGGCTGCTCGCCCGTTCACGCCGACTGGCCGAACGCGTCCACGACATCGACGATGCCTGGCTCGCCGTGCTCGGTCGTCCACCCTCAAAAAGCGAACGCGAAACAGCGGAGGCCTTTTTGAAGAAACGTGCCGGCACTGCGACCGCTCCGACGCCGAAGAACAGCGATGCGGGAGAAAACGGAACCGGCTTCAAAGAAAACTCGCCGCATGAGCGCCTCGTCGTGCAAAGCGGCGAGAAAGAAGGCGACGAATTCACCGTCGAGGCCATCGCCAGCCTCAACAGCATCGATGTGAACGCCTCCGTGCGCACCATCGCCTCGCGCTGGAGCGGCGGGAAGGACAGCATCGAGTCCTTCGGCTGGAGTCTCGGTGTCACCGGAGTGAAATCGCGCTACAAGCCGCGCAACGTCATCGTGCAGGTCGTCGGCGAGGATGAAAACGCGAACATCGGCTACCAGGTCGTGCCATCGAACATCCACATCGAGCTCGGCCGCCGCTATCACATCGCTGCGGGCGTTTCGTGCGTCGGGCACAACATCACCTTCACCGTGACCGATCTCGACACGCCCGGTGCCACCGTGCAGTCCGCCGTGGTGCCCATGGACATCCGCTCAAAGCTCAGCGCGGGCTCATCGCCGCTCATCATCGGCGGTCTCGGCAAACGCACACCTTCGCATCAGTGGGACGGCCAGATCGAGGCGCTGCGCATCGTCAGCGGCCTGCTGCCTGACAAGGCGCTCGGCAGCGATCCGGAAAAATGGTCCGTCGGCCTCGTCACCTGGCGCAGCGCTGATCCGCTGAACTCGCAGTTCGCATGGTCTGGCTCGGACACCAAAACCGTCGAGCCGGACGATCCCTTCCATCAGGCCATGAACGACCTCTGCCAGGTGCTGCTCAACACGAACGAATTTATTTACCTCCACTAACGCCATGCACTGCCACCGAATCGATCATCCCAACACGCGTCGCGAGTTTCTGCAAACCGCCGGTTGCGGCTTTGGCGCCGTGGCGTTGGCCGCTCTGACGGGCGGGACGGCGAGCGCCGCTCCTGCACGCACGCCGCAGCGTGCCGCGAAGGCGAAGAGCGTGATCTTCCTCTTCATGGAGGGCGGTCCGAGCCACCTCGACACCTTCGACTACAAGCCGCTGCTGAACAAACTCGCCGGTCAGTCGCTGCCCGCGAGCTTCAAGCCGCCGATCACCGCGATGGGCGAGACGAAATCTCCGCTGCTCGAGTGCAAGCGCACCTGGAAGCAGCATGGCCAGGGCGGACTGTGGATTTCCGACTGGTTTCAGAACGTGGCGCAGCATGCCGACGACCTCGCCGTGATTCACTCCTGCGCCTCCAGCGGCATCAACCACGCCGGTGGCGTGTGCTCAATGAACACCGGCTCCGTCTTCGGCGGTCGCCCATCCCTCGGCGCGTGGGCATCGTACGGACTCGGCACTGAAAACCAGAACCTGCCTGGCTTTGTCGTCATCAAGGACAGTGAGGCCACCGTGGTGAACGGCGTGCGCAACTGGGGCAACGGCTTCATGCCCGCCGTGTATCAAGGCGTCGAGTTCACCTCCGAAGGCACGCCGATCAAGTACCTCGACAACCCGAAGGGCGTGGACCGCAAACGCCAGCGCGACAAGCTTGACCTGCTCGCGTCCTTGAACCGCGAATTCGGCGCCTCGCGTGTCAGCAACACCGAACTCGACGCGCGGATCCGCGGCTATGAACTCGCCTACCAGATGCAGGCCGAAGCACCGCAGGCCGTCGATTTGAGCAAGGAAACCGAGGCCACCAAGCAGCTCTATGGCATGGACGACGAGAAGACGGCCGTCTTTGGCCGCAACTGCCTGCTCGCGCGTCGTCTCGTCGAAAACGGCGTGCGCTTTGTGCAGCTCTACAGCGGCGCCGGCAGCAAGTGGGACAGCCACAAGGGCATCGAGGTGAATCATTCGCGTCTGTGCAATGCCGTCGATAAACCCATCGCCGGACTGCTCGCCGATCTGAAGGCACGCGGCCTGCTCGACGAGACTCTCGTCATCTGGGGCGGTGAATTCGGCCGCACGCCGATGAGCGAACAGGGAGACGGTCGCGACCACAACCCCACCGGCTTCACCATGTGGATGGCCGGGGGCGGCGTGAAAGGCGGCCAAACCTACGGTGCCACCGACGATCTCGGTTTGTATGCCGTCGAAGACCGCCTCCACGTCCACGACCTGCACGCCACGATTCTGTATCTGATGGGCCTCGACCACACTAAGCTCACCTATAACCACAAAGGCCTGCCCGAGCGCATCGATCAGAACGAAGGCCACCCCTTCACGCGGCTGCTGGGGTAAGAGTGCAAGCTGCTGGTCAATGAGGTGGTCTGGACATTGGGGAAGTGAACCCGGCAGCGGGGCAGCACTTTGAAAAGAGCAGGCTCGACAACTGCGAGGCCTTTCGCTAAAACCGGCCAAATGAAGCCAGAGGCCCACGCTTTTCCCACGATCTCGGCTACGTTTCACCTCACTCATGCGTGCAACCTGCGCTGTGACTATTGCTACACGGGTGAAAAATTTGGCATCGGCATGACGGCGGCCACGGCGCGGGATGCGGTGACTTTCGCGCACCAACTCGCCTGTGAGGCAAGGGCGCAACATCTGGAGATCGTGTTCTTTGGCGGAGAGCCTCTGCTGAAACATGACCTGCTCTGCTCCATCGTGGATCAGGTGCGCGTCCGTGCAAAGGGGATGCGTGTGTCATTCAAAATGAGCACCAACGGCCTGTTGCTGAGCCCGCGAGTGATCGCAGATCTAGCGGCGCGTGAGGTGTTTGTGTCGCTCAGCATCGACGGTGATCCGGCCACCCAGGATGCCCAGCGGCCTGACCCGCAAGGCAGAGGCAGCGCCGCAAAGCTTGTCGATGTCATCCCTCGTGTGCTGGCCTGGAATCCGCACACCGCTGTGAATTGCGTGATCACTCCAAAGAGCGCACCGAACGCCGACGAATCGGTGAAATGGTTATTCGCGCAGGGGTTCCGCTATGCTTCGACCGCGCTGGACTGGGGAGGGAACTGGACCCGGCGTGATCTGAATGCCCTTGGGAAAGCTTATCACCGCCTTGGCGAGTGGTATGTCAGCGAAACACGGCGCGATTCCCGATTTTATCTCAGTTGCTTCGATGAAAAGATCCAATCCCGCACGCGGGGCCCGCTCGAGCTTTCCGAACGATGCGCGATGGGCTACCGCCAGTTCTCCATCGCACCGTCCGGCCTTCTATATCCTTGTGTGCAGTTTGTGAAAGAGGACGATCAACACGAGTGGTGCATCGGCGACGTGTGGCAGGGATTCGATGATTCAAAGCGCGGTGCGTTGCTGGGATGCGCTGAAGCACCGCGTGAGGAGTGTGGTGGTTGCGCGCTCAGCGATCGCTGCGGCAGTTGGTGTGCATGCATGAACTACCAGGGCACGGGCAGGCTCGACACAGCCAGTCCACTCGTCTGCGAACATGACCGACTGCTGACCCCCATCGCCGACCGCGTGGCCAACCAGTTGTGGAAGCAGCGTCATCCTCTCTTCCTGCACAAGCACTACAACCCCGCCTTTCCAGTGCTCAGCCACATTGAGACGGATGTGGAGACCGCGCGCCTCCGTCATACGGTTCTCGCCACTGCAACCTCAGCCTTCGCCGACCATGCTTGATGCTTTCAAGTCCAATGACCGCCCGTTGCGCGTTCAGCGCGTGCGCTACTATCGCGTGCCGCGTTATCCAGCCCACACGGACCCTGATCCCACCCTCGCGCCCGAAGCAGTTCCTTATCCATGGAAAGGCAGCGTGATGGCAGCCGTTCTCGCGCTGAGCGAGGCGGGCTGCAGCAAATCGGAAACGGAAGCGTCATCTGCCGATGCACCCTCTTCAAAGAAACCGCTCCCGGCGCTGGAAGCGAAGGTGCAGAAACAGATCGACGAGATTGTGGATGCCGCTTTGCGTGAGCAACCCGAGGGGAAGACGAACCCTTTCGCCCAGAAACTGGGGCTGTCTGGCCTTCCTTATGTTTCCTCACCCTACGGCACTGGTGCTCCTACGCCCTTGAGCGCTGAAATTGCTCGGGCTTTGATTGCACGAATCTTCAAAGCGGAAGGGTTGGTGTCAGCTCCGACGACATTCGCTGAAAAGGACTTCACCGGAAGCGTCGATGGCTTTGATAAAGAAAAGCGCATCGGATTTGTGATCGGCGACTGGGACAGTCTTGACGAGACGGCATTCGGAAGCTGGATGTCACAAGAACTCTTGAGGTTCGCTTCCGGTGACTCTCCCCAGGTGCCCCCGGACGAGGAAGCTCAGCTAAGAGACTACATGGATCGCTCCGCGAAATGGCTCTTCGAAAGAACCCAACTGAGCGAAGACCAAAAAGCGGAACTTACGGCTGCCACCAAACTGGAATCTGTTCAGGAGAAAGCCAAAGCTTATGTCGCTCTCCTGCAAAAGGTAGAGGACGCAAAAATCTCCATGGCCGAGATCGAACTCGCAGAGAAGCAGGCGGACGCTCACAGACGCTATCTCGCCATCATTTCGATATACGATCAGCGCTTCCAAATAACCGAATACGACCCAGAAGCTCGTGATCGCTTTGAAGCCCTCAATCTCGAGGCCGAAAAGATCAAGTTTGAGAGCGCGGACGAGAAGGCGCAGTGGTATCGCAGGCAGCATGATATGCTCTGGACGGAGATGAGCCGCCAGCGGCTCATGGAGTTGGCGCGGTCTGTGCGCGAATACATCGCCTGGGCAAGAAGGAGCGGCATTCAATAACGTCGCCGCTAATGTCCTTCGCAGTCACGTCTCAAGTCCGCTCATCGTTCGCCTTCAATCTGATCCTGCACTCCGCGTTCTGTATCACGCCTTCACGCGGCTGCTGGGCTAGGAAACGGGAAGAACATCGGGGCGCGGCGCGTTTCGTGACCGCCACCATGCTCCGCTTCATCCTTTTCCTCCTCGTTTCCACCTCCGCCTTCGCGCAGACCGCTGATCCCAAGCCGCTCGTCGAAAAGGCGCTCGCCGCCGTTGGCGGTAAGGACAAGCTCCTCAAAACCTTCCGCATCCAAGAGATCTTCCACTTCGGCAGCACGCCGGAGCCTGCCGAGGGGAAAAAGCGCTCCACCCGCGAGTCCATCCTCTCCCAGCCGGACAAGTGGTGGATCAACAAGAAGGAACGCGGCACCGAGCCCGCCAAGGACGACGTCCGCGCCTGGTCGCTCGACTTGCTGGTCGATGAAAAGTCGCGCATCGAAGCCATCCCCGATCTCACCGACGAGGGCAAAGCCTGCTTCGGCCTCCAGGTCAGCGGCAGCGTCGATCCGGCGATGAAATTCTACTTCGACAAGGAAACGAATCTCCTGCACCGCCTCGACTGGCGCTCTGATTTCTACCGATTCACGGATTGGAAAGAGCACGACGGCCTCAAATTCGCTAGCAGGACGATCATCTTCAAAAAGAAGGACGACAAGCCGTGGTTCTACCACGAGGTGACCGAACTCGAACGCCTCGCCCAGCTTCCCGAAGGTCTCGGCGAGCCGTGAGGGCCTGCGCTTCATCGTGGGCATCTTGTGAGCCGTGGCTAAAAGCGGCGGCGGAGCCCGTATGCTCACGCATGCGCTATTTGAAATGCCTCTCCGCCCTTCTCGCTTGCTTCGTCATGACCACTGCTGCCGCCGTGGCGGCGAACATCGTCGTCATGACCGTCGAAGATCCGAACAACTACGAAGCGCCGACCACGATGCGCGATTTCGCGGAGAAGGAGCTGAAGCCGCTCGGCCACCGCGTCACGCTCATCGAGGGTGACAAGCCGCAGCCGCATCACTTCGCCGGGCTCGTCGAGGCGCTCAAGGATGCAGACCTTCTCATCCTCTTCTCGCGCCGACGTTTTCCACCGAAGGATCAGATGGCCGCCATCCGTGCGCATCTTGATGCCGGCAGGCCGCTGCTCGGCATCCGCACCGCGAACCACGCCTTCATTCCAAAGCCGAAGGAGGTCGTGGATGCCAGCCTCGTCGCCTGGCCCGAGTTCACGCACGAAGTGCTCGGCGGCGAAAACACCGGCTACGAGACCAAAGGGCTGCCCTACAGCGTCAGCCCCCCCGCTGGCATCCAATCACCGCTGCTCGAAGGCGTGAACCTCTCCAACATCGTCGGCCATCAGTCGCTCTACAAAGTCCTGCCGCTCGCCGACAACGCCACGCCCATTCTCATCGGCACCGCGCAAGCCGGAGCCACCACACCGCCGCAACCCGTCGCCTGGACTCGCAGTTATGGCCCGAACAAGGCCCGCATCTTCTACACCAGCCTCGGCGCACCCGAGGACATGAAGATCGCCGATATGCGGCGCTTGCTGGTGAATGGGGTGAACTGGACGCTGACGAAATGAAACGCCTACGAGGCATCCTACGGATCATGCCTGCCATGCTGTGGATGGCGGCGTCGCACGCTCAGTTGCCGGATCTCGGCGGAGTGAAGGTTTCCTGGGATCGTTACACGGGCCCCGCCAGTTTCACCGCAACCAGCGAGGCCCGCTTCAAGCTCCGCGTGCAGGTGGATCGCAAAGCAGACACTCAGCCGCTGACCCTGCGCGTCGAATTGCCGAACACAGGCCCGAATGCCTGGCCCGCCAATGATGTCGAGGTGCGGGATGAAGGCAGCGCGGCGCTTCTTGTGCAACGTTCGGGCATCGAGTGGGAGAAGCTGCTCATTCCATTACGTGAGGGCGTGAACTCCATCGTCGTCCAAGCGGAGGAACCTTTCGCTGGATGGCCGAAGACGGCTCCGGAAAAAGATCGCGTCATTCAAGATGCCGCAAGCGGTGCACAAGTGCGCATCGCGAACTGGCCGCACGGTCGCCGCGCCGCGCTGAGCATCCGTTTTGATGACTCGCACCCCACCCACCTCAGCAAGGCCATCCCGATCCTGCGCGAGTATGGCTTCAAAGGCACCTTCATGGTCAATCCCGGCCCCAAAGAGCCCGGCAGCCGCCAGAACTTCTCCTTTGAAACGCAACACGCCGAATGGGAGGAGGTGATGAAGCGCGGTGACATGGAACTCGCGAACCACTCCGCGCATCATCGCGGTGCGAGGAGCGATGAGGAGATGGAGGTCGAGGTCGGCAGCGCGGCAGAGGCGATCTGGAAACTCACGCCCGGCAGGAGCAAGCTCATGGCGCTCAACCTCGGCGGCGGCACGCGCTGGGAGACCACACGCACGCTGCGCCACTACCTCGACAAGCACCATCAGTTCGATGCCTCCAGCGGCTCACTCGGCATGGACGACAGCTATGGCGGTCGGGTCGAGGCCTTCCGCAAAGCGCTCGCCTCGCATCTGGAGCGCGGCCTTTGGTGCCGCATGCACTACCACTACATCGGCGACGGCCTCAGCAGCAGCGAGGCAAATTTCCGCGCCGCCCTCGACATCGCCAAACAGCATCAGGACAAACTCTGGATCGCCGGCATGGCGGACATCCACAAGTATCAAGCCGAGCGCAGCAGCACGAAGCTAACCCTGGTGAAATCCGACGCGAATAGCCTCACCTTCCAGCTCGACTGCGGGACTGATGCGACGCTCTACGACCAGCCGCTGACGATCGAGGTGACTCCACCTGCGGCGTGGGATGCGGCAAAGGTCGAGGTCAAGGATGCATCGGGTTCGGCCCTCAAAGCCGAAATCGTTAAGTCCGGCAACGGCCGCCTGCTGCGCCTGGAGGTCACGCCGCAGACGTCGTCCTACTCGATCGACTCATCGCCTTGATTCACGGATGACTTGGAGTGAGGGGCAAAACACGATTTCCTGCCACATCCGCCAGGCGATGCTTATGATGAGAGCAATGGCCGCTTCTTCTGCACCAGACTCCTCTTTGACACGCCGGTCGGCGTTTCACACGACGCGATGGTCCCTCGTGTTGCAGGCGAAGGCTGAAACACCGGACGAATCAGCGGCTTCCTTGGAAACGCTCTGTCGGCAATACTGGCCGCCGCTTTACGCCTATGTGCGTGGACGCGGGCATTCGCCGCATGATGCGCAGGATCTCACGCAGGAGTTCTTTTCCCGGCTGCTGGCGAAAAACTGGCTCTCCGCTGCGGACCCGGCGCGGGGGCGCTTCCGTTCGTTCCTGCTGATGGCCCTAAAGCGTTTCCTGGCGAATGAATGGGATCATGTGCGGGCTCAGAAACGCGGCGGAGCCATGCATCTCTTCGCGCTGGATCCACAGGCGCTGGCGGAGATTCCCGCGCCCGAGAGCATGGCGTGCGATGCGGATGCGTTGTATGACCGGCAATGGGCGCTGGCACTGCTGCAAAAGGTCATGCAGCGGCTGCGTGCCGAGCATGTGGAGGCGGGTCGTGAGGCGGAGTATGAGCAATTGAAGCCCTGCCTCGTCGCGGAACGCGGTGAGCTGGACTACGAGGCGCTCGCAGCCGCGCTGAAGATGAGCGCCGTCTCCGCCCGCAGCGCCGTGCATCGTCTGCGCAAACGCTTCCGCGAGATCTTCCGCGAGGAGGTCGCTGCGACTGTGGAAAAGGACGCCGACATCGAGGATGAAATGCGGGCGGTGATCACCGCGCTGGGTGCGGTGTGAAGATTTTCCGCTTTTTTGCCACAACGAAAGGCGGTCGCTTAATTCATCCACAGACACATGAACCACTCCCTGCCATCCAGCCGCGCTGATGCCGACACCCTCGTGGACGGCCTCAGCGCACGCCGTCTGGGTGCCCTGAATCTCTCCGCCGACACGCTGCCCGTGCCCGAGGATGCCCCAGCACCGCTCACGCCGGAGGCGCTGGCGCCGTTTTTCCCGCAGCTCGACATTCTCGAGTGCCTGGGCCGCGGTGGCATGGGCGTGGTTTACAAAGCCCGGCAAAAATCGCTGAACCGCCTCGTCGCGCTGAAGCTGCTCGCCCCGGAGCGTGCAGCGGAACCCGTCTTCGCCGCTCGTTTTGAAAAAGAAGCACAGGCGCTCGCCGCATTGAATCATCCGCACATCGTCGGTGTGCATGACTTTGGTGTCGCCGGAGGCTTTTACTACCTCCTCATGGAGTTTGTGAACGGGCTGAACCTCCGCCAAGTGCTGCAAGAGCGCCGGTTGTCCCCGCCGGAGGCGCTCAGCATCATCCCGCCGCTTTGCGAGGCGCTGCAATGCGCACACAGTCGCGGAATCGTGCATCGCGACATCAAACCGGAGAATCTCCTGCTCGACAAATCGGGCGCGGTGAAGATTGCCGACTTCGGCATCGCCAAAATGCTGCACAGTGAAGTCGAGGGCGAAGCCGGAGAGCAACGACCCTCCCATCAGCCGCTGGCCTCGATGTCTTTTGGTACGCCGGACTACGCCGCGCCGGAGCAGGCGGGCGGCCAGTCGGATCACCGCGCGGACATCTACTCTCTCGGCGTGGTGCTTTATGAAATGCTCACCGGTGAGCGGCCCCGTGAGCAGGCCGAGCCGCCCTCAAAACGTGTGCAGGTGGATGTGCGCATCGACGAGATCGTGCTCCGGGCGCTCGAAAAAACACCTGAGCTGCGCTTTGCCACTGCGGCGGAGTTTCGCACGCAGGTGCAGGCCGCAGCAGGCATGAGCCCACCGGTCAAAACCGATCTCTCACGCTTCACCGATGATCCGGCGAACTGGTATTTCTGGTTGATCTATTTCTGCCGCGAGGACCCACGCATCGCTGTGGCGGAGCGCATCGCGGGCCTCGGCTGGACGCTGAACTTTGCGCACCCATGGGCGGTGCCATTCCTCGCTGCTCTCCTCCTCGGGGTGTGGGCAGTGTATGCGCTCATGGAGGCCACCGGCACCTACCGGCGCTACGGCACATGGTCGCTGCTGGCCCTGCTGGTGCTGATCGTCCTGCTTTTCCAAAAACTCTCCAATCCCAACCGTCCCTCCAAACGCCCATGAACACCGCTGACGCCCCCTCTGCAGCACACGCACGTCAGAGCCTTGTGC
The DNA here is from genome assembly GCA_945863205.1 of Akkermansia muciniphila. Classification (GTDB taxonomy): domain Bacteria; phylum Verrucomicrobiota; class Verrucomicrobiia; order Verrucomicrobiales; family Verrucomicrobiaceae; genus Prosthecobacter. The sequence continues at coordinate 10,730 of CAMAZK010000008.1, read as the reverse complement.
TGCGTGCCACCGCCCTCGTGCTCTTCACCGGTCTGCCCGGCATTGTGCTCCCCGCGCAGGCCTTGGAGAAGTTCTCCTGGTTCATGGGTTATGGCCAGCCGCAGCTCGATCCCCTCTCCGTCTTCATGACGGCGGATGCCGCCTGCGCCTCCGTGGTCCTCGCGCTCGTGCTGTGGTTCATCGCCCGCGATCCGGTGCGTTACCAGCCGCTGGTCAGGCTGCTCAGTTGGACCTTTCTCATAACCGGCGTGCTTTGGATCTCGCTCGGCATGCAATGCCCGCTGCCCTGGTGGTGGACGAGCAGCGCCGCAGGCGGCTGCATGCTCGTCGGATTCCTGCTGCGTGGTGGTGATGCTTCGCAGGCCTGAAGCCTGCGTGGTTGCCTCCATGTCGAAAGGGCGAAGACTCGCGCGTATTCTGACCTTGTTTCAATCAATCACCTTCCCTCTCATGCGCACCGCTCTTTTCCTCCTCGCTTTCACATTCACCGCCAGCGCCGGTGAGGCGCTGATGTCTGCGTTGTTGTTTCATGCATCGTTTGACCACGGCGCGGACGCGGACTTTGCCACCGGTGAGAAACAAATCCTCGCTGCGCCTGGTCGAAAGCGCACGGAGGCGAAGCCGGGCCTCTCGCAGGCCGATGGCATCGAGATCGCGAAGGGCGAGGGGCGCTTTGGCGATGCGCTGGCCTTCCGCCGGAAGTCGAAGGACCTCGTGTTCTTCCGTGGCAAGGGCAACCTCGGCTTCCAGGCGAAAAATTGGAGCGGCAGCGCGTCGTTTTGGATGAAGCTGGACCCGGACATGGATCTGGAGCCCGGTTACTGCGATCCGCTGCAGTTTGTGGCGCAGGCGTGGGGTGAGGGGAACATGTTCGTCGAGTTCAGCAAGGACCACACGCCGCGCCACTTTCGCTACGCCATCATGGCCGTCACCAAGCTGTGGAATCCGAACAACGAGAAGTGGGAGGAGATGGCCCGCCGCCCGATGGTGGCCGTGGAAAAACCTCCCTTCAGCAGCGAGCGCTGGACGCATGTGTGCTTCGTCTTTGGCAACGCCAACACCGGCGCGAAAGACGGCTGGGGCCGCCTTTATCTCGACGGCGTGAAAGCAGGCGAGTTCACCGGCTGGGAAAACAGCTTCAACTGGGACATCGAGCAAAGCGCCCTGACGCTCGGCTACAGCTATGTCGGCCTGCTGGATGACATCGCCCTCTTCAACCGTGCGCTGACGGATGCGGAGGTGCGGACAGTATTCCGCCTCAGCCGCGGCATCTTGGAGCTGCGCGATTGAGAGGCGGGATGATTGACGCTTCAGTCAACGCTGGCGTGCTTGGCGAAATCCGCGTCCGTTTTGCGATACCACACCGAGCGCAGCCCCCTCTTTTCGCCAAATGCCTCGGAGGCCGCCTTGTCCCAGACCACCACCACAAACTCGGCGGACGAAAGCGGGGTGCGGCTGAACAGATAATTGTCACACGGCTTCAAGCTGGCGTCGAAATAGAACCGTGTTCCCCGGATCTTCTGGCTCCCCAGCCGGTGCCGCAGCAGAAACCCAGGATCAAAGTCCACGGCGAAAGTGTCGGTGTCATCGAGCAGCGCGTGCAGCGGGTGTTCCTCGGAGAAAACCCTCTCAAACTGCGTCCAGTCACCTTCTTTTGGCTCCAGCCACCGGACCTCTTTTTCAACGCGCAATCGGGATGTGGCGTCCGCGTCCAGCACGGAGAAACCATGAGGATGACTCAGGGTCTGAAGCATGACGGGCGTGACAGTCGCCGGTGGTGAAACCATCCGCCAGACACCGATTCCAGTGAGAAACAGACCCAGGCAGGCATAGGCGGCCCGTGCTCCGGAGCGCCCCAGCAGGAGGGTCACCAGCGCCGCCTTCGGGTGATGGAAGAACCAGTCCCAGTTCAAAACGACGGCAGCCAGAGCGAACAGCCCACCGCAAAGGAGGAAAAGAGTGAGGAGCATGTCGCAATGAATAGGAGTCGAAGTCAGAGATCTACCGCCGGAGTACCCGCATCGCGCCCAGCCATAAAACGACCGGCAGGATGCAGCTCAGCGCCATCGCCCAGCCCGGCTCGCTTTGACCGAGATGGCCGATCGCGGCGAAGGCGAATCCCGTGGGGATGGAACCGCAGGCCAGCGCGGGAAAGAAAACACGCCGTCGCATGCGCGACAAACCCGCAAGGCAGGCCACCGCCTCCGGCAGCACCGGCATCCAGCGCGACAGCGCCACCAGCCAGCCGCCGCTCTTTTCAAAGATCTCCTCGCCCCGCCGCAATCCTTCCTCCCCCGCAATCCAGCGCGCCGCGCCGCGCCCGAGCCAGCGACATGCCGCATAGGCGACCGTTCCCGAAAGCATCGAGCCTGCGGCCGCGATCAATCCGCCGAGCCACCAGCCATACATCCAGCCGAGCGCCGACATGACCACCGTCGATGGCACCGGCAGCACGATGTCAGTCACCAGTAGCATGATGCCAGCCAGCCAGGCCCACCGGCCATAGCCTTCCATCCACTGCCGCGCACCTTCGAGGCTCAGCGTCGCATCAAATTGCGCGCCCCAGATCACAAACGGCACGATGATGCCCGCCAGCAGGACGAGGATCAGCAGGGTGAGCGAACGATTACCGCGGGTCATGGCTCAACACAGCGAGCAACCACCTCAAGGCAAGAGCGGCAGCGCCTTCTCCACCTTTCCCGCCGCCCGCTGACCGCTTCCCTCGCGGTTCACGTCACCGAGGTCCACACGCGCCTTCTCCGCCAAGGCAGTCAGCTTCGCGACGATTTCTGGATGCTGCGCTGAAACCTCGCGCTCCTCGCTCACATCGTGTCGCACATCATACAGCGCGAGTTTGGCGGGCTCGGCCTTGCGCTGAAGATTGGCAAACTTGCCTTCCAGCGGCAGGTAAAGCTTCCAGTCGCCAGCACGCACGGCCTGGAGCTGCTCCATGCGGTAGTAAAAGAATCCTTCGTCATCCCAGGGCGACGTCGTGCCCTTCGCGTCCATCAGGATCGACGTGATGTCATGCCCGTCGATCTTCTGCGCCGGCAGTTTCGCCTGCACGAGCGATGCAAAGGTCGGCAGCATGTCCATCGTGGAGCACAGCGCGTCATTCACGGCCCCTGTGGGGATTTTCCCCGGCCAGCGCATGATGCAGGGCATGCGCATGGCGCCTTCGGAAGTGTCGTAACCCCAGCCACTGTAGGGAGCGTTGCCGCCCTGCGGCGGCATGCGCCGGGCCGCTCCGTTGTCGGACGTCCACACGACCAGCGTGTTCTCTTCGAGCTTGAGGCGCTTCAGGGCCGCCATGATCTCGCCCGTGCTCCAGTCCAGTTCCTCCACCGAGTCGCCGTAGTCACCGTTGGCACTTTTGCCGCGGAAGTCCTCACTCGAAAACGGGTGCTTCGTCGAGCCCGGCATGGTATGCGGCAGGTAGAGAAAAAACGGCTCAGCCTGATGCGCCGCGATGAATTTCACCGCCTCCTCCGTGCAACGCTTCACCAGATGGTCCCGATCCGCCGGCGCCTCGATGACCTTTTCGCCCCGCATCAGAGGCAGCTCCGGCCAGACATCCGGCTTCTTGTCCTTCGTCATGTCATCGCTGTAGGGAATGCCGAAGAATTCATCAAAGCCCTGCCGCGTCGGCAGAAACTCCGGCTGGTCCCCCAGATGCCATTTGCCGATGCACATCGTCGCATAACCCGCGCTCTTCATCACCTCCGCCATCGTCACTTCCGATGGATTCAATCCCTTCTCCGCCACCGGCTGCAACACCGCGCCGCCGATGGCGCTCACATGCATGTTCACCCGGCGCGGATAACAGCCCGTCATCAAAGCTGCGCGCGATGGCGTGCACACGCCACTGGCCACATAGAAACTCGTGAACTTCGTCCCCTCCGCCGCCAGCCTGTCCACGTTCGGCGTGCGATGCAGCTTCGAGCCGAAACAGCCGAGGTCGCCGTTGCCGAAGTTATCGACGAAGATGAAGATGATGTTCGGCTTCGCAGCGTGGGCGGTGATCGAGAGCAGCAGGAAAAGGAGGAGCGTCTTCATGAAGGTTCAACGCCGCAGACCCCGCCATCCTTCACGCCAGCAGCTCGTCCACCACCTTCGCGCCTTGATTGTCCGTGAGGCTCGCGGCGAGGCCGTTGCGCTTGTAGGTGAGCTTGCTGTGGTCGAGGCCGAAGGTCTTCAGCAGCGTGGCGTGGTAGTCGAAGTGCTTCACTTCGTCGATGACCGCCTTGTGGCCGAATTCGTCGGTTTCGCCGTGCACGTAGCCTTTTTTGAAACCGCCGCCGGCCAGCCACATGCTGAAGCCGTAGGTGTTGTGATCGCGGCCCCACTTTTCGCGGCCCGCGTCGTTTTGCAGCACGGGCAGACGGCCCATCTCGCCGCCCCAATGAACGACGGTGGTGTCGAGCAGGCCGCGCTGTTTGAGGTCGATGAGCAGCGCCGCACTGGGCTGGTCGGTGGCTTCGCAATTCTTCGGCAGAGAGGTGATGAGCGAGCCGTGCTGATCCCAGGACTGGCCTGCATTCAGCACCTGCACGTAGCGCACACCGCGCTCGACGAGGCGACGCGCGATGATGCAGCGCGTGGCGTAGTCCTTCGTGACCGGATTATCGACGCCGTAGAGCTTTTTGACGTGCTCGGGCTCGTTCGTGATGTCGAGCGCCTCCTTGGCGGCGGTCTGCATCTTCGCGGCGAGTTCGTAGCTGGAAATGCGCGCCTGCAGGTCGAGTTCGCCGCGGTGCTGCGCGAGGTGATCTTCATTGAAGGCCTTCAACAGATCAAGCTGCCGCTGCTGCGGTGTGCCGGCGAGCGAGGGCGGCGGGTCGAGATTGAGAATGCGCGGCTCCGTGGCGCGCACGAGCGTGCCCTGGAACAACGCGGGCAGCCAGCCGTTGGTAAAATGCTCGCCGCTGAAGGTCGGCAGGCCGCTGGGATGCGAGAGCACCATGTAGGCGGGCAGTTCGTCCGTTTCGCTGCCGAGGCCGTAGGTGAGCCAGGAGCCGAGCGCCGGACGGCCGGCGGTGACGCGGCCCGCGTTCATCGCGTAGAGGCCCTGCGCGTGATTGTTCACGCCGGAGGTCATCGAGCGGACCAGCGTGATCTCATCGACCACCTTGCTCAAGTTTGGCAAAAGCTCGCTGATCTCCATGCCGCACTCGCCATGCTTCTGGAACTTCCACGGCGAGCCAAAGCACTTCGACGATGCCTGCGCGAGGTTGTCGTATTTGATCTCACCGGGGAACTTCTTGCCATCATACTTCGTGAGCATCGGCTTCGGATCAAACAAGTCCATCTGCGACGGCCCGCCCATCATGAACATCGAGATCATCGCCTTCGCACGCGGCTCGAAGTGCGGCTTCTTCGGCGCGAGATCGTAACGAATCTCGCCCGTGACGCTCTCCGGCTTCACCGGCGCGGCGAGCAGGCCATCACGCTCCAGCAGCGAGGCAAGCGCCAGCGTGCCGAGGCTGTAGCCATTGGCGTGCAGGAAATGACGGCGGGAGCAGAGCTGGGGGCGTTTCATGAGGGGTGAGTTCATACGCCGGTAGCCGCCGGAATCTGGCAGGCTCACTTGTCGCCCTCGTCGGCTTCCGGCTCCTCCGGCGCGCCAAAAGCTCGGCCAAGCTCGTCCATGTAGGCCCGCATGTTTTCCTCGTTGATCGCCTGCTGGGCGGCCTGCTCGTCGGGATCAGCCTCCCAGTGCCGCTCCGAGATGGTCAGATCATAATCGGTCGTCTGGATGACCACACGCCCGTTTCGATCGCTGAACCATTCGAGGTAGAGCGAGTTCGAGAGCACCCAGGGCACCTCGTGAAAGCGCCGCTCCTCCAGGGCCTTCATCCACACCTCCTCCGGCACCAGCAGACGCTTGAGTTTTTGCGACGCCGTGATGTCACCGACCGAACCGGTCTGCTGCATCGACAAGCCCTCGTCATACTGCGGTTGGGGTCGCGGGTTTGTGTTCACAAAGGTCAATGCGCAGCCGGCCAGGTCTGGCCACGCATCGCCCGCGAGGTCGAGGATCATCGGCTCCTCGCGTCCGAGCAGCCACAACTTGCCGGTCACGCGACCGCGCACTGTGTTGTCGATCTCCCCGTGGGTCACGCATTTGTCGAATCGCCAGGCCATGCGGCGAAAAACGCGGCGATGGGGCCTCTTGTTTCTCCTTTGATGACCTTGAGGGCCGACATGAACGAAATCGTGCGCGAATCGAAAAAGCCGGAGCGACAGCCGCGCCAGCGTCGTGGAAGCACCGCTGTCGGGTGCGGAGAGTATGCTCATGGGCCGAACAACGACGTCCGGCAGGCGACAGCAGTGTCGCGCCAAGGCTTGCCACCGCACTCCACGACGCTGGCGCGTGGGTCGATGATCCTTCCGACGTTCCAGGCCCGTGAATTACTCCACGTAGAGAAAGCGATTCGAGCTGCAAAGGATCTGGCAGAGGCTGGCCATCGCCTCCTGCGGCGGATTGGGGACGACGCCTTTCGGATGCTGGATGTCGTGGTGATACTGCGTGAGCGCCTTCGTCTGCTCGTCGAGATAGGCGAGGCTGCGGGCGATGTCGTCCTGCGTCGCGGGTTTGCCGAAGAGCAGTTCCCACGCGCGCTTGATCTGCGCGTCGCGATTTGCCGGTGCCTCGGACTCGAGGCGGTCCGCGAGACGGCGTGAACTGTCGAGCACGAAGGTGTCGTTCATGAGCAGAAGCGACTGCGGCGCGACAGTGGTCTGCGCTCGCATCTCGCAGTTCGGGCTCATCGTGGGCGCGTCGAAGGTGTCGAGCACGGTCACGGGCTTGCTGCGGCGCACCTGCACGTAGATGGAGCGGCGGAAGTCGTCGGCACCGCCGGGATCGACCTTGTTCAAGGTGATCGTGCCTTTGTCGATGCCGGTGACGACGCGGCCCTGCGGATCACGGCCGATGCCGCTCGGCGGACCGTAGCTGCTCTGCACCAGCGTGCCGGTGGCGGCCAGCATCGAGTCGCGCAGCGTCTCCGCGTCGATGCGGCGCAGTTTGAAGCGGGCGTAGAGCTTGTTGTCGGGATCGGCCTGCAGCGAGGTGTCGTTCACGGAGGACTGGCGGTAGGCGTTGCTCAGCAGGATGAGACGATGCAGCGACTTTAGCTTCCAGCCGCTCTTTACGAACTCGTCGGCGAGGTAGTCCAGCAGTTCGGGATGCGAAGGCAGCTCGCCCTGACGGCCGAAATCGCCGGGCGTGTTCACGATGCCGCGACCCATGTGATTGAGCCAGAAGCGGTTCACCAGCACGCGTGCCGTGAGCGGATGCTTGCCGCTGGTGAGCCATTGCGCATAGGCGAGGCGGCGTCCCGTGGAGCCACTGCTGACGGGCACCGGTTTGAAGGGCTCGATCTGCGGGCTGGCGAGAATGCTGAGTTCGCCGGGTGTGACTTCCTGCTTCGGCTGATCGTGGTCGCCGCGGTTGAAGAGCTTCGTGGCGGGCACCTGGCCTTTGACTTCCATCAGCGCCATCACAAAACCCTCCGCAGGCTTCGTGTCGCGCAGTTTCTTGGCCTCCGCCATCTTGGCATCCACGATGTCCTGCTTCTTCTGGTCGTAGAGATTCAGCGAGTAGGTGGCGAGCGCGGACGGATACTTTTTGATCAGCGCCTTCTGCTCCGGCGTCTGCTTGGCCACCGGCGTGTCACGGGCGACACGGAATGCGGCCTGCTCGGCCTCGGGCACCTTCTTGATTTCGACCTCAAAGATTTCATCAAGGAACTTCTTCGACATCGCTCGTGCCTCGGCCTCGATATCCTTCGCCTTCACCTCGATCTCGGCGGCCTTCGCTCGTTCTTCGGGCGAGTAGAGCGAGTACAAGCGGTTCGCCGGCGCACGCCACGCCTCCCAGTTGTAAGCGGGATCAAACACGGCCCGCAGACGATAGTAGTCGGCCTGCGGGATCGGATCGTAGCGATGATCGTGGCATTGCGCACAGGCGACCGTCATGCCCATCAGCGACGAGGTCGTGATCTTCATCTGCTCGGCGATGACCTGATTCTTCGCGAGCTTCGCATCGTCCACCGTGTCGCCCGTGCCGTCCGGTGCCATGCGCAGAAACGCGGTGGCGATGAGCTGATCCGTGCGTCGCGGATCAAGCACCGCCTGCTGAAAATCCGCGTGCGTCGCACCGGCGAGTTCATCACCCGCGATCTGCTCCTGGATGAACTGATCCCACGGCTTGTCCTCGTTCATCGCGCGGATCACGTAGTCGCGATAACGCCACGCCTGCGGCCGTAACGAGTCGGCCTCCGAGTAGCCGTTGGAATCCGCGTAGCCCACCACATCCAGCCAGTGCCGCGCCCAACGCTCGCCGTAATTCTTCGATGCCAGCAGGCGCTCCACGAGCTGCTCGTAAGCCAGCGGTGACTTGTCATTCACAAACGTCTCCACTTCCTCCGGCGTCGGCAGCAGGCCGGTGAGATCGAGCGTCACACGCCGGATCAAGGTCCTGCGATCCGCCTCACGTGCCATGTGCAGGCCCTTCTCGCCCAGCTTCGCCAAAACGAACGCATCCACCGGCGTGCTCACCTGCTTCGCGTCCACATTCGCCGGCACCTTCGGACGTTTCACCGGCTGAAAGGCCCAGTACTCGCGATCCTCGTCCGAAATGATCGGTCCCGGTGCCATCACCGTCGGCTCCGGCTTCGCCGTCTTCGCGCCCTGCGCGATCCACTTCTCGATGATCGCCAGATCCGCCTCCGACACCTGCTTGCCCTTCTTCGGCATCTCGCCGCTCTTGATGATCTTCACCAGCTCGCTCTTCGCCGGATCACCCGCAACCACTACGTGACCGCCGCCATCAAGCGCCATGTCCATGAAGCGCCGCAACCGCAGATCCACGCCGCCTTCCGGCTTTTCCTCCTCACCGTGGCAGTGCGTGCAATGCGCCTTCACGATCGGCCGCACGTCCTTTTCAAACGTAAGCACAGCCTCCGCACCGCGAGCGGTTACGGCGAGGGAAGAAAGGAGAACGGCAAAAGGCAGCTTCATCGGGGGCGCATACCTACGGGCTTAGCATCGGCTTTCTAGCCGGTGCTCTGGAGACACTCGCCACAGGCTGGAAAGCCCATGCTACTCCACCGCCACCTTCACCACGACCTTGAACACCTGCTCCGGCTTCTCCCACTCGATGCACGGTGCGTGGGCGTCCTCAGGGAACAAGATCGCGAAATGACCCGCGCTCATGTGCAGCGGCGTCACATCCGGCACCAGCTTCCACAGCGCGGCCTCCTTTTCCTCCGAGTAGGCCATCGTCTCCTCCTTCATCGCCGCCAGCGGTGCCCACAGGATCGTCTCGCGTCCGCTGTGGATGAACTGCACGTCGATGTACTTCCGATGCGCCTCGAATTTGGCCTTTTCGACTGGCTTCGTCTCGTAGGTCTGCACCAAGGCGAAGCAGAGGTCGCCATCGAGATCATGCCTCCCCAACTCCTGCGTGCCGTCCACGGTGCGCAAGAAGGCAAAAGCCTTCGCAAAGCGGCAGTTCAGCGATTCGTAGCGGGCGGAGTTGGCAAGGGTGTCGAGGACCATGAGAGGTTTTGGAGCAGGAAAGATGCTTCTTCAAGCCACCAGATTCTTGATCACGCTGCCATGGATGTCTGTGAGGCGGTAATCGCGGCCTTGGAAGCGGTAAGTGAGGCGGGTGTGGTCGAGGCCGAGGAGGTGCAGCGCGGTGGCGTTGAGGTCGTGGATGTGGACGGGATCTTTGACGATGTTGTAGCTGAAGTCGTCCGTCTCGCCGTGGACGTGGCCGCCTTTGACACCGGCTCCGGCCATCCAGACGCTGTAGCAGCGCGGGTGATGATCGCGGCCGTGATTGTCGCGCGTTAGCACGCCCTGCGAATAGACCGTGCGCCCAAACTCGCCGCCCCAGATGACGAGCGTGTCATCAAGCATGCCGCGCTCTTTCAGCTCGGCCAACAGCGCCGCGGTGGGCTGGTCGGTGTCGTGACATTGGCTCTTGATGCCGCTGGGCAGGTTGTTGTGCTGATCCCAGCCGCGATGGTAAAGCTGGATGAAGCGTACACCGCGCTCGGCGAGCCGGCGGGCGAGGATGCAGTTCGCGGCATACGTTCCCGGCTTTTTCGATTCAGGGCCGTAGCGCTCGTAGATGTCGGCGGGCTCTTTGGAGAGATCGGCGAGGTCAGGCACGGCAGACTGCATGCGGAAGGCCATCTCGTATTGATCGATGCGGGCCTGCGTTTCGGGGTCGTGGTAGTCGGCGAGCTTGAGGCGATTCAGCGCGGCGGCATCATCGAGCATGGCGCGGCGTCGCTCCGTGGTGATGCCGGGCGGATTGGAAAGGAAGAGCACGGGGTCCTTGCCAGAACTCATGCGCACGCCCTGATACTTCGACGGCAGGAAACCGCTGCCCCACATGCGCTCGTGCAGCGGTTGCGCGTTCGTGGGGCCGCTGGGACGCGAGATGAGCGCCACAAAGGCAGGCAGGTCCGCGTTGTCGGAGCCGAGACCATACGACACCCACGCGCCAAACGCGGGCCGACCGCCGATTTGATGCCCGGTTTGCAGCAACGTCATCGCCGGATCGTGATTGATCGCCTCCGTGTGCAGCGAGCGGATGAGGCAGATCTCATCGGCGAGCTTCGACGTGTGCGGCAGCAACTCGCTCAGCCACATGCCGCTCTGGCCATGCTGTGCAAACTTGAACACCGACGGCGCGATGGGGAAGCGCTTCT
>CAMAZK010000007.1 GCA_945863205.1 Akkermansia muciniphila | reverse complement strand
TTCGCCGCGCCATCGCCGTCACGGCGGACGGTGCCACAGCGGGCGGCCGGATTGACATCGGGGCCGACGCTACGGAGACGCTGATCGGCGGCATCGTCACCGCCGACAGCCGGGAGGGAGCGGGCGGGGTGATTTCCCTCGGTGGGCGCAGGCTCGTGCTGGAGGCGGACGCGCTGGTCAGTGCCAGCGGTGCTGCGGGCGGCGGCAGGATTGATGCAGGCGGCGGCGCGGGCGGCCTGGCGGCATCGTCGAGTGTCGTGATCGACTGCGGTGCACTGCTGGCGGCGAATGCGCTGGATTGCGGCCCCGGCGGGGAGGTCGTGGTCATGTCTGCGGATGAAATCATTTTTCAAGGAGGCGTGCAGGCGCGTGGCGGTGCCGCAGGCGGTGACGGCGGGCAGGTGCTGTTTTCCGCCGGGGAGACGCTATGGATCGACCGGCTGGCCGGACGCGTGGATCTCATGGCCGCGGCCGGAAGCGCCGGTGCCCTGCGGGTGCGGTCGAGCGAGTTCGTCATCGACGGCTCGGCGGCGGTGGGTTCAAACCGGGACAATTTCCTGGATGCGGCGGACCTTTCCGAATTCCTGAACGGCGCCAGCCTCACAGTGCAGACGAAAATCGGAGCGCAGGGCGGTAGCGGTAACATTTACGTGAAGGATCGCGTGGCGTGGGACTCGGCCAGTGCACTCACCCTTGATGCCGATTGCGACGTGCTCGTGCTTTGCGGCCAGTTGGGAGCGGGTTTCATGGAGGCGCGGGGAAGCGGCGGCGTCTTCATCCGCGCGGCGCGGTCCGTGCTGCTGGATGAGGGCACCGGGATCGCGACGACGACTGGGGATGTCGTGATCACCGCCAATCAACGCCTGGCACCTCCCACGGCCGATTCTCCGGGGGTGACTCTGGCGGGCGACATCACGACCCGAGGCGGAAACGTGAGTCTGCGGGGCACAGGCGTGACGAGCACCGGCGGCAGCGTGGATGCGGGCACGGGCACGATCACGGCGGCTGGCGGCGGCGGAGCGGTCCGGCTGGCAGGTTCCCTGGCCACCACGAACAACACCAACGCCGCCGTACGGATCGTCGATGCTGGCGCAGTGTCCCTGGGGAATGTCTCGAGCGGGACCGGTGGCACGGTCGCGCTGGGCGGTGAAGGGGCGGACGTCATCAGCGGTCCGGTCACCCAGACCGGAGCGATCAGCGCAGGCACCGTCACGGCCAACACCACCAGCACCGTCACTCTCGATGGAAACAACACCGTGGTGAACCTCGGGGAACTCAGGAGCGTCGGCGATTTCATTTTCAACGATGCCACCGATGGACTGAGCCTGACCGGCAGCATCGAGACCGGCGGCGGCAAGGCGAAGATCACCACGGCTGGCGGCGCACTGGCGCTGGGGGCGAACGAGGTCAAAACCGGCGGCGGTGATGTCGAGTTGAAAGGGAAAGGCGTGACCAGCACCGGAGGCGTGATGGATGCCGGCGGCGGCAGGATCGCAGTCGATGGCGGAGGCGAAGAAATCCGCATGGCGGGCGTGGTTCTGACCACCAACGAATCGGATGCCGCCGTGCGCATCGCCGACGCTTCGGCGGCGACGCTCGGCAACGTCACCACCGGTCCTGCCGGCACGGTCGTGCTGGAGGGAATGCGCGGTCCCGTGACGCAAACCGGACGCATCCGTGCCGGCTCGTTGGTTCTCGCAGGCGACGGCGACTTTGACCTGACGAATGCCGCCAACTCCCTCGTCACCGTCACCACGGAGGGCCGGGTGGGTTCTTTGGCGCTGGTGAACAGCAAGGACCTCGTGGTCGGGGCTGGGGGACTAGGCAGCACGGGTGGGGTTTCCGTGAATGCAGGGGCGAATGCCTTGACGATCGGCGGTGACGTGATTTCGCAAGGCGGCGCAGTCTCCCTCACGGCGGCGGAGATCGTGGTGGATGGAGCGCAGGTTTCCAGCAGCGGAGGCGCGGCCGTCAGGCTGACTGCGGAGCGCTTCTCCGTGGTGAACCAGCCGGTGATCGGCGGAGTGCTGGCAGGTTCCGGCGGCGCGGCCCAGTTGACCGTGGACGATTCAAATCTCGACGAAGGGCAGAGCTACCGGATTGATGCGAATACCCTGACGGCCGGCCCTTTGAGCTACGCATTTCAGAATGTGGCATCCGTCCGCCTGGATCTCGGCCCGGGCAATGACATCAGCGACACGAACTTCTTCGTCTTTGACCAGTTCCTCAATGCAGGGGGCGGCACGAATCAGATTTTCGTCGGTGGCAGTCCGGTCACGACATCACCGCTGACGCGGCCCGGCTTCGGCACGATTTCCGTTTCCGGCGTGCCCTTGTCCCCGGCTCCGCCGCCGTCGCCGGGACCGCCGCCGGTCACCATGGTGGCGCCCGCCGTGCCGCCCGTCGGTTCCGTGTTGCTTCAGAACGTCGCTCCGCCCCTGCTGCCCGGAGGCGGTGGCTCGACTCAGACGAACAATTTCAACTCGACCTCCACGGCCGGCGTTTCGTCCGCACTGGGTGGCGGGGTTTCAGGTGGCGGTGGTGCTGCTGCAGCCGTCGCAGCCGGTGTGGCGGCGACTTCGGGGCTCGGCGGTGTCATCAGTCAAAATCTCGGGCTTGCTTCCGCGAGCGGAGGAGCGCCGCCGAGTTTCGGCGTCCAGAACCGCCTCGATTCCGCCTCATCCGCCGCCACGGAAAGCGAGCTGAATCTGGCGCTCGGCGGGGATGGCACGATGGGGGTGCGTTCCAGCACAGGCCTTGTTTCCGTGAATCCCTCCGGCCCGCCGCCCAGTGCGGGTGCTTTGGCGCTTCTGGAGGCGAACATGACCCTGCTGGCTCTCGGCGAGCTTTCGTTTGGAGCGATCGGGGTGGCGCAGGTGGCGGTGACCAGCCAGTTCGGGGCGCAGTCGCTGATCCTCGGTGGTGCGCCGCCCGCAGCCGGCGTGAGGCGGACTTTGGATGAAAACTCGACGCCCGAATCCTACAGCCGGCTTTACCGCACGCTTGGCGGGGACGGCACGGTCCGTATCGACAATGCCGCAGGCAGCGTGCGGGTGGACTTGCAGGAGCTTGTCGTGCCGCCGCTTACGGCGGCGAGGCTCGGGGCCATCATCATGCCCGGGGCCTTCGGGGAGCTCGCGCTTGTGCTCGGCGCATCGGGTGAATACCTCGTCACGCCGGAGTATGGCCTGGCGGTGATGGACCCTGCTGGCACGCCAGCCGGTGGGCGCGTCATTTCAGCCCTCCTCGCCATGCTTTCAGTGCCTGCGCAGAGTGAGGCGTCTCGCGCCATCGGCGGGCTCGGGCTCGGTATCCTGCTGCCGCCGGATGGCATACAGAGTGCTGCCGGGGATGGCATGCCGCCCGGTGCGCAGGTCATCAGCCTCATCGAGGCCGCCTTCACTCCGGAAAGTCTCCAGGAACTCGACGCCGCCATCCGCTGATCCGCCGCTCTTCGATCATGAAATCGTCTTCCATCCCCTCCATCCTCGCGCTGCTGCCCGTCCTGCTCTGGCCGTGTTCAAAGCTGGCCGCCCAGAGTCCCGGCGGTGCAGGAACTCTGGTGGATCGCGTCCGCCCCGGCGTGGCTCCCGACCGGCGGGCTGCTGACCTGGCGGCAGAGGCCGCCGCCGCGCCTGCCGCCACCCTCGCGGAAGACGAGGGTGATCCGAAGCCGCTCGGCGTGAACCTCCGCGCCCTGCAGCTCGTCTCAAAGCCCGCCAAGGCGCTGCCAAAGGACGCCCGCATGGTCATGGCCGTGGACCCCGCCCTGCATCTGCCGGAGCGGCTCGCGGATGAAGTGCGCAGCGAGTTTCTCGGCCAGCCGCTGAGCATGGCGCTGCTGAACCGGCTCGTGAAAAAGATCAACAAGGCCTACCAAGAGACCGATTTCCCGCTGGTGGACGCCTACCTGCCGGAGCAGGACATCACCCGCGGGCATGTGCAGGTCATCATCCGCGAGGCCGTGCTCGGGGAAGTGCGCGTGGAAGGCGCGCAGCATTCCTCCGCCGACTACATGGTCAGGCAGGTGCGGGTGCCGCAGGGGGCGCGGATTGACACTTCCATGATCGGCAGGGACGTCCGCTGGCTCAATGAGAACCCCATCCGGAACGTGAAGGTCGTGTATGAACGCGGGAAAAAAGAGGGCACGAGCGACGTGATCCTCAGCACGAAGGAGGAGAAGCCTTTTCAGGCCTACGCCGGGTATGCGAACTCCGGCCTCGTGGCCACCGGGCTCAATGAAGTGACCGGCGGCTTCAACTGGTATCAGGTGCTCGGCACGGAGCAGTCGCTGGCCTACCAGTTTTCAGGCAATCAGGAGCTCGACGCCCTCAAGGCGCATGCCCTGGTCTGGGGCGTTCCGTTTCCGTGGCGGCATCGTTTGCAAGTGATCGGCGTGACGGCGGAGAACTCCGTGCAGTCCCCGCAGGCCGGCGGCACCCTGGGAGTCAACGGCGTGAACCGCCAGCTCACCGGCGCCTACAGCATCCCGCTGGGCAGCGCCTGGAGCCGCGTGCGGCACAAGGTCACCGTGGCCGCCGACTACAAAAGCACCAGCTCGGACGTGCTCTTCGGCGGACAGGCGCTCGCCGGAAACAGTGCGCAGGTCATGCAGTTCCGCCTCGGCTACGAACTCTTCGTCACCGACAAGCTTGGCTACACGCGCCTCTCCGCCGGGGGCGTTTACAGCCCCGGGAACCTGCTGCGCCGCAACACGTATGAAGCTTTTGACCAGCTCCGCGCCGGGTCCCAGGTGGACTACTGGTACGCCGTGGCCGAGCTGGACCGGCTGCTGCGCCTGCCGCGTGACTGCTCCATCATGATGCATCTGGCTGGCCAGTATTCCGGAGACCGCCTGCTGCCTACGGAGCAGGTGCTCGCCGGCGGCTACCGCACCGTGCGCGGCTACGATGAATCCTCCGCACGCGGAGATTCCGGCATCAGGGGCAGTGTCGAGTTCAATCTGCCGCCGCTCCATTTCGCCAAATGGGCGGGCGGGCGGGACACGCTAAACGGCTTCGCTTTCTATGACATGGCCTACCTCACCAGCGTGGGCGATTTCGCCTCCGAACCGGACCAGGAGCTGCACAGTGCGGGACTGGGCCTGCGCTACAGCGTGGGAGACACCCTGGACCTGCGCCTGGCCTACGGCTGGCCGCTGCGCAGCTCGGGCGTGGCAGATGTGCCCCGCGGGCGCCTGCACTTCGGCATGAACGTGAAGTATTGAACCACCGTTCCCCCCCCCCGCCGCATGCCGAAGAAAAAGAAACGCAGCCTGGGGTTCGTCCTGAAGCTGCTGCCCGCAGTGCTGCTGCTAGCGCTCGGCTTCAGCTACACGCCGGTGGGCAGGGAGCTGGAGGACCTCACGCTCGACTGGCGCTTCAAGGCCCGTGCCGCCAGTGATCCGCAGGCGCATGCCTCCGTCCTCATCGTCGGCATCGACGAGGATGCGCTGACGCGCTTTGGCCGCTGGCCCTGGGCGCGCGAGATCCACGGCGCCCTCATGACGCAGCTCGCCGCGCGTCCCCCCGCCGCGGTCGCCTTCGATCTGATCTTCAGCGAGCCCAGCCCCGATCCTGCCAGCGATCAGGCCTTCGGGGACGCCCTCATCCTCGTCAGCTCGTCGATCACCGCCGCCGCAGCCGAGGTCCTGGAAGGGCGTCCGCCGTTCGAGGAGGACTACGCCGGGAACACCAAGGCGATCACCCGTTTCAAGGGCGATCCCGCCCGGCTCGTCGGTCACGACACGGGCCTGCTGCCCGTGCAGATCCTCGCCGAAAGCTCGCACGTCGGCTTCGTGAACTGCCCGCCCGGGGCGGATGGCGCCCGCCGCCGCATTCCGCTCGTCGTGCGCTGCGGCAGCCGCATTTTTCCCAGCCTTGTGCTCCAGGCTCTGCTGCAGAGTCAGGGACTGGACACGGATGCCGTGGAAGTCGTCCCTGGTCACGTCCGTGTCAGCGGGAAGGGTAAAAATTGGGACATCCCGGTCGATGACGGCTGCCAGATGACGATCAACTACCGGCGTCCGGAGAGTTTCACCTTCGTCCCCTACGCCGCCCTCGTGTCCAAGCTGGCCGAGGTGCAAGACCAGGCGTGGCCCGGGGATTTTCCGCCCGTGGAAGGGCGGATCCTGCTCGTCGGCCAGACCGCCGCAGGCCTCTCCGACCTGGGCCTCACGCCGCATGGTCCGCAGACGCCGCTGGTGCTCGTCCATGCCAACGCGCTCAGCAGCATCCTTTCCGGCGACTACGTCCACTCGCTGGACCTGCCGCTGGTCGTCGCAGCGTGGGCAATCATCGCCTTCATGACTGTTCTCGTGCTCCGCCATGGCTCCATCGGGATGTCCGTCGCCGTGCCCTTGCTGCTGGCGGGCGTCTATGTCGCCGCCGCATTTTTCTTTTTCCAGAGCGAAAGCCTGCATCTCCCGCTGGCCTGGCCCGTGATCGGTTTCATTGCCGTTCAGGGCGGCTCCATCGTCCACCGCCTCGTCATCGAACTCCGCGCAAAAAGCCGCATCAAGGGCATGTTCGGCACCTTCCTGGCTCCCCAGGTGGTCGAGCAGATGATCGCCTCCGGGGAGGAGCCGAAACTCGGCGGCCATCAGTCGGAGATCACCGCCTTCTTCAGCGACATCGCCGGTTTTTCCTCATTCTCCGAAAAACTCGGCCCCGAGCGCCTCGTCGAGCTGATGAACGACTACCTCACGGAGATGACCGACATCCTCCACGACAACGGCGGCACCCTCGACAAATTCATCGGTGACGCCATCGTTGGCATGTTCGGCGCCCCGCTTTCCTTCGAAGGGCACGCCTACCACGCCTGCCGCGCCGCCATCCTCATGCAAAAGCGCCAGCTCGAACTTCGCGAAAAATGGCGCAAGCAAGGAAACTGGCCTGAAATCGTCCTCAAAATGGAGACCCGCATCGGCGTGAACTCCGGTCTGGCGATCATCGGTATGATGGGGTCCCGCCGACGCTTAAATTACACGATGATGGGAGACACTGTGAACCTCGCCGCCCGCAGTGAGAGCGGCGCCAAGAGCTACGGTGTCCACACCATGATCACCGGAGAGACCCGTGACCGCGCACGGAAGCACCAGGACGATCTCACCTTCCGCTTGCTCGACCGGATCGTCGTCAAAGGCCGCAGCACTCCCGTAGAGATGTTCGAACTCATCGGTTTCACCGCTGAGGTGTCCGAGGAGACCCGTGAGTGCCTCGCCATCTATCAGCGGGGCATCGAGCGCTACTTTGCGCAGGACTGGACGGATGCTCAAACCTGCTTTCAGCGCTCCGCCCACCGGGAGCGGCATCAGGACGACAATCCCTCGCTCGTGATGATCCGTCGCTGTGAGGACATGAAGGCCAGCCCGCCGCCTCCCGACTGGGACGGCGTCTATGTCATGAAAACCAAGTAGTCCGGCGCGAGCTTCGGGATGGTCTTGCCATATGGCGGGCAGATCACTCCCCGGCGGCTTCATCGCCGAGGCGCCGGTCGGGAACGAGGTAGCCTTGGACGTAATCGCGCACGGCCTCGGTGAGGGCGGTGATTTCGTGCGTGAAGCCGGACGCGCGGAGTTTGGCGATGTCGGCGCAGGTGTAGTACTGATACTTCGACTGCAGGTGCTCCGGCATGTCGATGAACTCGATGACCGGCTCCCTGCCGAGGGCGGTGAAGATGGCGGTGGCCAGCTCGATCCAGGTGTGAGCCCGGCCGGAGCCGAGATTGAAAAGGCCGCCGGCGCTGGCGGTCTCGGCCAGGTGGAGGGTCATGCGGATGGCGTCTTTCACGTAGAGGAAGTCACGCATCTGCTCGCCGTCTTTGTAGTCGGGGCGGTGGGATTTAAAGAGCTGCACCTTGCCGGTGGCGAGGATCTGGCCGCAGGCTTTGTGGACGAGGCTGCGCATGTCCGCCTTGTGGTCTTCGTTGGGGCCATAGACGTTGAAGTACTTGAGGCCGACGATGCTCGGCAGCCAGCCCTCCCGCTTGACGTGGAGGTCGAAGAGGTGCTTCGAGTAGCCGTACATGTTCAGCGGGCGGAGCTTGTGGATGTCCGGATCCTGATCGTTCATGCCGTGCGCTCCGTCGCCGTAAGTCGCTGCGGATGAGGCATAAACGAAACGTGCGCCATCCCGCAGCGCCCACTGGCAGAGCTGCTTGCTGAATTCGTAATTGTTCCGCATGAGGTAGTCCGCATCGCGCTCCGTGGTGGCGGAGCAGGCGCCGAGGTGCAGGATCAAATCGAAACGGCCCAGCTTCGCGGGCGAGTGCAGGACGTTTTGCAGGAGGTCGTTGCCGTCGATGTAGTCGGCGAATTTGAGCGGGACGAGGTTTTTCCACTTTTCGTCCGTGCTGAGGCGGTCACAGACGACGATGTTCTCGCAGCCGCGGCGGTTCAGCTCCCAGACGAGGGCGCTGCCGATGAATCCGGCACCGCCGGTGATGAGGATGCGACTTTCCGTGTTGTTCATGAGCCGTGCCGTTAACGGGGAAAACGGCGGGATTCAAGCCGGAGCTTCGGCGGACGAAAAGCGGCCCCTGCCGGTGAATGACAGCGCGGAATCAACTTTCCCCGCGCTCCGGGCGGCCTTCGATGCCGATCCCGCTGCCGGAGTCCCGATGGGGGGCGGCCGGGGATTCCTGGGGCACTTGTTCACGCCACAGGGCGGGATGCAGGAAAACGCTGCGGGGGTCCGCGTCACATTCTCCCTGCCAGCCGACAACGGATTCCATGACGATCGGGCTGGGGCATTGGATGGCCGGGTAGAGCCACTGCTGGTCGGCTACGATGAGCTTCGGGATGAGCACCTGTCCGTAGAATTCGATCTCCCATCCCAGCAGGAGGGGCTCTTCGTCCGTGAAAGCGGCCAGGCCCAGCGGATGCTCCACCCAGCCGACCAGCCCGCTGTCGTTAATCATGTCCCAGACTTCCCGCATTTCCAGATCCACCCGGACGGCGAATCCAGAGGTTTTGGCCGCACGACCGCCGTTGACATGATCGCGGCTGATCAGGCCGAAAAGGATGCTCGTGGGGCAGTTCGAGGGCACGATGTCCACCTGGAAGCCGAAGCGAATCGGATGGTCCGGCAGCAGGACGCTTCCGAAGCTCATGACTTGGAAGTCTGAGAAAGCAGGGTCGGTGGCGGCAGAGGCAATGAGCGATTCCATGGGATTCTAAAAAATTAACCAAACTTTATGAATTTTCCACTAGTCTATGGAATTTTCAAACATTTTATCATAAAGACTTCTTTCATGTCTCGTTTTTTCTCAAAATTTTAGTCACATGCTCCACTCAGCCATTCCGATGCCATCACCCGCTGCTTTCGGTCAACGCCGTGAAATCAGTGGGTGAGGAAGTTGACGAATCCCACGCTCGCCACCAACTATGTGCCGTGTCACTCGCCGAAACGAGATCATCCCAAGGAAGCGACTTTGACGTCGAAATTCGTCCGCAGTACCTGCGTG
The DNA here is from genome assembly GCA_945863205.1 of Akkermansia muciniphila. Taxonomy (GTDB): domain Bacteria; phylum Verrucomicrobiota; class Verrucomicrobiia; order Verrucomicrobiales; family Verrucomicrobiaceae; genus Prosthecobacter. The sequence goes on along the minus strand of CAMAZK010000007.1, from coordinate 37,078 downwards.
CCTATCAGCACATGGTACTGGCGCGGATTCTTGAGGAGAAGCTGGCCGGTCTCTACCGGGCAGGAGGACGCATCGTCGGCGGTGTCTATGTGGGGAAGGGGCAGGAGGCTTTCAGCGCGGCGCTGGGCGTGCAGCTTCAGAAGGGAAAAGATGTTTACGGTCCCCTCATTCGTGATCAGGCGGGCCGGTTGGCCTTCGGGGAGCCCATTCTCGATGCCGTGCGCACTTATTTGGGGGTCCTGACGGGGCCGATGCGGGGGCGTGACGGAAACATTCACCGCGGTCGGCCGAAAGAGGGGCTTCTGGCGATGATCAGCCACCTGGGCAGCCTTACATCGGTCGTTTCCGGGACTCTTTTTGCGAGAAGGCTCGCCGGCAGGCTCGGGGATGCCATCGGGGCCACGAGCATCGGAGACGGGGGCACTTCCACCGGAGCCTTCCATGAGGCGCTGAACATGGCGGCGGTGGAAAAGCTGCCGCTCGTGGTCAGCGTGGCCAACAATCAATTTGCCTACTCCACGCCGAACAATCGTCAGTATGCCTGCGAAAACCTGGTGGATCGCGCCCTCGGCTATGGCGTTCAGGGCTACACCGTCGATGCCACGGACCTCGCGGCCTGCGTTGAGGTGTTTCAGCGGGCGGTGCGGAGTGCGCGTGCAGGCGGCGGGCCGCAGATGATCGTGGGCAAGCTCCTCCGCCTAGCCGGACATGGAGAGCACGACGACGCCTCCTACATACCGGACACCGCCCGTCAGGGCGCCAGTGCGCGTGACTGCCTGGCGGTCAGCCGTGCGCGGGTGCTGGACGAGGGCTGGATGACCGAGGCCGAGGTTCAGGAACTCCACACCGAGGCCCGGAGCAAGGTGGATCAGGCGGTCGCGAAGGTTTCAAAGGAACCCCTGCCTGATCCCTTCAAAGAAAACTGGCAAGCTCTCTCCTCAACAGAGCTCGTGGAGGGGCAGCACGAAGCATGAGCATCACTTACCTCGAAGCCATTCGGGAGGCGCAGTTCGAGGCGCTTCACTCTGACCCCTCGGTCTTTCTTTACGGCCAGGACATCAGCACCTTCGGCGGTGCCTTCAAGGCCACGAAGAACCTCGACAAGGAATTTCCCGGTCGTGTCTTCGACGCGCCCATCAGTGAGGATGCTATGATCGGCATGGCCATCGGCGCCGCCGTGGAGGGGGCGCGTCCGATCATCGAGATGCAGTTCGCGGATTTCTCCTCCGTCGGCTTCAATCAGATCGTCAATCAGGCGGCCACGCTCTTCTGGCGCACGAACACGCCCTGCCCCATCACCATCCGCCTGCCCTCTGGCGGCACGGCGGGCAGCGGCCCCTTTCACAGCCAGTCGATGGAGGCCATCTACGCGCACTATCCCGGCCTCGTCATCGTGACGCCCGCCACGGTCGAGGATGCCTACTGGATGCTGCTGGACAGCGTGGCGATCAACGACCCGGTCATCTACTGCGAGCACAAGTTCCTTTATTACCATCTCAAGGCCGACGACATAGGCTCCCGCGAACTGCCCATCGGCAAGGCGCGCATCGCCCGGCCCGGTCGGCACGCCACCATCGTCACCTACAGCGCCATGGTTCACGAGGCCCTGCGCGCCGCAGAGGAACTGCAGCTCGACGGCTACCAGATCGAGGTCGTGGATCTCCGCAGCGTCAAGCCCATGGACACCGACACCATCCTCGCCTCCGTCGCCCGCACCGGCCGGCTCCTCGCCCTCGGCGAGGCCTTTCCGTGGGGCGGTGTGACGGCGGAAATCGTCTCCCGCGTCGCCAGTGAGGGCTTCCACCTGCTCGATGCGCCGCCCATGCGCCTGAATTCCAAGGACACGCCCATTCCCTATCACCCCAATCTCTGGAAGGCGCATCGTCCCACCGTCGCCACCATCGCCGCCGCTCTCCGCCGCCTGATCCGGTATTGATCCAGCATCCAGCATCCAGCCATGCCCTCCATCCCCATCCTGATGCCCCAGCTTGGCGAATCCATCGCCGAAGCCACCATCATTCGCATCTTGATCCCGACCGGCGGAACGGTCGAAGCGGGCGGAGACATCTTCGAAGTCGAGACCAACAAAGCCACGATGGCCGTCACGGCTCCTTGCGCCGGGAAGCTCGCGCAAGTCACCACCGTCCCGCAGACCAGCTACGCAGTCGGCTCTACGCTCGGGCAACTCGAAATCACCGAGGAAGACGCCCAGGCTCTCGGTGTCTCCGGCGCTTCCCGGCCGTCCCTTGACACCCGGCATCCTGCCGACGCTTCCGACGTTGTCGAAAATCTGCACTTCCAGATCAGTGACGACGATGTCATCTCCAACCGCCAGCCCACCGTCGAGCCTGTCGTCAGCGGCGGACTTCCCGTGCCGGCCGGCGCCACCGGAGCCAGCTACATCTCCCCCCGCATGCGCGCCCGCATGCTCGAACTCGGTCTGAATGCGGCCGACCTCTCCGGCGTCCCCGGCACCGGAGCCGGCGGGCGTGTCACCGTCGAAGACTTCGAAGCCTTCCTCCGCGGGCTGGAGGAGCACCGCATGACGCCGGCTTCGCCCATGCGCATCGCCGTCGCCGACAGCATGCGCCGCAGTTGGGCGCGTCCGCTCGCCACCGTCGGCAGCCCCATCGTGCTGGACGCCATGCTCGCCCATCGCAGAAAGACCGATCCGAAGCCCGGCCCCGCCCTCTACGTCATCCGCGCCCTCGCCCTCGCCCTCGCTGAAAACACCGCCGTCGCCGGTCGCCTCATCGGCAACCGCATCGTCCATCCCCGGGCCATCGACATCGGCTTCGCCGTCGAAGTGGACGACGGCGTCATGGTCCCCACGCTGCGCGAGGTGGAAAAGACCCCGCTCCTCAAGCTGGTCCCCACCTACAACAAGCTCGTCGAGCAGGCCCGCGCCCGCCGCCTCCCCAGCGACATCAACCGCCCCGGCATCGCCACCGTCACGAACTTCGGCACCTTCGGCATCGTCTGGGCCACGCCCATCCCGCTGCCGGAGCAGAATCTCGTCCTCGGCCTCGGCGCCGGCAGCAAAGTCCCGCATTGGAGCGAGGAAGTGAAGCAGTTCATCCCCGTCACCGAAGCCGAGCTCACCCTCAGCTTCGACCACCGTGTCCTTGACGGCGGCGGCGCCGGACGCCTTCTCAAGCGCGTCGCCGAGCTCCTGCAGAAGCCCGAGCTTCTCTGAAGCTCAACCCGCCAGAAAAGGGAACGGCGAATGCCCCTCATGCACGACAAACCCACGCTTCGCCAGCACATGCGCGGTCGTCTCCGTGCCATGGAGGAATCCGCACGCCGCAGTGCAGCCGCTCACATCGCCGGGCACATCCTGCACCGTTGTGACCAGTCGGACGCGTCCTTCTGCATTTCGCTGTTCGGAGGCCTGAAGAATGAACCTGACTTCCTCCCGCTCGTTCTCCCTGAAATCGTTGCTGCGGCATCCTACGCCGCCTTTTTTCAGATCGAGGGAAACGAACTCCGCCCGCGGCAGGTCCGCTCGATGGACGATCTCCAGCGCGGCGCGATGAACGTGTGGGAACCGAAGGCGCACTGCCCGTCTCTCCCCGTTTCCTCCCTCGACATCATCCTCGTCCCCGGCCTCGCCTTCACACGCGGCGGGCTCCGCCTCGGCCGCGGCGGCGGCTTCTACGACCGCCTGCTCGCCCACCCGGACTGCCGCGCCCGCCGCATCGGCATCGCCTACGATCTGCAGATCATCGACGACATCCCTTGCGAGCCCCACGACCAGCGCGTTCATCAAATCATCACCGAAACCGGTTTGATAGATGCATCACCGAACGGTTAGTGTTTCCAGTCTCCGCTCGGCATTCGTCATTCCGTATTCGTCATTTCCTCCATGAAGCCCCTTCTCGAAATCCTCCAATCCGGCGCCGCCTACCTGGAGAAGCGAAAAATCGAGGAAGCCCGCCTGAACATGGAGCACCTCCTCGCCCACGTCCTCGGCTGCCGACGGCTCGATCTCTACCTCCGCTTCGGTGAAGCTGTCCCGGAGGCCGACCTCGCCACCCTGCGCGAGCTCCTGCGCCGTCGCGGGGAAGGGGAGCCCCTGCAGCATCTCCTTGGCAGCGTCGAATTCTGCGGCCACGAATTCATCAGCGACCACCGCGCCCTCATTCCGCGGCCGGAGACCGAAACCCTCGTCGAACTCATCCTCAAAAAGTTCGCCACTGCCCCCCTCCGAGTGCTCGACATGGCCACCGGCTCCGGCTGCATCGGGCTCAGCCTCGCCAAAGCCTGGCCGCTGAGCGCTGTCATCCTTGCCGACATCAGCGAGGACGCCCTCGACCTCGCCCGTCTGAACGCCTCCCGCCTCGGCATCACGCCCCAGTTCATCCGCAGCGACCTCTTTGAAAAGATCACCGGCACCTTCGACCTCATCGTCGCCAATCTGCCCTACATCCCCACCGCCGAGATCCCGACTCTCAGCCCCGAGGTCAAACGCGATCCCGTCCTCGCTCTCGACGGTGGTCCCGACGGCCTCCGCATCGTCGAGCGCTTCCTCAGCGACGCCCTGCCGCACCTGAATTCCAACGCCCTCATCGCCCTCGAAGTCGGCCATGATCAGGGCGCGCCCGTCGCCGCTCGCTGCGCCGCGCTCGGCTACCTCGCCGCCCACACCGCGCCCGATCTCCCCGGCATCCACCGCTTCGTCTTTGCCACCGCACCGCTGCGTGAAACGAAACCCCTACCGGTCGATGACACCCTGCCGTCTCCGGAGGCATGAAAAGGTGCGTCAGGTGACCGCCGTCGTCTGCAGCATCGACATCGTCGATCCGGCCTGCTCCGCGCACAACTGACCCGGGGCCTCTCAACCGTTCGAATCGATGTCGTAGGTCTTCGGTGGCGTTTTCGGCTGCTTCCCGGCCTCCTCGGCGTCCTTGCGGCGGAAGAGATGGCCCACATTCAGGCCGAAGTAGGCCAGACAGTTGATCAGCAGCCCCGTAGCCGCCGCCTCATCCAGATTGCCAAAGATCGGCACATTGTCCGGAATCAGTTCCACCACGCCGAAGCCGACGTTCAGCAGGTACAAGGCCGAGAGAATGCCCGAGGCGAGCACCAGAAAATCGCGAAACAGTTTCATGCCCGCACCCTGTCCGCCCACCCGCCCCCGCGTCAAAACATCCTTTCGGTAAAATTGGAACGCTCTCACCCGCCCCTACTCCAAGGAGTGCGGACATCCCGTCCCCAGCCTGGCAAGTTCCGGGGCGGCGCGGGCAAGTTGCGCGACGAGTGCGGAACCGGCCATTCCCCGTCCGGAAATGCCAGAATCGGACTCGAAAACGTGACATCCCTCTTGGGAAAAACCTTTTCCGAGGAGGCTGAAAAGCATTCAATCCGCTGATTTTCAAGAGATGCTTGCGCACCGAGCCAACAGTGCCTCGTCCACAAGTCCCCAAGTCTCCTCTTTTCCCCATCTCCACATCCTTGGCGCAGCAAGCTCTTGTCTCGGCCTTCCGATCAGGACAATTCCTTGCCATTGCTAGGTGACTCCGCTTTGATGCGCAAATTTCCTCAATGTCTTCCGAAGCTTCAGCTCGAATCGTGATCGACCGCCTCATTCGAGAGGCTGGGTGGGACATTGAGAATCCTGCGCAGGTTTCCACGGAGGAAGCGGTGGCGGATGGCAGGGCGGACTATCTGTTCAAGAACCAGCGCACACGGCCCTTGTGCGTTTTGGAGGCGAAGCGTTTCTCCACCGACCCTTATGGAGCCAAAGCGCAGGCCAAGGCCTACGCGGTCAAGCTCGGTGCGCCGTTCGTCATCCTCAGCAATGGTCGCGAGCATTACTTCTGGGAATACGAGACGGGCGATGCACGTCCGGTCGTCGGCTTTCCGTCACCAGCGGACATGGAGCGGCGGGCCAATCTCCGACAGCATCGCGCAGGTACTGTGGAGACCTCGCTGAAGGCCATCCCAATTCCACGCCGCTTTCGCTCTCAAGGCGAAGACTGCGAGACGCGGCCTTACCAGATCAAGTGCATGGAGAAGGCCGATGAAGCCCTCATCAGCGGCATACGGCGCATGTTGTTTGAGATGGCTACCGGCACGGGCAAGACCATGACCATCGCCCTGCTCATCAAGCGCTGGTTCCAGGCGGGCATCATCTCCCGTGTGCTGTTTCTGGCCGACCGCATCGAGCTGGCGCGGCAGGCGCACGATGATTTCACGGACTACCTGCGCGATTATCCCATCACGCTGCTCTTTGGCGGCAAAAAAAGCCTGGAGGGCCAGGTCGTCGTCGGCACGCTAGATACCATCGCCGGTCAGCTCGGTGAAGGCGGCTTTGGTCACGCTTACTTCGATCTCGTCATCACGGACGAGTGCCACCGCAGCATCTACAACAGCCACCGCGCCACGCTCGGCCACTTCGATGCCATCCACATCGGCCTCACCGCCACGCCGAATCCGGGTGAGCTGCGCTGGATCAGCCATCACGAGCGCCAGCTCGTGCGCAGCACCTACATGTTCTTCGAGTGCTGGGACAGCGCCGCTGAGGAAGGCCGCCCCACCTACGCCTACACCATCCAGGAAGGCATCGCCGACAAGTTCCTCGCCGACTACCGCATCTACCTCGCTGAGACACGCCTAACCTTCGACGGCGTCGAGTGGGAGGACGAGGACTATGGCTTCTCCGACTGGGGCAAGTTCATCGAGTCCGAGGACCGCTTGAAGCTCATCATTGAGGAGTACTACCGCGTCGAGGAGGAGCGTCCGCAGACGCATCCGCGCAAAACCATCGTCTTCGCCGTCGGTGAACGGCAGGCGGACATCCTCACCCGCTTGTTCAATAAACTCCTGCCCGCCGCTGCCTGCCTTCGCATCGCCCAGCAGACGAATCGCTCCCCCGGCGAGGTGAGGGAGTCCTTTGCGCAGAAAATCACCTGCTACGCCAACAACGGCAATCCCAAGACGGTCATCGACGCCTTCAAGTTCGATCCGCTGCCCGTCATCGCAATCTCCGTGGACATGCTGGACACCGGCTACAATCACAAGGAGGTGGAAAACCTTGTCATGCTGCGACCAACCAGCTCTGCGCTGAAATATGCGCAGATGCGCGGGCGCGGCAGCCGCCTCTGTCCGCGCATCGGGAAGACCAGCTTCCTCATCTATGACTTCGTCAACAATCACGCCCGCTTCAACGACCCCGGTCAGCAGTATCACCGCCCGCGTCCCGTGGGTCAGCGTCCCGGCGAAGGTGGGGATGACGGCGGTGGCGACATCGTTGATCCGCCACCACCACCTCCTCCACCGCCGCTGCGTGAGTTCATCAACATCAAGGAAGGCGAACTGAGCGATGAGTTCCGTCGTCGTGAGATGATCATCGTCGGCCCCGAAGGTCTCGCCATTGACCGCCGTGAATATCAGGACCACTTCCGCGAGCGCATCGTCGTCCTGCAAAGGACGCACCCCGCCGTGGAGAAGGTGCTCGCTGGTGAATCCCTCACTGAAGACGAGTGGGAAGACCTGCGCCGCACGCTGAACAGCCCGCAGTTCTACTTTGATGAGGCCGCATTGAGAAAAGCCTTCGATCAGCCCACCGGCAGCCTCACCGACTTCATCCGCGCCGCCCTCGGCCTCATCAAGCTGCCCACGCGGGAGGAGCGTGTCGAGCGTGCCTTCAATGCCTGGCTGGCCCAGCACTCGAACGCGGACAAACCCGAGCAGGCCCGCCTGCTGGAACTGCTGCGGAACGTCGTGCTCTCCGCCCTCACCGAGGGCAAGTATCTGTCGCTTGATCCCACCCTGTTCACGAAGCCGCCCTTCACCTTCCTCGGCGGTCGTGTGCGTGCCGAGAGCCTTTTCGGGCGGGATGGCTTGCAGTCAGTGCTCAGCGAACTAGATGCCATCGTCAAAGCCGCCTGATTACCTGATTCATGGATTCCGCCTCCCTCTCCAGCCTCCTCAAACGCCTGTGCAAGGTCATGTGGGAGGCCAATGTCACCAACCCCATCACCTACGTCACCCAGATCAGCTTCCTCATCTTCCTGAAGATGCTGGAGGAGATGGAGGCCGAGCGTGGCGACCCAAATGCCATCTTCAAAAAAGTCGCGATTGATGGCCAGGATGTGGACTTCGCCAAACTCCGCTGGAGCACGCTCACCACCGATCCTGACAACGACCGCATGCTCCGCACCCTGCGGGATCTGCTGCCACGGCTCACCTTCCACCCGGATCTCTCCATCGCAGCCCGTGCCTTGTTTGAGGACGCCGCCATCGTCATCCCAGACGGAGCCACGCTGCGCCGCGCGGTGGACATCATCAGCCCCGTTCACTTCCTCAGCGAGGACGCTGACGTGAAGGGCGATCTCTTCGAGATCCTCGTCAACGACCTCGGCAGCCAGAAGAAGGCCGCGCAGTTCCGCACCCCGCGCCATCTCATCCGCGTCATCGTCGAAATGGTGAACCCGCAGATCGGCGAAACCATGTGCGACAGCGCCGGAGGCACCGGCGGCTTCGCCATCGCCGTGTATGAGCACATCCTGCTGGCAAACACCTCCCCGCAGTTCGTGCGTGAAGTCCCCGCGCCCTACGGCCAGACGGTGAAGCGCGGCCTCGGCGACAAGCTCACTCCCGCACAGTGGGAGTTTCTGCAAAAAGGCACCATCCATCTGTTTGAAGGCGACAAGGACATCATCCGCATGGCCGCCATGAACGCCGTGCTCCACGGCTTCGACCACAGCCCCATCGTGCGTCGTGACGGCATCGGCGGCAGCGAGGACAAGTGGGATGAGGTGCAGTTCGACTGCATCGTGGAAAACCCGCCCTTCTCCGGTGCCAGCCAGACGCCGAAACGCTCCCTCCGCGTCGGCAAAGGAGACAAATACGTCCTCTTCCTCGCCGCTGCGTTGCGTAGTCTTCGGCAGGGCGGGCGTGCCGGAGTCGTCCTCCCCAGCGGCATCCTCTTTGGCGACACCACCGCCCACATCGAGGTGAAAAAGCGCCTCCTCGCCGAGTGCGACCTCCAAGCCGTCGTCACCCTACCGAAAGGCATGTTCGAGCCTTACACGCCGACCTCCACCTGCTTCCTCATCTTCAAAAAGACCGGACGCCCAACCAAGAACGTCTGGTTCTACAATGTCGAGGGCGATGGCTCCTCACTTCGGAAAGCACGCAAGTTCGGCGCAGGGTTCCGCAACGACTTCCCTGACATGCTCGCCAAGTGGCCGACACAAGCCACCGAAGATGGAAAAGCATGGCTGGTGCCTGTAAATAAGATCGTTGAGAACAATTACAACCTCACTCCGTCGAGCCTTGGTCTGATTGAAGCAGATAAAACCGATCATGATGAGCCCGAGGATATTTTGGAAGCCACCGTTGAGCGTGAGCAACGAATCCTGACACTGGTTGCGGAGATGCGTGAGTTACTCCAGCAATCGCACATAAATCCTCAAGATGGATAGGCCGTATCCATTATCTGAGTGGGTAACTTTGTCTTTTGAGGACGCCGCCAAACGGATCAAGAGCAAAGGAGCGAAGCTACTTTCCAGTGACTACCAAAGCTCCGGCCTTTATCCAATTGTTGATCAAGGCCAAGCGCTCGTGGTTGGTTACACTGACAATCGTGCAGCCCTTTTTCATGAGGCTCCACCAGTTGTCGTGTTTGGCGACCATACCAAGACCATAAAGTTCGTGGATTTTGATTTTGCGGTTGGCGCAGATGGAGTGGTGTTGCTCAAACCAAAACCCGGATTGAATTCCAAGCTCTTCTTTTACTGGATGAAGTCGCTTGAGCTTCACGATTTGGGATACAGCCGCCACTACAAGCTGCTTAAAGAGCAAGAGATTAGCTTCCCAAGAAAGCCATCTGAACAGGAGAGCATCGTAACCCGCATCGAATCGCTCACGACCCGCGCTCAAGAACTCGCCGAGCACACGCAGGCCATCGCCAGCGACATGCAGCGAGCGGTGGCGTCGTTTTACGAGCGCTTGGCCGCCGAGGCACCGCAGCAACCGCTGGAGGCCGTCGCCAGTCCGGTGCGGCGTCCCATCACGACCACGCCGGAGGGCAGCTACCCGGAGCTGGGGCTGCGCAGCTTCGGCAAAGGCACCTTTCACAAGCCCGCGCTCAGCGGCACCGAGGTGGGCGGCAAGCGCATCTTCCGCATCCACGCGGGCGATCTCGTCTTCAGCAACGTCTTCGGCTGGGAAGGAGCCATCGCGGTGGCGCAGCCGGAGGATGATGGCCGCGCCGGTTCCCACCGCTACATCACCTACCTGGCCAATCCGCAGCAATCCACGCCCGAGTTCCTCTGCTTTCACTTCCTCACCGCCCGCGGCCTGGAAGACATTCGCGCCGCCAGCCCCGGCAGCGCCGGCCGCAACCGCACCCTCGGCCTGGAACGCCTCAAACAAATCCAAGTCCCCGTCCCACCCATCGAAGAACAACGCCGCTTCACCGAACTCGTGAAACGCCAGCGCGAGATCACGAAGCACGCCGCCAGCATCACCGAAGACCTCCGCCGCTTTGAAGCCGCACTGCTGGCGAAGGCGTTTAGAGGAGAATTGTGAGCCATGACCGTCATCCCCATCGGCCGCATCAACGATGATCCTGGCGACTTCCAGGTGCTCTGCGGCATCTGGAAGACGGCGATGAGTTCCGAGGACGACATTGCCTTCGAGTTCCACTACTGCGATTTCCTGCGTCCGAACGCGCTGGTCTTTCTGGGCGGGCTGGCACGGGTCTTGCAGCTTCGCGGCAGAATGGTGGACTTCCGCTGGCAGACGCTCCAGAACAACTGGGTCCAGACGAATCTGGCCCAGAGCGGCTTTCTGTATGAGTTCGGCGGCCAGGAGGGGCCGTGGAAGGGAAACTCCATCCCATTCCGGGTGGATGGTCAGCAGAATGCAGCGGCCTTTCAGCATTACCTCGGCGAATACTGGCTAGGGCGTGGGTGGATCGGCGTAAGTGCCGGACTGCGTGACCAGATCGTGTCGCGGGTGGCGGAACTTTACATGAATGCCTTTCAGCACTCGAGATCACCCATCGGTGTCATGGTCTGCGGGCAGTATTTCAAGAACCGCAATGAACTGACTCTGGCCCTGGCCGACTTCGGTGTTGGCATTCCCTCGAACGTGCGCGTGTTTCGCGGACCCGGAGCTGCCGCAGAGACCAACTCGGCGGCAGCCTGCATGCAATGGGCCTTTGCGCGCGGGAACTCGACGGCCCAAACGCCCGGCATCAGCCGTGGCATTGGTCTCGATATTCTGCGGGAGTTTGTGCAAGCCGCGCGGGGCAGTCTGGACATCTACAGCCACGACGGCGGTTACAGGCTGGTTGACAAGCAGGAAACCTTTGCGACTCTTCGCGCCCATTTTGAGGGCACCCTGGTGAACATTCGCCTGCAATGCGATGACACTTATTACGTACTGGCCTCCGAGAACGTATCTGTGGTACCTTTTTGATCAATTCTCCCAACTAACCATGAAACTCAACGTCACCAACATCACCGGCGAGCTCTGCATGACCTATGAAGACGGGGAAGCACTGCTCAACAAACTGCGCCCGGCCCTTATCGGCAGCGAGCCGGTGGAACTCGATTTCGTCGGCACCCGTGTTCACATGTCGCCATACTTCAACGGCAGCATTGCCGCGTTGCTGAAGGACTACAGCCGCGAGGAACTCCGCAGCAAGATGAAGATCCTCAATCTGCCGCAGCATGCGGTGGAAACCCTCGCCCGCAGCCTGGAGGTCGGGGAAAAGTATTTTAGCGACCCCGTGTATCAGAGGGCCGTGGACTCGGTCATGGAACAGCACGCGGTCGAAGCCTGATGGCCATTGCCTTCAAGGTCGAAGCAACGGTGGTCGATCTACGAACCGACGCGCCGAAGGCGTCGGACAAGTTTTGGGTGGACACGAATGTCTGGTTCTGGATGACGTATTCGAGCGCGACCATGGACCCGAGGCGGCAGCAGCAAAGCGCGCCCTATATCAAGTATCTCCAACACTGCTATCGTCAGGGCTGCACCATTTCCTGGAGCCCGCTGCAACTCTCTGAACTCGGCCACCAGATCGAGAAAATGGAATACGAGATCGCCAAACAAGCAGGAGCTATTCCTGGCTACACCACGGCGAAAGAATACCGCCACAACAATGCCGCCGAGAGAGCAAGGGTGGCGAAGGTGATCCAGACCGCATGGCAGGATGTCGGAGCCAACGGCAGCCAGTGCCTGCAACCGCCACTGGTGCTGGATGAAGCCGCCGCAACTCAGGCCAGCTCAGACAGCGCCTTGTTTCCTCTCGACGGCCACGATCTCTACTTCCTGCAATCCGTCCGAGCCGCCGGAAATCCACACATCCTTACCGACGATGGCGATTTCTGCACCGTCAGCGGCATCACTCTTTTCACGGCCAACCGCAATGTGATCGAAGCGGCACGGGTGCAGGGGAAATTGATCGTGAGGTAGTTCGCGAAAGCGTCCTGGCGAACGAGTCACAGCTTCATCCTGAACGCATCCTACCATTTTACATTTCCCCCATCCCGCCGCGTTTGATCCAGGCGTTGAGGGGTTCGAAGGGCGTGACGTCGAGGGTGATGCCGCAGCCGAAGGGGGCGGCGTTGACGGATTGCAGATCGAGGGAGCCGTTTTCGATGCGCAGGGTGGCGAAGCCTTCGGCGTGGCGATGATAGAGACCGGCGTGTTGCTGGAGCATGGCGTCCTGCGTGGCGGAGGAGTGCATGCTGAGGCCGCGGAAGTAGTGGTGGCCGTTGCGCTCGACATGCGTGATGCCGAGCAGGGCCATGATGCTGAGGTCCTGCAGCAGGGCGACGGGGCCGACGTTGGCGAGGTCCTCGCCGCTGAGCAGGGGGCCGCCGCGAATGACGGGGGTGCGTTTTTGAAGCAGGGCGGCGTTGGCGATGCCTTTGACGATGCCTTTGCAGTTCTTGTGACTGGTGCCGCGATAGCCGAGGTCGAGGGCGCGCGGCAGGTCAGCCAGGGAACCGTCGCTTTCATCAATGATCATGCCGGGGCCGTCAGTCCAGGAACGCAGTGTGTCGGCGACGTCTTCGTTCAAGGCCTTGGATCGGTGCAGGGGTTGCTCGATCAAGAGCAGGCGCTGAAACAAGGGCGCGAGCGCGGAATCGGCGCTGAGCGTGGCGTAGAAGTCGCGGAAGCTGGCGAGGTCGTCGAACTGCTCGTTGCCATCCAGCGTGGCGTGAAAGCCGTCCGGGCAATTGGCGGTGATGATGCGGGTGATCTCGCGCAGGCGCGGCAGATCGGTCTCCGGCTTGCCGCAGACCTTGATCTTGAAGTAGCGCAGGCCATAGGCGCGGATGTTTTCCTCCAGCGTGTAGGGCAGTCCGTCGTCCAGTGTGCCGTCCGCTGCGGTGAGTGGATCGCCCAAGCCGACGGTGTGCCGCGCAAACAGGCGTGCGAGCGGCTGCGGCGCAATGACATCGCTCACGCGCAGGCCTCGCAGTTCCTCGCGCACCGCACCGAGATCAATGCCGAGCACGTCCGAACGCAGCACGGCATGCAGCGGCTGGCCCAGTGCCTTGCACAGGCCATCGAGCACCGCGCGTTCGGTCAAGCTGACGCCCAGATTCGCCAGCAGGGGCGGCACCGCCTTGACCTGCGCCCAGTTCGTCTGCTCGGCATACAGATTCTGCCACCAGGCGAAGAAGCCCGTCTCCTTCTCCGCCGCGAGCCGTGCGATGCGCGAGGCATTCTGAATCACCGCGATCATCTCCGCGAGATCGACCTCGAACGGCGTATCCGGATCCTTCGTGAACCACTTCGGCGGCAGGCCCTCACTGGCGATTCCGCTCACCGCTTTTCCATCCACGACCAGGTCCGCCGTCACAAACAGATGCGGCAGGGCGCTCATGCTGGCGATGCCATACTTGAACGGAAACCGCGTGCGCATGGGCAGGACGTGGAACTGGAAGGCTTCGATGGTGAAGGTCATGGGTGATAGGAGCGTCAACGGCCGAGACGTCAAGAGGGTCAAGGCCGAGACCTTGACCCTCTTGGTCGTTGAATTCTTGACGAGGTTCCGCTGCTACACCAGCACGGCGGGAGATTCCTCCTCCTGCTCTTCGATTTCGGTGAGCCGCTCCTGCTGCTCATCCATGCTTTCAATGCGTGGGCGGTCGGCGGGGGCTTCGAGCTGCAGTTCCTCGGCGGTCTTGGTGGTGCTGCGTTTGTCCTCGGTGGTCATGCGGACGCCGACGGGCTTGGACACGCCGAACTCCTGCATGGTGACGCCGTAGATCACGTCCGCGCGGCTCATGGTGCGCTTGTTGTGCGTGACGATGATGAACTGCGAGTTGTCGATGAACTTGTCGAGCATCTTGAGGAAGCGGCCGATGTTGGTCTCGTCGAGCGGGGCATCGAGCTCGTCCAGCACGCAGAAGGGGGAGGGCTTCACCTGATAGATGGAGAAGAGCAGCGCCACGGCGGTCATGCTGCGCTCGCCACCGGAGAGGAGGCTGATGGTCTGGAGCTTCTTGCCCGGCGGTTTGGCGATGATTTCGATGCCGGACTCGAGCGGATCGGATTCATCCACCAGCATGAGGTCGGCTTTGGCCTGCGGGCCGAAGAGCTCTTTGAAGTTCTCATGGAAGAAGCCGCGCACGAGCGTGAAGGTCTCGCTGAACATGGTCTTCGTGGTCTCGTTGATCTTGGCGATGACCTGCAGCAGTTCGTCCTTGGACTTCACGAGATCGTTGTGCTGGGTCTCAAGGAAGTTGTGACGTTCTTCGAGTTCTTCGAACTCCTGGATGGCGTCGAGATTGACGGGGCCGATGCCTTCGAGCTTCTGGCGGAGTTCATAGACGACTTCCATGACGAAGGCCCAGTCGGGCTCGGCTTCCTGGCCTGGAATGACGACGTCGTCGATGTCCACGGCGTCATCGTCATCGCGGTTGGAGATGGCGCGGATTTCGGGTTCTGCCTCCGCTTCCGGCGCTTCGATGGCGTTTTCCGCCATCACGTCCGCTTGGGGTGCTTCGTCGGAGGTCGCTTCTTCGTTGCTCTCGGATGCAGAGCTGCTTTCGGCGGCCTTTCTGCCGCGGCTGCGGTTCTTCTTCTGCTCTTCGATGGTGACCATCAGCACGTGGTAGTCGGGTTCGAAGGCGTCGATGTGGAAGCTGTAGCGCTCCTGGACCTGGTTGATGAGGTTTTCGAGGCGGAGATCGACTCGGGTGAGGGTGACTTCAGCGCGGTTGCGGGATTCGTTGAGGCCGTTGTAGCTCTGACGCAGCTGGGAGAGCTGGGTTTCGAGCTGGCTGACCTGCTCGAACAATCCGGCGCGTTCGTCGGTTTTCGACTGCAGGTGCTCTTCGATGGCTTCGATCGTGCCGCGCTGGGATTCGATCTGCTCCTGGTAGCGGGCGTTTTCGGCCTCGTTTTGCTGGATGCGGACGCGCCAGGTGTTCATCTCCTCGGCGAAGCGGTTCATGCCGGCCTGCAGCTCCTGAAGGCGGACGGAGAGCGGTGTCTTTTGGCGCTCGATGGATTGCAGTGCGCTCTGTTCCAGCGCGAGGGCGGTGCGCAGCTCGCTGAGGCGCTCGCTGGATTCGAGTTCCCGGCGGAGGAAGGCCTCCATTTCGAGTTCGAGCTCGCCTTCACGGATGCGGGAGGTTTCGAGCTGTTCCTGGGCGATGGCGGCGGCCTCGCGTAGCTGCTGGATCTGCCCTTCTGATGCGCTGATGCGCTCGCCGATCTGGTTTTGATCCCACTCGATGCTCTCAAGCTTCGCGGTGGCTTGCTGAAGGGCGCGTTGGACGACGCTGATCTTGCCCTGGAACTGGGAGAAACCTTCGCGGGCACGCTGGCTCTGCTCGCGGAGGGAGACTTCTTCCCGCTGCATGTCTTCGAGTTGGGCGCTGACGGTGTTCACAGCGTCTTCCTTCTCCATGAACTGAAGTTCGAGCGTCTCCACCTCGCTGCGCAACTGCCGCACCTCCGCCTCGCGACGCAGGGTGGAGGTTTCCTCTTCCTTGCTGGCGCCCCCGGTGATGATGCCGTCGGAGGTGATGAATTCTCCGCGCAGCGTGGCGATGGCGAGGTGGGGCATCTCCCGCTTCAGACGCAGGGCGGTGTGCAGATCGTCAACGATAAGTACGTTGTGAAGCAGGTGGTCGATGAGGCTCTGCACGCCGCTTTTCACGCGCACCTTGTCCGTGGCCCAGGCGACGGCTCCGGCGGGCATGAGTTCGCGGTCAGCGCTGCGGCGCAGCAGGCAGAAGTCGTGCGGCACGAGCGCGGCGCGGCCCATCTTGTGATCGGTGAGGCGGTCGATGATCTGGGCGGCGAGTTCGCTTTCGGTGAGAAGAACGGCCTGGAGATGGTCTTTGAGCGCGGCCTCGATCGCTGGGATGAAAGCCGGCTCCACTTCGATGCTGGAGGCCAGCAGGCCGCGCACGCCGGTGGAATAGACTTCAGGATTGTCGAGGCCGCTGAGGACCTTCTGAGTGCCGGAGGAGAGGCCTTCGCCTTTCTGGAGGAGCTGCTCGATGACTTCGAGGCGAGACTTCCGCTGCGTGAGGTTGCGCTGGAGGTCATTGAGCTCGTTGTTCATCGCGTCGCGCTGGCGGCGGCGCTCGATGATCTCGCGGGCGCAGTCCTTGGCCTTTTCGTCGAGTTGATTGCGGGTTTCTTCGAGTTCCTGGATGTTGCGCTGCAGCTCGTCGAATTCGATCTGGCTGGTCTCGCGCACCTGGGCCGCCGTCTGCCGGTCGTGCGCGAGGGATTCGTGGCGCTGGCGGTCGGCGGAGATCTGGCTGCTGAGGGACTGGGCGCGTGCCTCACTGGAGGCGATCTGGCCTTCGAACTGACGGATGGATTCGCGAATGGCGCGGCGGTCGCTTTCGAGGCGGTTGCGCTCCGGGATGATGTTCTGATGCTGACCGGCGTGCTCGTTGACCGCGAGCTGGCGGGTCTGGATGTTGTCCGTGATGGCGAGCAGTTGCTCATCGGCACTGGCGAGGTCACGCCGCGCCTGGTCGAGGAGTTCCGCGTTCGCCGCGATCTGCTCCTCGTTCTGGCGGATGCGTCCTTCCAGCTCTTCGTTGCGTTCGTTGTTGAAGCCGATGCGGCCCTCCGCGCTGACCATCTGGGAGCGGAGCTCCTGCGCCTGCTGGCGTGCCTGGCTGATCTGCGACTCGAGCGCGTGGTAGGCTTCGCGCGTCTGTGCGGCCTCCGCTTCGGCGGTGCGCAGTTTTTGCTGCAGTTCCTCGATCTGGCCGGCGAGCATGCGCGCCTGGTTTTCAGCCTCGGACTTCTCTCCGCTGAATTCGGTGTACTGCTTGTGGGCGAGGTGGGTGTCGAGCAGGCGCGTGTCCTCCAGCAGCGTCTGGTAGCGGCGTGCCTTCGCGGCCTGGCGCTGCAGGGTGCCCATCTGGCGTTTCACTTCCGCGATGATGTCCGCCACGCGGAGCAGGTTCGCCTCGGTGTATTCGAGTTTGCGCAGCGCCTCCTTTTTCTGCGATTTGAACTTGGTGATGCCGGAGGCTTCTTCGAAAACGGTGCGCCGGTCCTCAGGCTTCGAACTCAGGAGCATGTCGATCTGGCCCTGCGCCATGATCGAGTAAGCGGCGCGGCCGATGCCGGTGCCGGCGATGAGTTCATGGATGTCCTTGAGGCGGCAGACGGTATTGTTCAGGCGGTACTCGCTGCGACCGTCGCGGAAGACGCGGCGGGTGAGGGCGACCTCATTGAAATCGACCTTCAGCGACTCTTCGCAGTCGGCCATGGTGAGCGTGACTTCGGCAAGGCCGACGGGCTTGCGCTTGTCGGTGCCGTTGAAGATGACGTCGGCCATTTCATCGCCACGCAGAGCCTTGGCTGAGGTCTCGCCGAGCACCCAGCGGATGGCATCGACGACGTTCGACTTGCCGCAGCCGTTCGGGCCGACGATGCCGGTGACGCCTTTGTGAAACTCAAAGTGGGTCTTGTCCGCGAAGGACTTGAAACCGTGAAGGGTGAGGCTCTTGAGATACATGGAGGGAAAGGGGCTGACGGATGTCTGAAAACGTGTGCTGGGGTGGAGTGAACCATCCCGCGTGCCATGCCCGCAACCGAGAAGCCCGATTTTTACCCTATCTTGGGGTTATTTAAGACATCCGAACCAAGATGTGGGATTTTTCGGCTCCTTTTTCCTGTGAATAAACGAATTCGCTGTGAACAAGTTTCAGCTCGGCGTCTTGGGGCGGCGAATGCAACACGGGCGGGGCTGCGCACCGCCTTTGAATCTGGATCGGCTTGGCTGCCGACGGGTTGCGGTTTCCTCGCTCAAACGCGTCGGATGGCTGCGGCGAAGGCTCCGTCCATCTGATCGTCCGGGGGGAAGCTGAGCTGCACTTTGACGGGTTCGTAGCCGGGAGTCGAGTCGAGCACCTTGGCGACGAGTTGTTCGTTTTCCGCGGGCTCGATGCTGCAGGTGCTGTAAACGAGGATGCCGCCGGGCTTGAGGACGCGGAGGCAATTTTTGAGGAGTTCAGTCTGCGTTTGCACCTGCGCGGTGATGTCCTCGGGCGCGAGCCTCCAGCGCACATCGACGCGGCGGCGCATGACGCCGGTGTTCGAGCAGGGGACGTCCAGCAGGAGGCGGTCGAAGCCGTCCTGCGCGAAGGCCGGAATCTCCGGCGAGGACCAGTCGTGCTGCTCAATGTGGGCGTTCGTGACGTGGAGGCGCTGCAGATTGCCCTCCAGGCGACGCAGACGACCGGGGGCGACATCGCAGGCGATGATCTCGCCCGTGTTGTTCATGAGCTGGGCGAGCAGGGCGGTCTTGCCGCCGGGCGCGGCACAGGCGTCGAGGACGCGCTGGCCGGGCTGCGGGTCGAGCAGGCGCGGAGCGATGGCGGTGCTGGGATCCTGCATGTAAACCTTGCCGACGGAGAGGTCTTCACGCGGCAACTGGTCACAGATGATGAAATCGTCCGGGCTGGCGTCCGCCTGCGGATATAGGCGGTTGATACGAGCGCAGATCGGCGCGGGGACCTGATTCCACTCGCAGAGGGCGGTCGTTTTGGCTTCGCCGAAAAGGCCGAGCCAGTGCTCAATGAGCCACTTCGGGTGCGAGGTGCGTGTTTCGAGCGGCAGGGTGTCCACCAGGGCGAGCAGTTCGGCGGATTCGCGGCAGGCACGACGCAGGACGGCATTGATGAGGCTGCGGGCGCGGCCGGTGGCGGCCACCGTTTCGTTCACAGCGGCATGCTCGGAGACTTTGAGGATCAAAAGCTGGCAGAGGCCGATGCGCAGGCCCCAGCGGCTGCGGTGGTCGAGGTGCTTGTTTTCGGTCAGCACGGCGATCCAATGGTCCAGCAGGGAAAGATTCCGCAGGGTGGTCAGGACGATGTCCCGCAGAAAGGCGGCGTCCGGCAGGCTGAGGTGGCAGTCGCGCTGGACGTGATCCATGAGATCTGCGGCGAAGCGCCCGCCCCCGGCCCATTCGCCGAGGACGTCCAGAGCCATTCCGCGAATGGGGACAGCGGGCTGGCGGCGTGGCGGGAGATGTGAGGGGGCGCGTGACATGTTGGGAACTAGCGATGCCGCCGAATGACGAATGAGTAAAACCGAATGACGAATTAAGTCCGAATGCGGAAAATAGAGCCGTCCGACTGTGACGGTGGGTTCCACCTCCGCTCAGGCCTTCGTCTGGCATTTTGAAATCTGGCTTCGTCATTTCCCGCATCCCGCGAGGCCAGCCCGGCCTTCCTTGCTCATCGGGAGGATTGATTGACAAACTTCCAGCCCCCGCCTTTATAGCCGCCCCCCTGTTTTCTCACTGCCCAACCACGCCCCATCTATGGATTTTATTGCCTCAAATATCGCCGAAGTCGCTCCTTCCATGACCCTGTCCATCACCAGCCAGGCGAAGGCGCTGAAGAAGCAAGGTGTGGACGTGCTCAGCTTCGGAGCCGGCGAGCCTGATTTCGACACGCCAGCCCCGATCATCGCTGCGGCCATCGAAGCCCTGAATTCCGGCAAAACGCGTTACACCGAGAGCGCCGGTATCCTCGAACTCCGTGAGGCTCTGGCCGCCAAGCTCATGGTCGAGAACAATGTGCAGTACGATCCCTCCCAGATCAGCGTGAACTGCGGCGCCAAGCACTCCTGCTACAACGCTATTCTCGCCTGTGTGAACCCTGGCGATGAAGTCATCATTCCGGCCCCCTACTGGACCAGCTACCCGGAAATGGTGCGGATCGTCGGCGGCATCCCGGTGATTGTCGAAACGAAGGCGGAGAACGGCTGGAAGATCACGGTGGAGGAGTTCGAGGACGCCATGTCTCCGATGACGAAGATGATCATCCTGAACACCCCGGGGAATCCTACGGGCTCTGTTTACACCCGCGACGAACTCAAAGCCCTGGGCGATGTGGCTGTGGCGGAGGACATCATCATCCTCTCCGACGAAATCTACGAAAAGCTCGTCTATGACGGCAACGAGCACGTCAGCATCGCCTCCTTGAGCAAGGAGATCTACGACCTGACCATCACCATCAACGGCTTCTCCAAGGCTTACGCGATGACCGGCTGGCGTCTCGGCTACACCGCCGCTCCGAAGAAGATCGCCGACGCCATCGACACGATTCAGAGCCACACGACGAGCAATCCCACCAGCTTCGCGCAGTATGGAGCCCTGGCCGCCCTGCAGATGGACCAGCAGGTCGTCAGCGACATGCGGGACGAGTTCGACGTGCGCCGCCAGTACATGCTCGGCCGCCTCGGCAACATCAAAAACGTGCGCGTCGTCGAGCCGAAGGGGGCCTTCTACTTCCTCGTCGATATCGAGCCGACCCAGATCAAGAGCGTGAACTTCTGCGAGAAGCTGCTCAGCAAGCAGAAGGTCGCCGCCGTTCCCGGAGTCGCCTTTGGCTCGGAATACACCGTCCGCTTCAGCTACGCGACCGGTCTCGACATCATCAACGCCGGCATGGACCGCTTCGAAGAATTCTGCAACCAGCACTGATCCGGAGACAACCGGCAGCGTCCGCCAATCATTCGCAATCAACCGCAAACCTCGAACGTCATGGGCATCTACAACAACATCGTCGAAACCATCGGGAAGACCCCCCTGGTGAAGTTGAACAAAGTCACCGCAGGGCTGAACGCCACGATCGCTTTGAAGTGCGAGTTCTTCAATCCGCTCGGCAGCGTGAAGGACCGCATCGGCATGGCGATGATCGAGGATGCGGAGCAGCGCGGCGTCTTGAAGCCCGAAACCGTCATCGTGGAGCCCACCAGCGGCAACACCGGCATCGCGCTCGCTTTTGTCGCCGCCGCGAAGGGCTACAAGCTCATCCTGACGATGCCTGAAACGATGTCCATGGAGCGCCGCACCCTGCTGGCGCTGCTCGGTGCCGAACTCGTCCTCACTCCTGGTGCCCAGGGCATGAAGGGCGCCATCGCGAAGGCCACGGAACTCGTCGCTAGCACGCCGAACGCCTGGATGCCGCAGCAGTTTGAAAATCCAGCCAACCCCGCCGTCCACATGAGGACCACCGCCGAGGAATTGTGGGCGGACACCGACGGGAAGATCGACATCCTCGTCGCCGGCGTCGGCACGGGCGGCACCATCACCGGCTGCTGCGAGGTCATCAAGCCGCGCAAGGCCAGCTTTCAGGCCATCGCCGTCGAGCCTGAAGCCTCTCCGGTCATCAATCAAACCCTCGCCGGCGAGCCCCTGCAGCCTGGGCCGCACAAGATCCAGGGCACGGGTGCGGGATTCGTCCCCGCGAACCTTCACCTCAAGGACAGCGCCGGAAACGCCCAGATCACCGAGTGCATCAAGGTCAGCAATGACGACGCTTTCGCCATGGCACGCCGCATCGCCGCCGAAGAGGGTATCCTCGTCGGCATCAGCACCGGAGCCAACGTGATCGCCGCCATCGAAGTGGCCAAGCGTCCTGAAAATGCCGGCAAACTCATCGTCACCATCGCCTGCTCCACGGGTGAGCGTTACCTCTCCACCGCACTGGCCGACGAGGCCCGCGCCAAGGTCGGAGCCTAGGCCACGCCATGCGACGAAATCCGAATGGCGAATGAGGGCTGCCCGCGTGCGTTAACCGGGCTCCGCTCGTCATTTTTCTTTTTCCACAGCTTCCCATCCTCTCCCAAACCCGCCCCCTATGTCTGAACTCGACGCCATCTCTCAGGAAGTCCCCTCCACAGGGCTTGAAAAGTTTCTGGAGGACAATTTCCGTAAACTCGTCTGGTTCTTTGTCATCTTGGTGATCGCCCTCATCGCCTTCGGCATCTTTAGGCACCAGAGCACCTTGAAGAGCCATGAGGCTGCGGAAGCATTCACCAGCGCGAAGACCGTCGAAGACTGCGATCTCGTCATCTCACGCTATCCCGGCTCCACCGCTGCTGCCAACGCCCTGCTTTTAAAGTCGGAACTGCTGTGGGATCAGAACAAAAAGAGTTCCGCCGTCGATGAACTCAAAGCCTTCATCAGCCAGTATCCAAAGCATCCCCTCGCCACCAATGTGCTGCTCGGGCTGGGCTCCAAGCTCGACGCCATGGGCGATCAGAAGGAGGCGCAGGCCGTGTTCGAGAGGATCGTGAACGAATTCACCTCCAGCGAGGCCGCCCCACTCGCGCAGGTGCGCCTCGGGGATCTGCTCTGGGCCGCCGGAAAGCAGGAAGAGGCCAAAAAAGCCTATGAGGACCTCGCTGTGAAATTCCCGGACATGGCCGACTTCCAGACCATCGGACAGGATCGCCTTGGCTGGATCGCCGCCTCACTGCCAACCACGGAGGTCGATCCTCCTCCGGCGCCGAAAGTCGAAGACAAACCTGCAGTCAACGTGCCTAAAATGCTCCTGAAGTCGGCTCCTGGTGGCCTGACCCCGACCATCAGCCCTCCTGGAGCTCCCGCCGCTCCGGCTCCTAAGGTCGAAATGCCCGCCGCCCCTGCGCCAGTCGCTCCTGCCGCTCCTGCCGCTCCTGCCGCTCCTGCCGCTCCTGCGCCAGCTCCGAAGGTCGAAACGCCGGCTGCTCCGGCTCCATCTGCCACTCCGCCGGCTCCTGCCGCTGCTCCCGCGCCCACAGCGGAGGCACCGAAGAATCCTTGATCGGGCGCTCGTTCAGGTGACACGTTGATCGGCCTTGGGCCATCCGGCATGGCACGCTGAAGAACGAGATGCTCCGAGTCGGCAGGCCTGGGGGCTCGCCATTCGGAAAGCAAAGGTCGCTCCGCTCTCTGGCGAATAGTCCTGCTTTCCGGGTGTGTGCTTTCCAGCAGTTTGTTCCCTCAGGCTCCGCGGCAGCGCCTCAGGCCAGCCATTCCGAGATCGCTGCGATCACTTCGTTGCGCTGAGCTTCCGTGAGTTCGCCGTAGATCGGAATGCTGAGGACTTCTCCAGCGACGCGATGGGAGACGTCGCACCCGGCACGTGAGCTGTCCGGCAGATTCGCGAAGCACTTTTGCTGGTCGAGTGTGACCGGGTAGTAGATGTCGCAGCCGATCTGTTTGGATGCGAGATGGTCGCGCAATGCGTCGCGTTGGCCATCGAGGACGCGGAGAGTGAACTGGTTCCAGATGTGCGAGTTGTGCGCGTAGCTGACGGGTAAAACGATCTTCGCGCCCTGCGCCGCCAGCCAGGCGTCCTGAGCCTGGACGCATTTGCAGTGTGCGGGATCGGCCTGCACCACTCCTGGGAGTTTCGTGAGTTCGGTGATGTAGTGCCCGGCGTTGCGCTGACGGTCGGCGGTGTACTGGGCGTAGCGCTTCACTTTGACGCTCAGGAGGGCGCATTGCAGCGTGTCCATGCGGAAATTGCCGCCGACGTAATGATGGTAGTACTTCGGCTTGCCGCCATGCACACGCAGCACACGGGCGTACTCAGCCAGATCGTCGTCATTCGTCACCAGCATGCCGCCGTCGCCGAATCCACCGAGATTTTTGCTGGGGAAGAAGCTGTAGGTGCCGAAGTCGCCCATCGTGCCGCTGTCACGGCCTTTGTAGCCCGCGCCGATCGACTGCGCTGCGTCCTCGACCACCTTGAGGCCGTGTTCTTTCGCCAGCGCGAGGATGGGGTCCATGTCCGCGCATTGGCCGAACAGATGCACCGGCATGATGACCTTCGTTTTGGCGGTGATCTTCTTCCGTGCGTCGTTGACGTCCATGTTGAAGCAGATCGGGCAGACATCGGTGAAGACCGGCACGGCTCCCAGGCGCGAAACCGCGCCCGCCGTGGCGAAAAACGTGAACGCAGGGCACAGCACCTCGTCACCCGGCTTGATGTCCAGCGCCATGAGCGCCAGCAGCAGCGCATCCGTGCCGGAGGAAACCGACAGTGCATGCTTCACACCGACCATTTCGGCGACTTCCTTTTCAAACGTCTCCATCTCCGGCCCCATGATGAATCGCCCATGTTTCAGCACCTGCGTGAAGGCGGCCTGGAGTTCGGATTCGAGCGGGTGGTTCTGGGTGTTGACGTCGAGGAGAGGGACCATGGGAGAATGACGAATGAGTAATGACGAATGACGAATGACGAATGACGAAAAGGCGAGCTACATCCGCTCCGTCGTCTGGATGCCGAGCAGGCCGAGGCCGGTCTTCAGGACGCGGCTGGTGGCTTCGCAGAGGGTGAGGCGCGTGTTGCGCACGGCTCCTTCAGACCGCAGCACGTTGCAGGCTTCGTAGAAGCTGTGGTAGGTGTCGGCGAGTTCGTAGAGGTAGCTGGCGAGCAAGTTTGGGCGGAAGTCGAGCAGCACGTCGTGAGCGGTTTCGGCCAGTTGCGCGAGCTTGAGCGCCAGCGCACGTTCGGCAGGCTCGGTGATCGTCAGCTCGCCGGTCAGCGTGACTTCGCCGTCGAGCTTGCGGAAGATGCTCTTCGTGCGGACGTAGGCGTTGATGAGGTAGGGCGCGGTGTTGCCCTGCAGGGCGAGCATCTTGTCCCAGCTGAACTTGTAGTCGGTCATGCGGTGCTGGCTCAGCTCGGCGTATTTCACGGCCCCTGTGCCGATGACTTCGGCGATCTGCGCCTTCTCCTCGTCGGAAAAGCCTTCGCGTTCCGCCACGACGGTCGCAGCACGTTCGACAGCTTCGTCGAGCACCTCCAGCAGGCCCACGCTCTCGCCGGAGCGGGTTTTGAACATCTTGCCGTCCTGGCCCAGGATGCTGCCGAAGGCGATGTGCTGCATGCGCGTGGTCTGGCCGCGCTTCTTCGCGACCTGGAAGAGCTGGCGGAAGTGCAGCTCCTGCGGTGCACCGACGACATACCAGATCTCGTCTGCCTTCCACTCGTTGATGCGGTGGTCGATCGTGGCGAGGTCGGTGGTGGCATAAAGGAAGCCGCCGTCGCTCTTACGGATGAGGCAGGGCTTGTCGGCAAGCTCCGGCACGTCGCGGAAGAAGACGCAGGTGGCACCATCGCTGATCTCGGCGATGCCACTGGTGAGCAGGTTCTCGACGAGCGGGAGAAGCTGGTCGTTGTAGGCGCTTTCGCCGAGGTAATGGTCGAAGTGGATGTCGAGCTTGCCGTAAATCTGGCGCAACTGCTCCAAGGACAGCGCCACGCAGCGCGTCCAGATTTCCATGTTCTCAGGATCGCCTTGTTGAAGCTTCACGAGTTCATTGCGGCAGGTGGTCAGCACGGCTTCGTCGGCCTTTGTCTGGGCGTTCACCGCCTTGTAAACGCGCACGAGCTCCTGGATCGGGTCTTTGTCGAGCGCCGCGTGATCGAGGATGGTCTTCCAGCCGTGCAGGATCATGCCGAACTGCGTGCCCCAGTCGCCGATGTGGTTGTCGGTGATGACGTTGTGATCCACGAAGCGTGCGATGCGGGCGAGCGAGTCGCCGATGAAGGTGCTGCGGATGTGGCCGACGTGCATCGGCTTGGCGATGTTTGGCGCGGAGAAATCGACCACGATGGTCTTCGGAGTCTCGACCTTCGGCACGCCGACGTGCTCATCTTTGACGATCAGATCGAGACGCTGCGCGAGTGCCGTGGTGCTGAGCGTGAAATTGAGGAAGCCGGGGCCGTCAATGCTCGTTTTCTCGCACAAATCGGTCACTTCCAGCTTGTCCACGATCTGCTGGGCCAGCGCACGCGGGTTCGTCTTGAGCTGTTTCGCCAGAACCATCGCCGCATTGCTCTGGTAGTCGCCGTAGCGCGTGTCGGACGCGATGACGACATTGGGCAGGAAACCTTCGGGCAGATCGATGCCGGCCGCAGTGAAGGCGGCTTGAAGACGGGACGTGAGGATGGCGCGAAACATGGGGCGCGCATTTTGGATGCCGAGCGGCGATTGTCGAACACCGAATTACACCCGGCGAACTTCGTCGGCGCTGGACAGGGTTTGGGTGCTGCCGTCGGGTAATTCGAGGATGAGGTGGCCTTCTTCGTTTAGATCGAGGACGCGTCCGAAGACTTCGCCGTGTGGAGCGCGGGCACGGATCTGGCGACCGCGGAGCCAGCTCCGCTCTCGCACTTCAGCGATGGCGGTGCTGAAGTCGTCTCCGACGCGTTGGAGTTCGGTGTCCAAGGATTCGAGCAGGCGGGCGGCGAGGGAGTTGCGGTCGATCTCGCGCAGCACGGGCGAGGCGAGCTGTTGCAGCAGCGAGGTGGCTGGCAGAGCGGCGGGGAAGGTGAGGGTGTTCACGTTCAATCCGATGCCGAGGACGAGGCGTAGCCCCTGGGGCGTCGATACCGTTTCTGCGAGGAGGCCGCTGATCTTCTGGTCAGCCAGGTAGATGTCGTTGGGCCATTTGATGCGCGGTTGCAGCGGGAGTTCGCCTTCGACGGCCTTGCAGATGGCGAGCGCGGCGAGGGTGGTGATGCGTGGCCACTTGTCGATCGAAGCTGCGGGCTGGAGCAGGAGGGAAAACATCAAGTCTTTGCCGCGGGGGGCGATCCAGCGATTCTCACGGCGGCCACGACCGGCGGTTTGGGACTCTGCGAAGACGACGCTGCCGAGGGGGAGGTCTGTGGCGTTTTGTTTGAGCCAGTCGCTGGTGGAGCCGACTTCATCGAGCACGGTGACGTGCCAGGGCAGGGCGGAGTCGTGGAGTGCTTCTGCGGAGAGCGGGATCATGCGCGGATGCGGTTCGGATCGCTGGCCTCGCCGTGCTGGTGGAGTTCATCGTGATCTCCCGAGCATTCGAGATGCGTGGTGATGAGGACGGGTCGGTCCACGCTGGCCTCGACGGCCTGCTCGATCTCCGTGGCGGTGCGGTGGGCGTCGCGGAGCATGATGTCGTCGTCGAAGAGCAGGTGGACTTCGACATAGTGCATGTCTCCGGCGTCGCGATGGCGCAGGGCGTGGAAGTGGAGGCCGTGCTTTTCAGTTTCGCGCCGGAGGGCGGCGTCCAGGGCGGCGTTGAGCTGAGGGTCGGCGGTGTCCATCAAGCCGCCGATGCTCTGGCGCATGAGGCCGTAGCCGGTCCAGATGATGTTGGCGGCCATGAGGAGGCCAAAAAGGGGATCCCAGCCGTGCCAGCCGGTGAGGGCGACGAGTCCGAGGCCGATGATGGCGCCGAGGCTGGTCCAGACGTCGGTGAGCACGTGCTTGCCATTCGATTCGAGGATGAGGGAGCCGCCGCGCCTGCCGGTGCGGAGCAGGTAGAAGCCGAGCGCGGCATTAATGACGATGGTGAGGGCGGTGAGAGCCAGGCCTTCATCCAGATTCGCGGGCGGGAGGTGCAGCAACCAGCGGCGCACGGATTCGTAAATGATAAAAAATGCGGCGATGACGATGAGCCCGCCCTCGATGCCGGCGGAGAAGAAGGCGATCTTGCTGTGGCCGTAGGGGTGGTCGTCGTCGGCGGGCTTGTGCACGTAGCCGAGGCTGAAGGACGCGAACATCACGGCGGCGACGTGGACGACGGACTCCGCGGCATCACCGAGGATGGCCGCCGAGCCGGTGAGGACATAGGCGCCAATTTTCAGCACCAGCATGAGGAAGCCGACGGCCAACGAGAGCCGCATGGCGCGGGTGGCTTGGGCGGAGTGGCTCATGAGTCAAAAGTGGTCCGCACAGTCCTCTGTGCGGGGTGTGGCTGGCTGATGCGATATCTCGGTGTCTGTTAGTCAGCGTAAGACGAGCTTTTTGTGTGTATGGAGCCTGGGACGTTGCGGAGCGCCGCACAGGGGACTGTGCGGACTACTTTAGGCTTGCAGCAGCAGTTCGACCATCGCGGGCACGTCGGCGAAGGACTCCACGGTGCGCCATGGATTCAGGGCGCTGAGTTCGTCGGTGGAATACTGGCCGGTGGCGACGGCGAGGCACTTCGCGCCAAAGGCCTCGGCGCAGCGGATGTCCTTCGGCGTGTCGCCGATGACGATGACATCAGCCAGGTCGTAGGTCGTGCCGGTGGCGTCTTGCATGCGCTGAAGAGCCACGGGGCCGAGCTGGTTGCGGTCGTGATGATCGCTGCCGAAACCGCCGTCGATGAAGTGCTCAAAAAGGCCGTGGCGGGAGAGCTTGATGGTGGCGCCGCGGCGCACGTTCCCGGTGAGCAGGCCGAGGTGGGCCTCGCTTTCAGTGCACAGCGCTTCGAGCAGTGGCTGGACGCCGGGCAGCGTGTAACCGCTGAAGTCTGCAGCTTGCAGACGGCGCTGCAGGTTCGCGAGATAGCGGTCGAGAAACGCAGTGATCTCCTCGGGAGTGTGCTCGCGCTCCACGAGTTGGAAAAGATCCATCGCGATCGCCGGATCGGTGGCTCCGGCGAGTTGCAGCGGCGGCAAGGCATCGCGCTGAATGCCGAAGTGCTCTTCGGCGGCATCGAGGATCGCGGCCCCGCCGGCACCATTGCTGTCGATCAGCGTGCCGTCGATGTCGAAGAGGAGGAGGCGGGGCATGAGGGAGGAATGACGAAACCAGAATGGCGAATGACGAAGGAATGACGATGGAGCGAGGCGAAGACGGTCAGAAACTCGTGACTCCTCATGCGGGTTTCGTCATTTTCAGTGCGGTTTGGCCGCAGCGCCCGGCTTGTGACCGCCGCCCGTGTTGGAGGGCGCATACTTTGCCACGAGGAAGGCTCCCGAGGCGGCCATGATGCAGCCGATGATGAAGGGGACGGGCAGGGACTTGAAGCCGCCTGCGGGCGGGTGCAGGAGCATCGCGGTGATCGTGTTGATGATCGGCGCACCGGCGAAGACGATGGGCATCACGGCTGCGGCCGCAGCGGTTCCCTTGAGTGGTGCGGCGGCGCCGAGGGCCAGCACCAGGGTGAAGGCGCCGAGGGCACCGCAGACACCGGCGATCAGGCTCCAGGTGATGCCGCTGCCGGTGAAGCTCCAGTTCGAGCCGCGCAGCTTGATCATCACGGCGGCCACGATGCCGATGATGGCGTAGGCGACGCAGACCAGCAGGAAGGCCTTGAGGCTCGCATGCGGTGTCTCAGCCCCCATCGGCATCAAGCCGCGTCCTTTGTGAAGAATGACGCCGTAAACGCCCCAGGAGAGCACGGTGAGGAGGGCAAAGATGATCCAGGTTTCCATTTTTTTGCTTTTGGGTTGGGAGTTCACAAGGAGTGGTGGTGGGAGAAGGGCGATGAAATGCCGTTGGAGAACGCCTGTCACAACGGCTTTGTTCACTTTTTGTCATGCCGGAACCGTCATCGTCCTAGGGACAGGAAGGCTGCCAGGGCTTCGAGCCGCCGGTGCGTCTCGCGCCGCAGTTCCTGCAGCATGAACGGATGCAGGATGAATCGCAGCCAGCGCGGACGTGCGGTGAACTGGAGCTTGTAGATTACCAGAGAGCCTGCGTCGTTGTCCTGGTGGCGGATGGAGGCGGCGAAATGATCGAAAAAGGGCGGGCGATTGATCATTTCCACCGCTGCGATTTCACCGGGCTTGAAGGTGACGTAGCGCGTCTCGACACCGATGAGACCGAACCACGGCTTGCCGACGCAAAGTGACGTTGCACCCGGGCCTGCTTGCTCGTGGCCGCGCGTCAATCGTGCCTCGCACAGCAGTGTGTCCCATTCGAGCCGGCGCGAGTAGTCATGCAGCAGTGCAAACACCTCCGCTGAAGAAACGGGCATCTGCTGTTGGATGGTCACGGCGGGCATGATCAGTCTTCACATTTCCAACGCCACAAGCGGTCCAGTGCCGTGGCAAGACCAAACAGCACCACTCCAAGCCCGATGCGGTAGCTGACCATCGCATGAAAGCGGTCCGCGTCCGCTTCCCGGGTGATCACGGCGCGGATTCCACGCGTGAACAGCTCTGTCGTGTCGTGATCGACGAACAGATCATAGGATCCAGTGATCATGAGGAAGCAGCCGATCAGGCCGCAGATGACGGCGATGGGCCGCACCAGGGCGGGAGGGATGAGAGCCGAAGTGACCATGGGTTTGCGTTGTGAGTGTTGGCATCAAGATTTCTCACGCCATCATTCGCAGGGCGATGTAGGGCACGAGGTTGAAGACGATGACGGCGATTTTGAACTGCGCCAGATACTGGAAATAAGCGCGGGACACGTCCGCCTCGGTCATGCCAAACATGCGGGCGTGGATCCCGGCGATCAGGCCGCGCATCAGCAGCAGGGCTGCGGAGGTGAGAAATAGAACGCCGGTGCTGATGACGCTGCACCAGCCGAAGAACGTGGTGAGGGATTCCAGAGAGTTCATGGGGCTGACGTTTGGTCGGGATGGCCTGTTGCGGGTTATTTGCGATCCGGTCGCTTCAGCAGTTCGTGCGGTGCGGCTTCGATCTTGTCGCGGAAGCGTTGGGGGATCTCGACAGCCTTCATCTGGCCGGTGGCGGGGTCTTTGCGCACGCAGGCAGCGGTGATGCGGCCCTCGGCGGCGAGTTGGCCATCGCTCTTCCAGAAGCGGACGATGTGTCGGATGACTTTGTGGCGCACTTCCTCGATGAGGAGCTCGCATTCGAACTCTTCCTCAAAACGCAGCGGAGCCATGTAGTCGCACGAGGCGTGGACACGGGGCCAGCCGACACGTTCCTGGCCTTCGACAGCGGGATCGACGATGGAGAAGCCTAGGCTGCGAAAGAAGGCATGCTCCACGCGCTCCATGTAGCGGAAGAAGTTCGAGAAATGGACGATGCCGGCCATGTCGGTGTCGGAAAATTGGACGCGTTCGGTGCAGGTGAAGCGGTGCATGGGGGTGGGGAAGGGGCGGTCAGGGGTTTTGCGGAACCGCATGCGAAGCGGAGCGGGAAATGACGAATTCAGAATGACGAATGACGAAGGAATGACCAATGACAAAAGCTCGAATGTCAGGTGGGGTTTTCGCAGCCTTCACGATTGAGGCATTCGGGTTTGGGCATTCATTCGTCATTTTGATTTCGGCATTCGTCATTTTCAGCTCACGGCGACGAGTTCGCCATCGCCCTGCATCGCACGCATTTTCTGCGCTGCCTCAATCACCGCCCGTGCGGCGGCTTCGGCCTCGGGCTTGGTGTTGAAGCGGCTGAAGGAGATGCGCAGCGTGCAGGCGGCGTCGCGGGCGCTGACGCCCATGGCTTCCAGCACGTGGGAGGGGTGCAGCGTGCCCGAATGGCAGGCGGAGCCGGCGGAGGCGCAGATGCCCTGCTTGTCGAGCAGGATGAGGAGCCCCGCAGCGTCCGTGTCAGGAAAGCAGAGCGAGCTGATCGTGTGAAGCCGGTGCTCCAGCCCGCCGTGAATGCGCGTGTCGGGGAGCGCGGCGTTGATGAGATGCTCAAAGCGGCCACGCATGGCGTGCAGTCGCGCCTTGGTGCCGTCTTCAAGGTGCTGGCGGGCCAACTCGGCGGCGGTGCCGAGGCCGACGATGCCGGGCACGTTTTCGGTGCCGCTTCGGCGCTCCCTTTCCTGCCCGCCGCCGACGAGAAACGGTGCGAAGCGTGCGCGACGGCTGATGTAGAGGGCGCCCACACCCTTCGGTGCGTGAAATTTGTGACCGCTGAGGCTGAGAAAATCGACCGGCACCGCATGCATGCTGACGGGAATTTTTCCGACTGCCTGAACCGCGTCAGTATGCACCAGGGCGCCTGCGCCGTGGGCGATTTCGATGATCTCCTTCATCGGTGCGATGGCGCCGGTCTCGTTGTTCGCCCACATGATGGAGACCAGTGCGGTGCTGCCGGGCTGGACGAGGCCGCGCAGGGCGTCCAGATCCACCCGTCCGGCAGGAGAGACGGGAGCCACGAAGACCTTGCCGCCTTGCTCCTGCCACCGCTTCGCGCATTCGATCCCGGCGGCGTGTTCGGTGCCGGTGATGACGAGATCGGGTTTTTCCGGCCAAAGGGAGCGGACGGAGGCATGCACGGCGTTGATCGACTCCGTGCCCCCGCTGGTGAAGACGATCTCATCCGCCGCCGCGCCGATCAGCGCGGCCACCTGCTCGCGGGCGCTCCGAACGGCCCGCGAAGCCGTGCGCCCGCCGGCATAGGCTGATGAAGGATTGGCATAGTAGTCGCGCAGAAACGGCAGCATGGCCTCCAGCACGGCTGGATCGATCTGCGTGGTGGCGCTGGAGTCCAGATAGATCATTCGCCGACAAGTTGGAGGGTTTCGTGGATGAGGCTTTCACTGATGTGAGCGCCAGCGCCCTTGAGCGCCGAAATGAGTGGTCGGGCCTGGTGGATGATGCCCCGCTTTTTGGCTCCGAGAATCACCCCAAGGCTGCCAGTGCAGGCTATTCTCATCACTTCCGCACATCGGCGGGCGGCGCGGTCATCCAGCACGGCCTCCCAGGAGCGATCTCCAGCGGCCCAGGCAAGGACCGCAGACTCTCCCGCACCGAGGTCCCAACTCGCGATTTCGACCGGGAGATGCTTGTCCGGTCGCACAATGCCCTCAGGCAGGTTTTCCAGCCAGCGTCGGCCGGGATCATCCGGCTGCGCGGCCAGAATCTCTGTGGCGGCGCTTTGCGGGATGACGGTCGTCTCGGGAAGTCGCAACAGGAGATCAGCCTGCTGGATTTTGGCCAGCAGGATGACAGGGGAGGCATTGACGACCCACCGCATAGCAGTTTCTAAAGACGTGAAAGACTGGCCTGAATCTCGTCCACAGTTTCCTGCAAGGGCGAAACTCCAAACCGTGACAGCGCGTCGATGAAGTCGGCTCGGCTGACGCCGGCGATCTCCGCCGCCTTGCTCTGGGAAAGCATGCCCGCCTCAAACCACTTCACGGAAGCGGCGACGCGCATCGCACGGCCAAATTCCGTTGGAGACACGCGCAGGGCCGAGAAGGCGGTGTCTGGCAGGTCGAACTGCAAGGTCGTGGACATGGGGCATGGTAGTCCTGCATTGTCCCTGTGCAAGAGCCCTTCCCGCACTCGACAAGCCGCGCACTCCCGCTAACCTCTCCGGCCTTATGCTCGACATCCGCCTCCTTCGTGACAACCCCGATCAAGTCAAACAGCGCCTCGCAGGCCGTAGCGGCGATTTTGCGTCCCTGGTCGATGAAGTGCTCGCCATCGACTCACAGCGCCGTGCGGCGGAGACGGAACGTCAGAAGCTGCAGAGCGATCGCAACCGCATCAGCAAGGAGATCGGCATCGCCAAGAAGAACGGCCAGGACACCAGCGCCATCGAGGCGGATGTGCGCGGCATCGGCAGCCGCATCGAAGAAATCGGGCGTGAGGCCGATGTGGCGGACACGCGTCAGCGGGATCTGCTGCTGAGCATCCCGAACCTGCCGCACGAGGCCTGCCCGGTTGGGCACAGCGCCGAGGAAAACCCGGAAGTGCGAGTCTGGGGCACGAAGCCGGAATTCGCTTTCGAGCCGAAGGACCACACCGTCGTGGCCGGAGCGCACAGCATGATTGATTTCGAAGCGGGTGCCAAGATCTCCGGGAGCGCCTTTGTGGTGTATCGCGGTGCTGGTGCGCGGCTGGAGCGTGCTTTGATCAGCTTCCTGCTGGACCTGCACACGACGCAGCACGGCTACGAGGAGATCAGTCCGCCGCTGCTGGTGAAACCGGAATGCCTGGTCGGCACCGGACAGCTCCCGAAGTTCGGCGATCAGGTCTATCACAGCACCGAGGACGATCTGTACCTCATTCCCACCGCCGAAGTGCCGGTGACGAATCTTCACCGCGATGAAATCGTGCCTTTGGAAAAACTCCCGATCAATTACGCGGCCTACACGCCCTGTTTCCGTCGCGAGGCGGGCAGCGCGGGCCTGGGCACGCGCGGTCTGATCCGCATGCATCAGTTCGACAAGGTGGAACTCGTGAAAATCACCACCCCGGAGACGAGCATGGCGGAGCTGGAGAGCCTGACCGGACATGCCGAAAAGGTGCTGCAGCTTCTCGGCCTTCACTATCGCGTGATCGAGCTTTGCACCGGCGATATCGGGTTTGGTTCGGCCAAAACCTATGACATCGAAGTTTGGGCGCCGGGGCAGGGGACTTACCTTGAAGTCTCGAGTTGCTCGAATTTCGGCGACTATCAGGCCCGCCGCATGAACCTGCGCTACAAGGATGAAAACGGCAAAAACCGCATCCCGCACACGCTCAACGGCAGCGGCACGGCGCTGGCGCGTTTGTTCGTGGCACTCGTCGAGACCTATCAGCAGGCGGACGGAACGATCTTGATCCCGGAGGCGCTGCGCAGGCACTTCGGCGCTGAAAAAATCGGGTGATTACGCCATGCAGCGCGTCCTTTTCACTCTCCTGCTGCTGGCGGCTGCCTATAAAGCGCCTGCGCAGGCCCCAGGCGTTCCTGTTTATGTCGAGGGGCGGGGCGAACGGGTCAACGAGGTGCTGCTGGAGCAGGCAAAGAAGCTGCATGGCGAGTCGGCGCTGCTTTCGATGATCCAAGTCGCCGAGCAGTCGAAGCGAAAGTCCTGCGATCTTGTGCTGCCCCCTGCGGAAACGAAGCCGCTCTCGGCACGCGAGCGCTGGGGGCGTGCGCGGGCCGGGCACATCCGGGTGGGACAGTTTTATCTTTGTTCGAAGTGCGACCGCTGGCATCTCGATCTCGCTGGTGGTTACGCCCTCACTGCGGATGGCGCCGTGGGCACCTGTGCGCATGTCATCACCCCGCCGCCGAACATGAAGGAAGGCTGGCTCGTCGCCGCGGATGAAGACGACGTGCTGCTGCCGGTCACGGAGGTTCTCGCCTGTGACCCGGGCACCGACTGCGCGATCCTGCGGGTAAAGTCGGAAAAGCCGCTCACGCCGCTGCCGCTGGGATTCGATGTGAGTCCTGGAGACTCCGTTTGGTGCTTCAGCGATCCGAACGGCAAGCGCGGCTACTACAGCGAAGGCATTGTGAGCCGTTTCGTGCGGCGTCCCTTCATGCGCAGGCGGGAGACGCAAAAGCTGCCGGCGGGAGCAGCGGTGCCCAGTCCCGTGTGGCTGGAGACCACCACCGACTGGGCGCCCGGATCGAGCGGTTCGGCCATCATCGACCAGTTCGGCAACTGCGTCGGTCATGTGTCGGAAATCCAGACCGTGGTCGAGGAACCGCTGCCGCTGCGGAAAAAGAAGGGGGAGGCGACGGTCGGCCAGGTGCTCGGCACCCAGATGGTCTTTCATCAAGCCATCGGCGCGGCGGAAGTCCGTGCGTTGGTGAAGATACCCTGAGCGCATCGCGCTACCTTCGTCGCTCACGGGAATTCAACTCCGGATGAACTACCTGACCGCTTTCCTCCAGCGTAGGCCGCGAGCATAGATTTTTCTTCCCAAGCCAAAATTGAACCGCTACTCTCGGGGGCTCCTCCAAGCAGCTCATGCAAACGCCACGAACATTTCTTCTACTGCTCGCTCTATTGGGCTTTTCTCCGGTCATCAAGACGCACGCCGATGGCGACTGGAGCGTGAAGAGTGCCGAGAAGCCGAAAGTGGCCATTTATGCCGAGGATGTGACAGTGGACGGTGATCGGAGGCCGGATCTGGGACGGGCGCTGGCGGACAGCCTCAGCACGAATCTTCTGCGCCGCGGGCAGATGCGCGTTTTCAATCTGACCACCGAGGAGACAAGCACTGGCACGCAGACCCTCCGTGCGCCTGCGGATGCGGGAGTGAACCGTCAGGGGCCGACCGCGCTGGACAAGGACGTGGACTACCTGCTGACCTTCAATCTGTTCTCCAACGCGAACGAGCACCGCCTCACTGTGAAAAAGACACGGGTGGCGACTTCGGAGCTGATCGACTCGCATCAGTTCTTCGCCCATGGCCGCATGAGCGACGTTTTCGCACTGGTAGGCAAGGTGGCTGATCGTGTGGACCCGGTGCCTGTGCGCTACGCCTTCCCCCACTCGCAGTCCCCGGCGGCGCTCCAGGCGGCACGGCCGGATCCGTTTCCGCCGCAGCGCTCCTTCTGGGCGGGGGACTACGCCAACCCGGCCAGCCGCGCCTACGATCCATGGAAGGCCAACTTGGCCGCCGAGTACGACCTCGAAAAGGTGCCCAAGGCGCTGATCTACCGTGAGCTGGGTTCCATCGAGCACATCGACAACACCTGGAAGTTCACCATCGTCAGCCCGTTCAAGGGCGTCGAATTGCGGCCGAATGATCCGCTGCATGTGCTCTACGACGAGGGGGATGTGTACGCGGACCTCCGGGTCGGCACCGTCGAGCGCGAGGGGGCGGTGGCTGATTTCGGCGGTCGCACGCCGGAGCATCATCCGCTCTTTAAGGGGGACAAGGTTTTTGGCTGGCACACGCCGCCGGTCGAGAAGCCTGCGAACACGAAGTAGGGCCAGCGTCCCGCTTGCATTTGAGTGTTCCGCACGCGAGACGCTAGCAGCACCCCCGCCATGCTGCAGCTCTCCCAGATTCTCCTGCCCGTCGATCATCAAGAAGGTGATCTGCGCACCGCCGTGCTGAAACTGCTCCAGATTCCTGCGGAGCAGCTTCTGAGCCTCACCATCAAGCAGCGGGCCATCGATGCACGGCGCGGGCATGTGGCCTTCAGCTTCACGGTGCTCGCGGAGGTGAAGGAAGAGGCGAAGGCGCTGAAAAAACTCGGCAAAAACCCGCACATCGGCCCTGCGCCGGATGAGACGTATCGCCAGATCGCCGAGGGCGTGGTGCGTACGGCGTCGCTGCGGCCGGTGATCGTCGGCACCGGGCCCTGCGGCTTGTTTTGCGGCCTAGTGCTGGCGCGGGCGGGACTCAAGCCGCTGCTGCTGGAGCGTGGGAAGGCGGCGGGGGATCGCGCCCGGGATGTCACGGGCTTTTGGC
>CAMAZK010000006.1 GCA_945863205.1 Akkermansia muciniphila | reverse complement strand
TGGGTCCGATCGCGCAAGAAACCTGTTCGTCGCGTGTGCCGGGCAATGTCTTCCGCCCCCAGAATGGCATGCAGATCAGCGTAAACAGTCTCCACCTCGAAAATCCAACACAGTCATGAACGAAACTCTCAATCAACTCTGGGCCGAAGGCACGGACTACTTCGAATACACTTCAGCGGCCAACCCGCGCATGCCAAAGATCGCGGTGGAAGTCTTTCCGGCCGCCCTGCATCAGATCCGCGAGACGAAAGTGATCCCGCTCGATCTCTCGGGGCCGATGGAGTCACCCTACCCATGCACCGGCCCCAGCTTGCTGGCGAACTTCATTCACATCCATCCCGGCGAATCCCTCCCGACCGAATCGGAGTGCGCCTCGCAGGTGTTTTTCTGCATTCGCGGGAAAGGCCATTC
Organism: Akkermansia muciniphila; assembly: GCA_945863205.1. Taxonomy (GTDB): domain Bacteria; phylum Verrucomicrobiota; class Verrucomicrobiia; order Verrucomicrobiales; family Verrucomicrobiaceae; genus Prosthecobacter. Next base: position 47,664 of record CAMAZK010000006.1, on the reverse strand, counting down.
AGTAACTGCCGATGGAACCCTGACGTGGAAAACAGGCGACTACTTCGCGGTTCCAGGGAGCATGAAGCTCACGCATCACGCTGACGAAGACACCGCTTTCTACTGGGTCACGGATGCGCCCTTGTTCAGCTACCTCGGGGCGGCAGCGGTGCTGGATCGATTTCGTCCGCTCTACTTCAGCCATGAACGGCTTGAGGAAGAATTGGCCAAAGTGCGTGCCGAAAACGAGGGCAAGGATAAAAACCGCAACGGCATCCTGCTCGCCAACCGCGACTGTCCGGTGACGAAGACCGTCACGCACACGATGTGGTCGCTGTACAATCTGCTGCCACGGAAGTCCCGGCAAAAAGCCCATCGCCACAACTCGATCGCGCTCGACCTGTGCGTGGCCGCCGTGCCGGATACCTACACCTTGATCGGACGAGCGATCGACCCGGACGGCAACATCATCGATCCCATCAAAGCCCCGTGGCTCCCGGGTGCGATGTTCGTCACCCCGCCCGGCTGGTGGCATTCGCATCACAATGAATCCGACCAGGACGCCATCGTTCTGCCGGTTCAGGACGCGGCCTTGCACACACAGATTCAGACGCTCGATATCCGATTTTCGAAGGGCTACTAGCTCGGGTTGATCGGTGCGCAGGCTACTTCGTGCAGTCGCTGCTGCTGGGCTTCATCGTCCACAAGGTCTTCCGGCTATCGGTGAAATAGTCCGAGTGCAGCTCCGGGGGCGTGAACGATCCGTGAATTGGAAGGCGTAGTGTCCCCATGAAGCCTCGCGCCCTCTTCCTCGCCGTCCTGTGGACCTCCGTTGCCTTTGCCGCACCCCCGGGAGCCACGCCGTTGTCACCTCCGGCGGCACCGAAGTCGGTCGCTCCGCAAGTGCCGGCGAATTGGAAGGCGGGATCGGCGACGATGAAGGTCACGCCGCAGAAGTTGCTGTGGATGGCCGGATACGCGGCGCGCAAGAAGCCCGCCGAAGGCAAGGTGCAGGAGCTTTTCGCCAAGGCGCTGGCCCTTGAGGATGAACAGGGCGGCAAGCTCGTGTTTGTGACGCTCGACCTCATCGGCGTGCCGCAACTGCTGCGACGCGAGGTGGCGGCACGGGCTGAAAAACAGTTTCAACTGCCACCTGCGAACTTGGTGATGAACGCCTCGCACACGCACAGCGGACCATCCCTGCGCACCACGCCGCTGACCGAAGCGGACAAGGACAATCCACGGGCCAGGGACTCCTGGGAATACACGCAGAAGCTGCAGGACGATCTCGTCGCCCTGATTGGCAAGGCGCTGGCGGACATGCAGCCGGCGCGGCTCACCTGGAACAAAGCGCGCTGCGGTTTCGCGATGAACCGCCGCCGCGACTACACGCTGCCACCGGATCATCCCAATGCGAACAAGGCGCCGAATCCCAACGGCCCGGTCGATCACGAAGTGCCGGCTCTGCGCGTCGAAGCGCCTGACGGCACGCTGAAGGCCACGCTGTTCGGCTACGCCTGCCACAACACCAGCCTCGGCTTTTACAACTGGTGCGGAGACTATGCGGGATTCGCCCAGGAGTATCTGCAGGAGCACCGCCCGGGCTTCACCGCGCTGTTCCTGATGGGCTGCGGCGGCGATCAGAATCCGTATCCGCGCCGCAGCGATGTCGTGCCCGGCATCACCGACCTCGAGCTCTCCATGCAGCATGGTCGATCGCTCGCCAACGCCGTCGAAATGGCGCTCATCGTCAATCCTCGCCCGGTCGCCGGTCCGATCCGCGCCGCGTATGAGGAGATCAAGCTCAGCTACGCGAACGGCAAGCGCGAGGATCACGATTATCCCCTGCAGGTCATCAAGATCGGAAACGATCTCACGTTCATCACACTGGGAAGCGAGGTCGTGGTCGATTACTCCCTGCGCTTCAAGCGCGAGTTCGCCGGCGAAGCGGGCGTGTGGGTGGCGGGCTACTCGAACGACTACACTGGCTACATGCCCAGCCTCCGCGTGCTCAAGGAAGGCGGCTACGAAGCCGCCGCCGGCTGGGCGGAGGACGTGGAGGACCGCATCGCGAAGAAAGTCCACGAACTGCACCGCAAAGTCTCCAAATGATCATGAAGTCCATCTCCCTGCTGCTGGTCCTCGCGGGCTTCACCCTCGCTGCCGAAACACCCCTGGCGCTGACACTGCAGTCGCGTTCGGCTTCGAACCGGGCCACGCTGGTCAAAGAGCAATGGCTGCCCTCCCGCACCGCGCTCATCGTCTGCGACATGTGGGACCTGCACCACTGCAAAAACGCGGTGATCCGGGAGGGTGAGATGGCTCCGCGCTTGAACGAGGTGCTGGAGAAGGCCCGCGCGGAAGGCGTGCTGATCATTCACGCTCCCAGCTCCTGCATGAAGGCCTACGAAGGGACTCCCGCCCGTGAGCGGGCCCGATCCGCACCTGCGGCTGCTCGCTTGCCGGACAAGATCGGCGAGTGGTGCAAGCAGATCCCCAGCGAGGAACTCGCCGTCTATCCGCTCGATCAGACGGACGGCGGCGAGGACGATGATCCCGCCGAGCACGCCGCGTGGGCGAAGGAACTCGAAGCGAAGGACCTCAATCCCCGCGCTCCATGGACGAGGCAGATCGACGTCCTCCGCATCGACCAGAAAAAAGACGCCATCAGCGACAGCGGGGTCGAGATCTGGAACCTGCTCGAATCGAGGAACATCGACAGCGTGATCCTGGCGGGCGTGCATCTCAACATGTGCGTCAGCGGCCGCCCCTTTGGCCTGCGGCAGATGGCGAAGAACGGCAAGCACGTCGTCCTGATGCGGGACATGACCGACACCATGTACAATCCCTCGCGCTGGCCCTTCGTCAGCCATGTGCATGGCACGGAGCTGTTCGTCCAGCATGTGGAGAAACGCATCTGCCCGACCATCACCTCGGACCAGTTCATCGGCGGCAGGCCCTTTGCGTTCAGTTCAGCCACGACCGGCAAAAAACGCCTGCAGATCATCCTTCTCGGAGACAGCACCACCGAAGCCAGCTTCCCGAAGAAGATGGCCCCGGACGAGCCGCAGTTCGAGGACACGCTGCGCATCAGGCTCGCCCTCGAAGCGGACCTCCCCGCCTGCGATGTTCATAACGAAGGCGTCAGCGGCGAGTACATCCGGCGTCTTTTGGACACCCGCTACGACAAGGCGGTGAAGACGAAGCCGCAGGCCGATTTCATCTTCATCCGCTACGGCATCAACGACCGCTCGAAGCGCGAGGCCTTCCCGGAAAACTTCCCGAAGGACTTCCGCGAGCTGCTCGGCCGCCTGCGCAGCGACCATCCGAATGCGGTGCTGATTCCCATGACCAGCATCCCCTACTCGGCCGAAAATCAGCATGCCGACATCAATGATCTCATCCGGAAGATCGCCGCGGAAGAGAAGCTGCCGCTGTTTGACATCGCCTCGCGTTACCTCGCCGAACTGGCGAAGAATCCTGACGGCCTGAACTACCGGCGCTACTCGCTTTCGAAGATTCCGGAGCAGCTCCGCCCTCTGGCCACGCCCTACGTTCTGCCGGGCGCCGATCCCCAGGTCGTCGTGATGGACAACCGGCTCGACGGCCTCTTCGGCCACCTGCCCGGATGGGCCTCCGACCGCCACCCGAACCTCGCAGGTTACAACGTGATCGCTGACGAAACGGCGAAGTGGCTCGCGCCGGTGATTCGTGCCCGCCGCTAGCGCATCTCCACCAATCCCGCCGCGTTGGCCGCTTCGCGTGCCAGGCGCAGCATTTCACGCCGTGCCAGCCAGAGGGCCGCAGGCGTGAAAATCAGCATCGCGAGGCTGCCGAGCACGCCGACCACCAGCAGCTGCCGGTTCGTCATCATCAGACCCGCAATGACGAGCCAGAGGAGGAAATTCCACGCCATGCCGCGACGCACGCGAAGCATGCAGCGCACGCGGGTGAGGCAGCGGCCTTCGCCATGGTATTCGGTGACGCTCAGCCAGGCGCGGGAGACGCCGGCCCACGGCCAGGCTTCGATGTCGAACCAGCGCCAGCCATCATCGTCACGGTGCGTGGTGTGCGTGCGGTGAAGCACGGAGCGCATCTCCCGCAGCCAGGCCTCGCGGGTGACGTCCTGCTCACTCCAGAACCGGAGCGTGGCCAGCGTGATCGATTTTTTGTGCGGCATGGCCGGCGGGACGATCTCCGGCAGCAGCGGATGCCGGCTGGGCCGTGCCCCCAGGCTGATCATGCCGCGCAGCCGCGCCCACTCCCGCACCACGGGCTGAAGAAAACTGAGCCAGGCGATCAGCAACCGGTCCCGCAGCGCGTGGACGCCCGCTGCGGCGGCGTTCCTGGAACCCGTGCGCCATGCCGACCACAGCGCGAAAAGCAGGACCCCCGCCGCGATCCACGGCTGCCGGCAGGCGAGCGCCAGCAGCAGCAGCGCGATCCACAGCAGCCCGGTGAAGGCGTCCCACCAGCGATAGCCCGAAGAGGCATAAATGACCTGGAAGGCACCCAGGCCGTAGGGCCCGTGAAAGATCGTGCCTTCCTCGGGGTGGTCCGCAGGCTGCACATCACCGTAGATGCCGCCGCGCCACCGTGCGCCGCCCAGCATGCCGAAGCGTCCGGGATGAGTCTTCATCAGCAGCGCCTCGGCGCGGCCGTAGCCGCTCTGCTGTCTCAGGTAGGCCCGGATCGTGAAGCGGCGGTGATGCCACACCATCGCACCCGGCACAAAGATCAGCCGTCCGCCCGCCTCGCGCAGCCGCCAGCACACATCCACATCATCCCCCGCAGCCACGAATTCCGCGCGGAAGCCGCCGATGGCCGCCAGCGCTTCCTTGCGGACGGCCAGATTGCAGCCGGGCAGATGCTCGGCTTCCACATCATCGAGCAGCACGTGGGCCGGCGCACCGGGCGCGGCGGCCACGAGCCGTTCGGTCCGGGTGCGCGGCGGTGGTGGGATGTTCGGCCCGCCGGCGGCCACGGCATCTGTTTCAGAAAAGGCATGGCTCAGGTGCAGCAGCCAGCCCGGATGCGCAATGCAGTCGTCATCCGTGTAGGCCAGCACGGTTCCGGTGGCCAGCTGCATGCCGCGATTTCGCGCCACGCTCAGTCCGGCATGCTCCTGGCGGTGGTAGAGCACCCGGTCAAAGCTCTGCGCGATCTCCGCCGTCGCATCCGTGGAGCCGTCGTCGATCACCAGCACCTCAAAATCCGGATAGTTCAGTGCGACGAGCGATTCCAGGCAGGCACGCAGCGTGGCGGCACCGTTGCGGGTGCAGACGATCACCGACATGCGCGGTGGATTCTCCGGCGCAGCCAGCGCTGGCGTCAATTCTCGTGCCACGGCACATGCCGCGCGCTCATGGCGGTCGCGGTCCACGATGCCAAACTGCCACCCGGTGACATCCTGCCCGCCGCGGTGCCATTCGTCCGTGTAGGCGAACCACACCCCGCCTGCGGCTCCCATGCGCAGCAGGGAGTCATGCTGCCAGCGCATCACCTCCGCCTGCTTTTCCGGCGTGTTCGCCTTCACATCCAGGCCGAACTCCGTGATGACCAGCGGCTTGTTCCCCGCCAGATTTTGCAGCCGCGTCAGCGCCGCCGTGAAAGCCTCCCGCGACTCCAGGTACACGTTCACCGCCAGGAAGTCCGCATTGCGGGGGATGAGATACTCGGTGGACGGATAGGTGGCGTAGCTGATGAGCTTTTGCGGCGCGTGGCGGCGGGCGATCTCGATCAGCCTCTCCACGAACGCGCGCACCTCCGGCGGCCCCATCCAGCGCACGAGCGTTTTTTCGATCTCGTTGCCCACGAGCAGCGCGGCGACGCTGGATTCGCCGCCCAATTTCGAAGCCGCCTCTGTGATGCGTTTTTCGATTTCGCGCCGCAAGCCGCGGTCATGGAGGAAGTCCACGTGCTCCGCCCAGGGAATCCCGACGATGAGCCGCAGGCCGCGGCTTTCCACCTCGCGCAGCAGTGTCGGCGTCGGCAGTTCGTAGATGCGCACCGCGTTGAAGCCGAGGTCGGCGATGTGGCTCAGGTCCGCCACGAGCCTCGCGTCGTCCGGGAAGGGCTCGCCGCGTGAATTCGGCCGGAACGGCCCGTAGCTGACCCCGCGGAGGAAAAAATCCCGCCCTCCGGCCTGCTGCAGATACTTTCCGCCCGCCGCTATCCGCAGGTCCGCAGGCGCGGGCATGAGAGGTGCGGAATTCGTATCAGCGGTCATTCGGGAAATCTGAGGGTGAAGCACGGACGCATCACAGGCCGGCAGGATTCAACGTCCGCCCTTCTCAGAGTCCTTCCGTCTGCTTTTTTGACTCCCCGTCGGCGTCCTTCACTTCCATCTCCACCCAGCCATCACCTTCCTTCGCGATACGGCGCTGATTGATGATCAGCACGATGCAGAGCCCTGCGAAGGCCGCTGAGGCCTCCAGAAAGAACGGCGTGGTGATGAATGCAAAAAGGTAGGCCAGACCCTGGACTGCCACCTCGCCCGCCGTTTCATTCACGCAGGCAAATACGGTCATGGCGGCCACCATGCCCACCGTCCACAGCACGGGTTCGATCCATCCGGACGGCTTTGAAGGCGGGTTGGGAGTGGGAGCTGGCATGGGAATCATTCTGCAGGAGTTGCCTGACCCGCCGAGATGGGAAAGCTGATCTGTCGCGGCCTCGTGGCGATCACGGGCATCGGTTCAGCGGACACGGTCGGAATTTCATCTTCCTCAACGGGAATCGCCTTCAGCGCGGCGGGCTCCACCTGGCGCTGAAGATCGGCCACATGCTTCCCCCACATTCCCGTGCCAGCGAGGATGAAAAGGAAGACCGCCAGCGCCGCTGGCAGCGGTGACCGTATCTGCCGCACCGGACGGGCGCCGGGCGCCGCGATGCGCTCCGCCGACCGCGAGCGCACCCAGGGGCCGTGTGACTGGGTGAGATAGCGATAATCCCGGGAGCCGCCCAGCGCCCCCTCCGGCAGCGCCTTCAACAGCGCGGACGCATCCACGCCGAGAAACGCGCTGTACTGCCGCAGGAACGAACGCGCATACGTCATGCTTCCGAACGCCGCATAGTTGTCCGTCTCCAAAAAGCGCAGGCGCTGCACCGTGATCCGCGTCTCATGCGCCGCATCGGCAAGAGACAGCCCGAGCTGTTCACGCGCTGCGCTGAGAGTTTGTCCAAAGGTGGCTGCCATGGCCGCAATAGTGACACCGTTGCCGCCTGACGCGATGAGTTTTTTGTCCGTCAGGCGGGCTGGAATCGGCGAATCAGCGCCATATTTTCTCTATTCTTCCGGGGCTTCGCTCGTCCGCCCATCATTCGAAGGTCAACTGCGCCGTCGCCGTGCAGTCGTCGCTGGAACTCACACGAATCCATCGCGCCTGAACGCCGGGCTCGAAGGTCAGACTCGTGGCCTCGCCGGGAGAAACCTCGCGCTGCTGATACGTCACCCACATTCCCGTGCCGGTGAGATCGAGTTCGATCTGGAAGCTCACAGGCTCGTTTTGATCGTGGCTCAGCGTCAGCGTTCGTTTGTCGTAAGCCCACATGAGATACGGATCGCTCTTCGCGCCCGCATCCACCTTCGAGTTCTTCCATGGGCCGCCCACACCGCGTGGTTTGCCGAGTTTCCACAGGTCATCGATCGCTCCGGCCCACAGCGCGGCTTTGCCGTCGTCGCTGCGGATGATGTGCTCGTTCGCATGGGCGTCGGGAGAGATGCCGCTCATCAAAAAGAGGCCGCGATAGCCGCCAAAGTCGGTCACACGAAGATCGTGCGAGCAGACGGGGCGAATCTTCGCAAAGCCATCCGCGTTTTCGGCCGGCAGTTCGAAGAAAGTGCCGCAGGCACTCAGCATGTCGCGCTCGGTGGCGACTTCACGGCAGATGCGCAGCTTGCCGGCGTTCGTGGCGGCATCGTAGGCCATCGAAGCGCGTGGCAGACGCCAGCGGCGACCGCGGTCATCGACAACGAGCACGCTGGCCTCATCGAGCGTGATGACATTCTTCGGGATGGCGACGGCTTTTTCGACAAAGGCCTGCGCTTTGGCGTCCTCGACGCGTTTGAGGGCCAAATCGGCTCCCAACTCGTAGTAGCCGTCTTTCGTCGCGAAACTCAGCGTGCGCTTGTTTTCGCCGCGTGGCCGGAAAATGCCGGTTTGGGCGTTTTCATCGCCGATTCGGGCGATGCCGTCGAAAATGGCATCGGGCTCGCTGCCGCGGGATTCGCCATTAGAAAGTGTGATGAGCACGCTGAAGTCTCCCGAGTCCTTTTCGGCCTTCACGGTCAGCCATTCGTCGTCGCCGGTGATTTCGACGCGCTTCGACTCGCCCGTGGCGTGGTCAATGTACCACACGCTGCGGTGCTTCCAACCGGCGACGAGGAAGGGATCGCTCAACTCGCCCGCTTTCACGTTGTCATGCAGCCAAACCGCGCCGCTGGCGTGCGCGGGGCCGAGTTTGCCCGGCGTGTCTGGATTCGTGAACCACAGGTTGCTCTGCGACTGGCCGACGCTGTCGATGCCGCCTTTGACCTTGCGCTTGTTGAGGAACTCCGACTTCGCCGAATCATCGCAGCCAAAGACAAGGCGGTCGTTCCATCGCGTGAAGTCGCCGATGACCTTCAAGTAGGCGCTGCGGGCGCGGATGCCGCTGGTGTTCGCGGCAGAGAACGTCTTCGGGAAGCTCCAAAACGCGCCGTGCATGGTCATGAGCAGGTTTTCCTCCCCGATGTCGCGGATGCGCGGCCATTCAGTGTTCCAGCCGTGGGCACCATCGTAGCTGTGGCTGACTTTCGGAAGACGAAACGACTGCCATTTTCCGCCATCGAGCACCATGAGGATGAGCGACTTCGCATCCCAGCCGATGCTCCACACGGGTGCGTTCGGATCGCTGCCGTGAATGCCGCCGGGGCCGGTGACCTCAGTGAATTGATTGCGGCGCACGAGCTGCCAGTCGCCGCTGCCGGTCCATTCGCCCAAAGCGCCGCTCGGAGTCGTGGGATCGGTCATCACGCGTTTGTCGCGGTCGCCGTTGTTGGCGTAGATGACGCGGCCTTGGGAGGTGTAGAGACCTTTGCCGTGGTAGCCGGGCAGTTGGGAGTCGAGCTTGGAGAGCGGTGTCTCGACTTTGAAGTCTTTTTTGATGCCGTTGCCGTCGCGAATGAAGTTCTTCACCGCCAGCGACTTCACATCCAGCTCGTAGAGCCCTTCCTCCATCGTCGCGTAGTAGATTTTGCCTGCGGGATCGGTCAGGTGCCGCGCATTTCCGGTAAGGCGGCCCGGCATGATGTAGGGCGGAATCACTCGCACTTTGCGCTGCGCATCAATGACATACGGCCCGATGAAAAGCTGCTGCGACTCGTCGTGGATCATGCGGTTCGCCGGTGTGCCGCCCACGCTCTCTGGTCGCACGGTTTGCTTCAGGTCTGGCGTGATCTCGTAGAGCTTGTCGCTCGATCCAAACGGCAAATGCGGGCCATACGTGATGACCCATAACCGGTCCGCCCACGGCACCACCGCACCCGTGCCGCACTCGCCTTCATTGTTGAACATGGCGAGCGATGGATAGATGCCGCTGACGCTGCGCGGCTCCTGAGCACAGAGCAGGCCTGCGGAACACGCGGAAAACACGGAAAGAAGAAGGTTGGGCTTCATCCGCGCAGCCAAGCAGATTAGATGAGGCGAGCAAATGCCGGTTGTTATGCCTGGAAGAAATCGCTTACACTTGCCCCGACGAAGGATGATCCCCGAAAAACAAATTCAACACGCTCCTTCGAAGGGGCTGCTGGGCGCGATTGCGTTAAGCTGGTTGCCCGTGGTTCTGTTTCTGGGGTTGTCAGCCGACAAAGAGACTGAACCCAAGGCGTTCGGAGCTGCGGTGGCGGGAGCGATGATCGTGATTGTCATTTATGTCACCTCCCGCAAGCACGCGTGGTCAGTGATACTTTGGGTGCCTTTGATGCTTTTTGCCGCCATCGGTGCCCTTACCTTTCTCGGAACAGGAGTTTCGGCCCGGATGTCTGGACCAAGCGCAGCGCCCTTGGAAGGTGCGGCTGTGCTGCTGATGCTTCTGCTCGCAGCAGGGCTCGGGCTGTTCGCTATGACTGGCGGTTTATTTCCTCCCAAAACATCGAACGGCGCCCTATTGATAATCGCGGGCTTGAACACAGCACTGATGCTTATTGCGGGCAGCATTGAAGTGACGGTGCAGGTGATCACTTTACACCTGAGCGACCCGTCTGGCAGGCCTATCATCGACGCCGAGGTAAGGTATGAGCGATTTGGGTATGGGTCCGGCGGCTCAGAGCTCTTTGATGCAAGCGGCGGCCCTTTCTATTCCGATAAGAAGGGAGTTGTCCGGATTCCATCACGTCGGATGCGATACAAAACCCTGATGATGATTTCCAAAGAAGGCTTTCGCGAAATCACAGTGGCGCTAGACATGCAGTTTTCTGAAAATGACAAGAGCCGCAACTATTCGCTCTCGACACCGGAAACACCTACCATAGCGACGGGAGCGGTGCCGGCCTCCGAGCCGGTGCTTATATCCCTTTGTCTTTCACCCCTGTCTGATACACCTTCGCAAGCAGTCATTCACTTTGGCCTCTACTCGAAGCGTGACATGGTTGATGCAATCAAGCCGAGGTCTCTCGACCTTGAAACAGGCAAGTTTGCGTCCGATCTCTCGGGGGACATCGAGTTGGAATATTTCTCCGCTACCACGACACGTTTTCGTGATCAGCGACTGCGCATTCGCGGCCTGAATGGGGTCCAACTGTTTTTGGTATTTCACAACGAGTGTCTTCCGACTATGCACACGCACTACGAGCAAGTTTATCGGATCGCGCCACGGTCAGGCTACCAACAGGAGATCATCATCGAGAACCCTGGAGACTCACCGGGTCGGGTCGTTTATATCCGTGGTGCTGGTGGCAAACTCCATGGTCGCCTTTGTTTGAAAGCGCTGGGAGACGGAGTGGATGAAATACCGCGATACAGCGGTACTTTGGAGATCAATCCCTCCGGTCGAAACCTCGAATGGGTAAAAAAGAACGGTTAACACATGCCAAGCCCACCCGAATGCCCCGCCGAGACCTGGCGCAGCCTGCGCTGCGAATGGTTGTGGGTGTATCGCGGGCCGGTGCCGAGATGCGGCGTGTGGTCGGCGGAGATTCCGGTGCCGCCGGGCGTGTTTTTCGTCGAGCGAGGCGAGGTGCGGATTCGGGCCGATGGAAAAGAAGTCCTTGTGCCTCGCGGTCACGCTTTTGTCTCAGCTCCGGATTTGCGGCAGCATTGGTTCGCGGAGAACACCCGACTCTTGTCCGTCGGCTTCCGCAGCCACTGGCCCGATGGCACGCCGCTCTTTCGCAGCGGGCTGAACTTCGCAGCGAAGGTGCCAAAGCTGCGCTTGGCTACGCTGGAACTCTTCCGCCGTGTCCACGTCGGTCAAAAGTCGGTGACGTTTCGCGAGGCCACTCAGCACACGGCCCGCACGATGGCCGACTGGGCGGTCCATGACGCGGCATTTGCCTCGTGGTTTGTCGTTTTGATCGAAACGCTGCACGGACTCGGCATCCAGCCCGAGTTGCCTGCGGAGAAGAGTCGGCGGCGCGCGGATCAGCTTATCGCCTGGCTGAATGCGCGACCACTCGACCAAACAGCGCCCACCTTGCCTCCCGCGTTTCCGCTCGGCACCCGCCGCGCCGATCAACTGCTCCAGCAGCACCTTGGCATCGGCATGCGTGCCTTTCTGGAACGCCGCCGCCTCGACGCCGCCCGTGAGCGCATCCTGGCAGACACGACGACGCTCAAAGAAATCGCCTTCACCCTCGGCTTCCGGCACGCCTCGCACTTCACCGCCTGGTTCCGTCGGCATACCGGCGTTTCGCCGTCGGTGTATCGATGTGGCGCGGAGGCCGTGTGACGAAAAAGCCAGTTGCGCCCCACCTCTATTTGGCGAAATAGCCAAGCAGATGCCCGCCGCCAAAAAAAGCCACGAAGACCGTGCCGCCGTGATCAAGGCGCTGGGGCATCCGTCGCGCTTGCTCATCGCCGAGGCTCTCATGACAGGCGAGATGTGCGTGTGCGACCTGAAGGATCTCGTCGGCGCGGACATGTCCACGGTTTCAAAGCATCTCACGCTCATGCGCGAGGCGGGCGTGCTGAATTGCGAGAAGCGCGGGCTGAACATCTACTACTCGCTCGCCTGCGACTGCCTGGGCGAGTTCCTCCGCTGCGTGGACAAGCTCGCCTGCGGCGGGAAGAAAACGAAATGCTGCTGATTTACCCATGAACATCACCGAATTCCTCTCCCAACTCCGCGTCCATGCGGACAAACCGCTCATCTTTGTGCTGCCGGACGGCGGCTTGATCCCCGCGCACTTCCACATTACCGAGGTCGGTCATGTGATGAAGCGCTTCATCGACTGCGGTGGCACGCGGCGCACGCTGGAGACCTGCCTGCTGCAGACCTGGGTGCATGACGATGTCGATCACCGCCTCGTCGCAGGAAAACTGGCCACCATCTTTGATCGCGCGGGCGATGTGCTGCCGCATCACGACCTTCCAGTCGAAATCGAATACGAAGACGGCGTCGTGGCGCAGTTCCCGGTCGAAAGCGCCGAGATCATCGACGGCTCGCTCGCGTTCCGCTGCGGCTGGAAACACACCGACTGCCTCGCCCGCGGCATCTGCCTGCCGGGCGAATGCGCCCCGGCTCCACAGGCCGAACCGCTGCCAGCGACCTGCTGCACGCCGGGTTCCAAATGCTGCTGACATGAACAAGCTGCTCTCCGAACTGCTCGGCACCTTCACGCTCGTCTTTGCGGGCACGGGCGCGATCGTCATCAACGAAGTCAGCGGCGGCGTGATCGGCCACGCAGGCATCGCGCTGACCTTTGGACTCGTCGTGATGGCGATGATCTACACCTTCGGCGATGTCAGCGGCGCGCACCTGAACCCGGCCGTCACGCTGGCCTTCGCCGCAGGGAAACGCTTCGCTTGGAAAGACGTTCCCGGCTTCCTAGGCGCTCAAATCGGCGGCGCATGCCTCGCCAGCGGAGTTTTGCGGCTGCTCTTTCCCACGAACGACAAACTCGGCGCCACTCTCCCCGCCGGCAGCGTCATGCAGAGCTTCGTGCTCGAAATCATCCTCACCGCGATCCTCATGCTCACCATCCTGCGCGTCTCCGCCGGCGCGAAGGAGAAAGGCATCACGGCCGGCATCGCCATTGGCGGTGTCGTCGGACTCGAAGCGATGTTCGCCGGTCCGATCTGCGGTGCCTCGATGAATCCCGCCCGCTCTCTGGCCCCGGCGCTCGTCTCCGGGCATCTCGAGCATTTGTGGGTCTATCTGATCGCTACGGTGCTCGGCGCATTGATCGCTGTGCCGCTGGCGAAAGGGCTAGAACCAAAAATGACGAATGAGTGAATCCGAATGACGAAGGAATGCCGAAGCCCGAATGACGAAGACCGCCAGCGGCGGCAGATCGGTTCGTCATTGGGATTTCGAACTTCATTCGTCATTCAGGAATTCGTCCTTCGTCCTTCGTCATTCCCCATCCTCCAAAACTCCAATCTTCCCATGACCCCATCCAAGCCTCTCGTCCTCATCCTCTGCACCGGCAACTCCTGCCGCTCTCATCTTGCCGAAGGTCTCCTGCGCCATGTCGCCGGTGACCTCCTCGAAGTCGCCAGCGCTGGCTCGAAGCCTGCCGGTTACGTGCACCCGCTCGGCATCAAGGCGATGGCGGAGATCGGCATCGACATCTCCGCGCACAGCAGCAAGCACATGAACGACTTCCTCACACGTGATGTGGAAACCGTCATCACCGTCTGTGGCAACGCCGACCAGGCCTGCCCGATGTTCCCCGGCCAGCTGAACCGTCACCACTGGCCTTTTGACGACCCCGCCCACGCCACCGGCACCGACGAGGAAATCCTCAACGTCTTCCGCCGCGTGCGTGATGAGATCAAAGCCGTCTTCACCGCGTATGCGGACGGGCGTCGGGATCAGATGAAGCGCGTTGCGTAGATTCGATTGGTAATCGAATCATTCGGGCGGTTCGGCTTCGATTGCCAATCGAAGCTACTTTCCGCTCTTCACATACTCCTCGCGGCTCAGGGTGCCGTTGCCGTCCTTGTCGAAAGTGGGGAAGCGTTTCGGGGCTTCCTCGGGATCGGGCTGGTTGATGAGGAACTCCTCTTTCGAGAGCTGGCCGTCCTTGTTGGTGTCGCGTTTGTCGAAGGCGACGTTCCGATCGACCTTCGGCTTCTTGGGAGCGGCTTTCGCGGTCGCAGGCTTGCTGGAGACCTGCGGCTTCGCCTCCGGTTGCCTGGCGAGGATGCCGCGCAGTTCGGCGAGCACCTCGGGTTTGTCCTTGGCGAGGTTCTTGGTCTCCAGCGGATCGGTCTCGTAGTCGTAGAGTTCGAATTCGGCGGTTTCGGCGCTGTCCCCGGGCTTTTTCCACTCGACCATGCGATAGCGTGCGGTGCGGATGGCGCGGCCCAGCAGGCCGTTGCGCGGATAGACGTGCGTGATGCTGTCGCGGGTCTTTGCGGCGGGATCGGCGACGACTTTGGCAAAGCTGACGCCGTCGAGGCCCTGCGGTGCTGGCAGGCCGGCGAGCTCGGCCAGCGTTGGGTAGAGGTCCACCGTTTCGACGAGGGCGGACGTCTTGCCCACGGCTTTGCCTGGCGCGGCGACGATGAGCGGGATGCGCGCGGCCTGCTCGTAGTTTGTGTGCTTGCACCAGAACCGGTGGTCGCCGAGGTGCCAGCCGTGATCGCCCCAGAGCACGATGATCGTGTTGTCAGCGAGTCCGGATTTATCGAGCGCATCCAGCACGAGGCCGAGCTGCGCGTCCATGTAGCTCGTGGCGGCATAGTAGCCGTGAATGAGGCGGCGCGTGAGGTCATCGTCGAGATCGCCCTTCTCCGGAATGTCGCTGTACTGGCGCAACTCGCCGCCGAACTGGCCGGCGTATTCCGGCGCGCCTTCCGGGATCGTCGTCACCTTCGGCATCGGGATGTCCGCGCTCGGGTAGAGATCCCAGTATTTCTGCGGAGCGATGAAGGGCAGGTGCGGGCGGATGAAACCGACTGCGATGAAAAATGGCTCGCCGGGCTTTTGCGCAGCGTTTTCGAGACGCTCCACGGCGTGAATCGCCAGTTGGCCGTCGCCGTAGAAATCGTCGGCCACATCGGCGTTCTCGGTCGCCGTGCCGCGATCGCCGTTCTTGCCGCTGCGTTTGACCTCGGTGCTTCCAGGCAGCGCATAGGTGGAGGCCTTCGGCAACCAGTGCGGAACGGTCCAGGAAGCCGCGTCTTCGACGTTGCCATGGCCTTTGTGCATGATCTTGCCCATGGCTTCGGTGCGATAGCCGTTGGCACGGAAATACTGCGCCACGGTGATGGCATCCGGCACCGCCTTGCGGAAATTCGTGGGCAGATCGTAGATGCCGATCGTCTGCGGCCGCAGGCCGGTCATGAGCGAATTGCGCGAGGGCGAGCACACCGCCTGGTTGCAATACGCCGCGTCAAACTGCACGCCGCGCTTCGCGAGGCGGTCGATGTTCGGCGTTTTCGCCAAAGGGTCGCCATAGCTGCCGATCAGTGGCTTCAGGTCGTCCACGCAAATGAGCAGGACGTTGGGCTTGGAGGCCGCGAAGAGCGTGGAGCCGAGGGCGAAGAGGAGGAGGGCGGGGCGGAGCATGGGGGAGATGGAGCGGTCAAAGATGAAGGCGTCAAGCCATCCCATAATCCCATTTTCCGAGCTGAAGTGAGACAAGAAGAAACGACTCCCGTCTTGAACTTGATTCTCCCGCCTGCTAGCATCCGACCATGAATGCTGTCGAAGACGCCGCTCACGTCCTATCCAAAGCGATTAATCCCAAGAAGCTGACATCATTGCGTGCTTCCAAGTCCACCTCGCAGCGCGTGGAGATGCTGGTGAACAAGCTCAAAGACGGTAGGATCACGAAAGCGGAGAAGGTGGAGCTGGAGCAATACCAGATGCTCAACCACCTCATGTCCCTGGTGAAGGCTCGTGCTCGCATGGACGCCGTGTCTGCATGAGCCAGCATGTTCCAGCGGCACTGCGTCGGCAGGTGCGGCAACGTGCCACCGGACTTTGTGAGTATTGCCTGCTGCATGAGCGAGATGACTGGGTTGGATTCCAAATCGAGCACATCCTCAGCAAGAAACATGGTGGTCGGACGGCACTGCCAAATCTGGCGCTTGCATGCTTGGACTGCAATGTGGCGAAAGGCAGCGACCTTGGTTCCATGACGAGGTCCGCTGGCATTTTGATCCCCTTTTACCATCCCCGCCGGGACAAGTGGACGCAGCACTTCCAACTCCATGGGCACCGAATCGTGCCGCTCACGGAGACGGGCGAAGTGACGTGCCGAATTTTCGGTTTCAATGCACAGAAGAGATTGCTGAAGCGCCATGCGATCGCCATGGCAGGGCAGTATCCGAGCTTTGAAGCATTGGCGTGGTTGCGAGATTGACCTCCGCATCCTCGCCGCCTCACACCGGCAGCTTGTCGAAATGAAACTGGCAGCAGCCGAGGTCGAGGGTGTTGGCGTTGTTGGACAACTTTTCGCGGAAGGCGGCGGCGAGGGCGTAGATGCGCTGCTGGCCTTGTTTTTCGACTTCGAGGAGACCGGCTTCCTTGAGCACGCGGAGGTGCTTGGAGACGTTGTAGGGCGTCACGTGGAGCGTGTCGCAGAGCTCGGTCACGGGCTTGGCTCCGGCGATGAGCTGGCGAACGAGGCGCAGCCGTGTCGGCTCGCCCAGCGCACGCATGGCGCTGAGGCAGTCGAATTTGGGCGGCGATTTGCGTCCGGGCATGGGGAGGGAATACAGCGCGGAGGATTTTTGTGCAAGAAAGGCAATTGGCGCTTGTTTATTTGCCACAACTGGCAAATACAAAACTCAATGTCCCAACGCGCACGCTACATCATGATCGGCGGCTTCCTCGGAGCCGGCAAAACCACCACCGTCGGCCGACTGGCGCGGCATTTGAGCGATCAGGGGCTCAAGGTGGGACTCATCACGAATGATCAGGCGGGCGGGCTCGTGGATACGAAGCTGCTGCGCGGCCAGGGCTACGCGACGGAGGAAATCGCGGGCGGCTGCTTCTGCTGCCGCTTCAACACGCTCGTGGATGCCGCGAGCAAGCTGACGAGCGACTCGAAGCCGGATGTGTTCATCGCTGAGCCGGTGGGAAGCTGCACGGACCTCGTCGCCACGGTGACCTACCCGCTGCGCCGCATGTATGGCGATGCCTTCACCATCGCGCCGCTGAGCGTGCTGGTGGACCCGATCCGAGCGCGGCGTGTGTTCGGGCTCGACGATGGCGGCACGTTTTCACCCAAGGTGGCCTACATCTTCAAAAAGCAGCTCGAAGAGGCCGACATCATCGTCATCAGCAAAAGCGATCTCATCGACGATACGCAGCGCGAGGAACTCCGAGCGGTGCTGGCGAAGGAATTCCCGCTGTCAAAGATCGTCGCTGCCTCACCGCGACAGGAAACCGGCCTCGATGACCTCTTCGCCAGTCTCATGACCGATGAACAAGCCCGGCGGAATCCGATGGCGGTCGATTACGAAGTGTATGCTGATGGCGAAGCGCTGCTTGGATGGCTCAATGCCACCGTCACTCTCACCACGGACGATGAGTTTGACGCGAACGAGTTCCTCAAGAAGCTCGCCACGAACGTGCAGGGCCGTTTGCAACTCGCTGGTGTCGAGATCGCCCATTTCAAAATGACCTTCAGTCCCGACGACGGCATCGGTGGCGAACTGGCCAGCATCAATCTCGTGCGCAGTGATTACGTGGCCGAGCTTGGCATGGAACTCGACGAACCGACCACCGGCGGCCAATTGATCGTCAATCTGCGTGCCGAAGCCGATCCGGCCTCGCTCATGGAAGCGGTGAAAGTCGGTCTCGATGAGACAGCGGCCAAGTTCTTCGGCCTGCAGGCCACGCTCGACCACGAAGAGCACTTCCGACCCGGCAAGCCGACGCCGACGCATCGCGATGGCGAAGTGGTGATGGAAGTCAAAGGCGGCTGCCAGCCGGGCAGCGGCTGCTGCTAAGTTTCCACTCACCTGAATCCAACTTCACCGAGTTTTAACCGGATATTTGCCCAATTGGACAAATAATAAGAATATGCTGATCCTGATCCTCATCGCTGTGTTCGTCGTGGCCTATGCCAATGGCGCGAATGCCAATTTCAAAGGCGTCGCGTCGCTGTTTGGCAGTGGCACGACGAGCTATCGAACGGCGGTGAACTGGGCGGCAGTCACCACGGCGGCGGGATGCGTGGCGGCCATGTTTTTGGCGAGTTCGATGCTGAAGGCGTTTTCGGGTAAAGGGCTGGTGCCGGATGCCCTGATCGCACAGCCAGGATTTTTGCTCGCGGTGGCGGCCAGCGCGGCGGTGACGGGCGTGTTGGCAACGCAATTCGGATTTCCAGTCTCGACGACGCACCTGCTCACGGGATCGTTGCTCGGTGCGGGCTGGATCGCGGGCGACGTGAATGCAGCGAAGCTGTGGGAGAGCTTCATGAAGCCGCTGCTGATCAGTCCGGTTCTCGCGGTGCTGGCAGGCGGAGTGATGTATCTCGTCTTGAAGACACTGCGGCTCGCGCCGGATCATCGCACGCGCACGCTGGACACGCTGCATTTCCTCAGCGCAGGCGCGGTGTGTTTTGCGCGTGGTTTGAATGATACACCGAAGATGGCGGCGCTGCTGCTCGGCATTGGCTGGCTGCAGGACAGTGCGGGCATGATCTTGATCGCCATTGCGATGGCGCTGGGCGGTTTGATCAGCGCGAAGGCGGTGGCGGAGACGCTTGCGCACAAGATCACCGGCATGAATCCGGGCCAGGGCTTCGCCGCGAATCTCGCCACGGCGTTGCTGGTGACGACCGCCAGCCTTCACGGCCTTCCTGTTTCGACGACGCACGTCTCCGTCGGTGCACTGCTCGGCATCGGCATCACCACGCGGCAGGCGAAGTGGCGCACGGTCATTCCGGTGCTCGCAGCCTGGGTCATCACGCTGCCGTGCTCGGCACTCGTCGCCGCGCTGCTTTTCAAAATCCTCTCCCCATGAGAATCAAAACACGCGCACTCACTGTGACCGCTTTCGCGGTCGTATCCTCCGCCCTCGGCACGCCGACGGGTCTCAACAACATCCCCACCGCCGACACGGTGCCGCATCGCACGGTCGCGGTGCAGTACTTCAGCAGCTTCGGCGGCGCGAACCAGTTCGCCGCGCCCGAGGCGGGCAAAACGTCGCAATGGATGGGCTTCAAGACCGGCTGGGATTTTGAGCCGTTTCACCTGGAGTGGGGTCTGGACAGTCCGCTGGGCACCGGCATGAGCGGTCCGTTGCTGTTTCAGACGAAAGCGCGTTTTCAACCATGGGAGGACGGTATGTTCGCGCTCGGCGTCGCGAACCTCGCGCTGACGGACATGAACCGCACGGGAGATCCCTTCAGCTATGCGATGCTGTGGCATGACTTCCACTTCGTCCGCTTCCATGCGGGCTACGGCTACCAGACGAACGGCAGCAGCTTTCTGTTAGGCGTGGATCGCACCTGGAAGCTCTTTGACCGCAACTTCAATCTGAACGCCGACCTCGTTCAATCGCGCGACCAGCGTGGTCTCATCACGGCCGTGGGCGCGAAGTACGACCTCAGCAAACACATCGTGCTCGAGACCTGGGCCAACTTCCCGGACCGCGATCGAGTGAGCCTCATCGCGAAGATCAATTTCGTTTTCACCTTCTGATTTTTGAACCCCAACCAACCCCACCACACATCATGAAATCCATCCTCGCCTTCATCCTCCTCACCACCGCCGCACAAGCTGACATTGGCCTGATTTCCTGCGCCGAAGCGAAAGCTTTGATCGAAAACCCCGACGCCTCAAAGCGCCCCATCGTGCTCGACACGCGCGGCGGCTACAAAGACTACTTCCGCGGGCATCTGCCCACCGCGCATCATCTGGAATTCGACACGCTTCGCGGCACCGACAACGCTGTGCCCGTGCAATATCTGCCCGATGACCTCACGAAGGCCCTGCTCGTCCGTGCGGGTATCGATAAAGACCGCCTGCACCTCGTTTACGCCACCGGCGATGTCTTGCCGAACGATGAAATCCTCAGCAGCACGATGGTGGTTCACGTTTTGGAAAAACTCGGCGTCAAAGACGTCAAAATTGTCGATGGCGGTCTCGCCGAGTGGCAGAAACAGGGTTTTGCCCCCACGCAGGACTACTTTGGCAATCCGCCGGGCCGTTTGCCGGAGAAAGGCAATCCGGGTGTCGCCGCGAACATCGACGACGTACAGGCGCTCGCGGGCGAATCCGACGGGCTGCTCATCGACGCGCGTCCATTGAACGAGTTTCGCGGCGAGGACGACGTCTGGCTGCGCAAAGGCCACATCCCCGGAGCGATCAGCTTCCACTGGGCGCGCCTGATGGAAGCGGACAACACGCACAAGTTCAAACCCTACAGCGAAACGAAGGCCGACCTCGAAGCCGCCGGGATCACACCGGACAAAAACATCATCGCCTACTGCGGCACCTCCCGCGAAGGCAGCCTGCTGCTGTTTTACCTCAAACACGTCGCCGGTTATCCGAACGTGCGCCTCTACGAAGGTGCTTGGAAGGAATACGTCTGGCTGAAGGGCAAGTCGCTTCCTGCCGAGACCGGCGGTGATCCTGCGGGCTTGAAGTGACCTCAGGCCTGTCGAGTTGCGGTAAGCAAGTTCGTTGCTGCCAAATGCGCCAGCGCATCCGGGCCGACGGGTTCTTCGGCCTGCCAGGGAAGCCAGGCGGTGTGGGTGGCTTGTTTTTCGACGACTTCCTGGATGTAGCGATGCTCGGCGTGCTCGCGGCGTTGGAGCAGCGGATCGCAGGAACCGCTTTGGAGCAGGCTTTGATTGATGACCCAGGCGCAGGGCTAGACACGAACCTCCAGAGCCAGTTGCAGCTCGCGGGCGGCAATAATCCACCAAGGTCGTTGCAAATTCGGCCAAAGCATGGTGGCATTCTGAGTCAGGCACCCTAGCCTGTTCGAAGCAATTGCATGCACGTCAAAACCCACGCAACCTCAATCCAGGCCACGCAGGAACTTTTCCCTGCGGAGGCTTTTCTGGGTGACGCGTTGGAGCGACTCAAGACGGCTTCTATCGAAGACCGGGGAGCAATTTTTACCCGGACTGAAGTGGTCGATTTCATGCTCGACTTATTGGGATACACCCAGGACAAGCCGCTATGGAACATCCGCATCTTGGAACCTTCGTTCGGCGGCGGTGAGTTCCTGCTCCGGGCTGTTTCCCGATTGATTCGCGCTGCGCGGCGCGATCACGTGGATTCAACAAAACTAAGTGAAGCCGTCTGCGGCGTAGAATTGCATCGAGACTCGTTTGAGGACACGCGCACGAAACTTCGCGAGTTGCTGGCTGCGAATGGGATGTCGTCGAAGGAAGCGACCCAACTCACGAATGCATGGTTGGTAAATGGAGACTTTCTTCTGGAACCGCTCGCGCCGTTCGATCTCATCGTTGGAAATCCACCGTATGTCCGGCAGGAACTCATCCCTGCCGAGATGCTCGCCGCATACCGCAAACGCTTCACGACGCTTTACGACCGGGCCGACCTCTATGTGCCTTTCATGGAGCGCTCCTTGCAATTGCTCAAGTCCGGCGGGCAAATGAGCTTCATCTGCTCAGACCGCTGGATGAAAAATCGTTATGGAGGCCCGCTGCGAGCGATGATTTCGGAGGGTTACACGCTCCGCTACTATGTGGACATGGTTGGCACGGCAGCCTTTCAGACCGACGTGGTGGCCTACCCTGCCATCACGGTCATTCAGCGGGGAAAATCGTCAGCCAAAGCGCGCATCGCGCACCGTCCAGAGGTATCGGCTCCAGAATTGGAGAGTCTCCACCGTGCATTGATCGGACCACCCTCAGGCTTCAACGGCACCGTGATCGAACTCTCAACGCCATCCAAAGGCGACGACCCATGGTTGATGGAGTCCGATGCATTGCCTTCTTTGGACTTCGTTCGCCGCTTGGAGTCAGCATTCCCAACCATTGAGGCCGCCGGATGCTCCGTTGGCATCGGTGTCGCCACGGGTGCGGACAAGATCTACATCGGCCCGTACGACGAACTGGATGTCGAGGATGAACGCAAACTGCCGCTGGCGACGACACGCGACATTTTGAGCGGGAAGGTCGAGTGGCGCGGTCTCGGCGTCATCAATCCTTTTGAGGAAGACGGCACGCTGGCTGACTTCGAGCGCTACCCGCGCTTCGGTGATTACATGGAGAGGCATCGGGAACTGTTGCAGGCCCGACATTGCGCACAACGCGCCAACGGTTCCTGGTATCGGACGATTGATCGCATCACACCATCGATCACTCAAAAGCCGAAGCTTCTCATTCCAGACATCAAGGGCGAGGCCAGCATCGTTCTCGACGAAGGGCGGCTTTATCCACACCACAATCTTTACTACATCACCAGCCAGTACTGGCCACTGACAGCACTCCAAACGGTGCTTCGGTCGGGAATCGCCCACCTATTTGTGCGAGCCTATTCCACGAAGATGCGCGGCGGCAGCTTGCGATTTCAGGCGCAGTATCTTCGCCGAATTCGCCTGCCATTTTGGCAAGATGTCCCGCCCGGCCTTCGAGAAACGCTCCAACAGTGCGCCTCGGGCGACATGGATGAAGCTCGTGCGATCGTGGGGCAGCTATACAACCTTACAGACGAAGAAATCGATCACCTCAACACTTGATCTGTTATGGGACTCTACTTAGCCGACTACGAAGCAAGGGCGCGCAGGGCCGTGAAGGCATTCTGGAGCAGCCGTGACCTCGCCCGACAAAAACAGGTGGCGGCAGGAAGAAGCGACCAAGGCGAACGATCAGCTGTTACTTCGGGCAAGAACATGGATGGCTTCATCAGCCTGATGGAGGACATCACGCGAGGAAACGGGCTGAAGTCGGCCACGATGCATCTCCAACGTCGTGCCCTGACACTTCCCGGCTATTTCCGGCCTACCAAGCTCTGGGATATGTTGATCCTCGACGGAACGACTTTGATCGCCGCGCTCGAATTCAAATCTCAAGTCGGCCCATCGTTCGGTAACAATTGCAACAACCGCGCCGAGGAGGCGATCGGCACCGCACACGATTTTTGGACGGCTTATCGTGAGAGGGCCTTTGGAGACATTCCTCGACCTTTCCTTGGCTGGCTTGTCGTCGTAGAGGACGCGGAGGAATCGCGGAGCCCTGTAAAAGACAACTCGCCTCATTTTCCAGTGTTCCCCGAGTTTCGGAACGCTTCCTATCTCGATCGTTATCACCTGCTTTGCCGCAAGCTGATGCACGAGCAACTTTACACTGCCGCCACGTCGCTCTCGACGCCGCGCCAAGCGATCAAAGGCGGCAAATTCAGTTGCCCGAGCGACATGACCAGCCTGGACAGCTTTGTGACGACTTTCGCAGGCCACATCGCAGCAGCGGCGGCCCGGAAGTGATGCAATCATCGCCCCCGGGCGACGCGCGATCACGAAGAGCACTTCCGCCACGGCAAGCCGACGCCGATGCATCGGGATGCGTGAGGAGGCCAGCTACTTCGCTGGCACCAGTCGTTTCTGCGTCTTCACGATGCGGTCCCCCATCGTTTTTTCACGTTCGCGGAGGTAGTCGCCAATCTTTTTCTGATCGTGGTCGAAATCAGATGCGATTTTGCGACGGATTTCGCGAAGCCATTCGAGACCGTCAGGGTCGGTTTGTGTTGATGTCGTGTTCATGGGGACGCGGCGAGAGGTTCAAGCTGTGCGATGGGTTAAACATATCATAGCCACGCCAAGAATTCACAATGCCAAGTCTTTCAACGTCGTTGCTGCCAAATGCGCCAGCGCATCCGGGCCGACGGGTTCTTCGGCCTGCCAGGGAAGCCAGGCGGTATGGGTGGCTTGTTTTTCGACGACTTCCTGAATGTAGCGATGCTCGGCGTGTTCGCGGCGTTGGAGCAGCGGATCGCAGGAGCCGCTTTGGAGCAGGCTTTGATTGATGACCCAGGCGCAGGGCTCGATGTGGGCGCGGCGGAGGTCGTCTTGAAGCGCGGCGGCTTCGTGCACGGGAGTGGCCTCGGGCAGGGTGACGAGCAGGATGTGCGTGAAGACGGGATCACGCAGGTGTTCGAGGAGTTGGAGCACTTCCTCAGGCTGCGTGCTGCGGGCCTGGCGTTCGAGTTCGCGATGGTAGGCCTCGCTGGCATCGAGAAGGAGCAGCGTGTGGCCGGTGGGCGCGGTGTCGAGCACGACGAAGCGTTTCGTGCCCTGGCCGACTTCGCGGGCAAAGGCGCGAAACACGGCGATTTCCTCGGTGCAGGGCGAGCGTAGGTCTTCTTCGAGCAGGGAGCGTGCGGCGGCGTCCATTTGAGCGCCTTGATTTGCCAGGACCTCGGCGGTGTAGGCGGCGGTTTCGGCGGCGGGATCGATCCTGCTGAGCGTGAGGCCTTCCAACTGCCCCGCGAGCGTTTGCGCGATGTGGGCGGCGGGATCCGTGGTGCTGAGATGGACGCTGTGACCGCGTTTCGCCAGCAGCACGGCGATGGCAGCTGCGACAGTCGTTTTGCCGACACCCCCCTTGCCCATCGTCATGATGACGCCGTGGCCCTGCTGCTCGATGCCGTCCACGAGTTCGGCGAGGCTTTGCATCTCCGGCGGGTTCCAATCCGCCGAAACGGAGGTCGCTGCGGCGGCTTCGGCTTCGTTATCAAGGAGCGCACGCAGACCTGCGATGCCGAGGATGTTGATGGAGCGCAGCGGCACGATGAAGCTGGGCATGCTGGTGATGAAGGCCTGCGCCGCCTGCATGGCGTCCTCTCCGCGCTGCTGCATGGCCTGTGCGGTGACATCCTGCGGGCAGTTCGTTTCAAAACGGCCGTTGATGACGAGGCATTGATTCGCGACCCCGAGGGCGCGGAGTTCCTTCGACGTGCGTTCGGCCTCGCGCAGCGCGGAGAGCTGCGGACGGCTCACGAGCATGAGCGTGGTCGCTTTCGCATCGGCCAGGGTATTCACGGTGGCTTCGTAGATGCCGCGCTGTTTTTCCAGTCCGGCCAGCGGACCGAGGCAGGAGGTGCCGCTGGTGTTGGTATCGAGAAACTGATCCCATGCCTTCGCCAAACTCATGAGGCGCAGCGTGTGGCCGGTGGGCGCGGTGTCGAAGATGACATGGTCGTAGGCCTTCGCGGCCTCGGGATCGCCGATAAAGCCGGAAAACTCGTCGAAGGCGGCGATTTCGACCGTGCAGGAGCCGGAAAGCTGCTCCTCCATGCTGCGAAGCGCTGCCTCCGGCAAAAGGCCGCGCATGGGGCCGATCAAGCGCTCGCGATACGCCGCTGCGGCGGCGACGGGATTGATGTTCAGCGCATCGAGTCCAGGCGCACCTGCGATGGGCGTGGGTGCGTTGGTGAGTGTCGTCTCGAGCACTTCGTCGAGGTTCGACGCCGGGTCCGTGCTCACCAGCAGCACGCGTTTGCCCGCCTCGACGAGTTTCAGTGCCGTGGCACAGGAGAGCGAGGTTTTGCCCACGCCGCCTTTGCCCGTGAAAAAGAGGAAGCGTGTCGAACTGGCGGCATCCGGCTGATAGGTCGGCAGTTTCACGATTTCACCTCCTCCTGACCCAATGCGGCGCGGAAAAACACTGGGCGCTCGTCATGGTTCGGGTAGCGGCCCTTCATGTAAACCTCGCCACCGATGAAGATGAGCGGCAGCACGCTGGTGCCCTCTTTTTCGAGCAGCGCCTTCACCGCCGCGTTCGTTGCGAAGGCCATTGGCTTCTGGCCGAGATTCTGGCGCTCGATTTGGACGCCCATGTTCGCGAGCTGGGAAAGCGCCGCAGCGAAGTTCACGAGATCGGGGTCAACGGTCGGTCCGCAAATGCCCGTGGAGCAGCACATGGGAGGGTCATAGACTTGGATGGTTTTCATGGTGGGAGGTCGGACAAGCTGCGCGATGAACGGTTTTTCCGCCATGGGGTGAATCCCTCACTGGCGCATGCTCAAAGCTGCTTGGCTAAAAGGCCAAGTAAATGGCAACGACGGGGCCGATCTTGCGCTCTACGGCCCTTCCCCGGCCAAAAAGAAGCCCCGACCGCAGGGTTGGCGGCCGGGGCTGTGGGGATCGTTTCGATGCCGGAAATCAGATGACGGGAGCGCCGGGGATGTCCTTGCCGGGAATGGCGATGGGATACCAGCCGTCGGCGCCGGGTGAGACTGGAGGCTCGGATTCCGGGGTGATGATGGCGGGCATGTGCTGGACCTTGGAGTTCAGCGCGTCCTCCCATTTGAGTTCCTTGCCGGAATAGGTGGCCATGCGGCCCATGACGGCGGTCATCGTGCTCTCGGCGCCGTAATAGGCGTTGTTGAGCGGGGTGTTGTCACGGATGGCGGCCTGGAGGGTGTCGTGCTCGGTCTGATACGGATCGGGATCGAGGCGCTTGGCGGCCTTGCCTTTGACATCGCCGATGTCTTTGCCACCGGGGCGGTACTTCCAGATCGTCTCGCCCTTGAGGTTGTTGACGTAGCAGCGACCGCTGTTGTCGAGGTAGATCTTTCCCTTGGTGCCGGTGAATTCTTCACGCACGGCATTGGCGACGCCGGACTGGTGGCGGCACTGGCTGTTGACGCGGACGCCGTTCTCGTAGGTGTACTCGACGTAGTGGTGGTCGTAGATCTGGCCGAACTTGGCCTCCGTGCGCTGCATACGGCCGCCCATGCCCTGGGCGCTGACGGGATGGCCGCCGATGAACCAGTTGGCCACGTCGATGTTGTGGATGTGCTGCTCGTTGATGTGGTCGCCGCAGAGCCAGGTGAAGAAGTACCAGTTGTTGATCTGATACATGAGTTCGGACTGGTCGGGGCGCTTGTCGCGGAACCAGATGCCGCCGCCGTTCCAGTAAACCTGGCCGGATACGATGTCACCGATGAGGCCCTGCTCCTTGACCTGGGCAAGGGCCTCGCGGTAGCAGTTCTGATAGCGGCGCTGGAGGCCGACGACGACCTTGAGGTTTTTTTCATCGGCGACCTTGGCCATTTCGAGCACCTTGCGGACGCCCGGTGAATCGACGGCGACAGGCTTTTCCATGAAGATGTTTTTTCCGGCGTTCACCGCTGCTTCGAAGTGGTAGGGGCGGAAACCGGGAGGCGTGGTGAGGATGACGAGGTCGCAGCTTTCAATGACCTTCTGGTAGGCGTCGGTGCCGGCGAAGATGCGGGCATCGTCCACTTTGACCTTGTCCGGCACTTTGTTGCGGAGGTTGCTGAGGGCACCGTCGGCCTTTTCTTTGAAGGCATCGGCGACGGCGTGCAGGAAGACGCCCTCCTGTTTGGTGCTGAGGGCTTGGCTGGCGGCGCCGGTGCCACGACCGCCGCAGCCGATGAGGCCGACTTTGATTTGATCGCTGCCTGCGACGTTGGCGGACTGAGCGACGGTAAGGCCGGTGCTGGCGACGGTGGCGGCGGCTGTCGTGCCGATAAACTTGCGGCGGGACGTGGCCGCTGCGGGGGTGGTGGTCGGTGTGTTCATGGGAATGGGTGGTGAGGAGTTGGGGATCAGGCGAGCGCGTTTTTGATCAGCGCGAAGCCTTCGGTGTAAACCTGCTCGGTGCTGGGGAAGAAGTCGCGCCAGACGCGGGTGGCTGCGGCGAGGTCCGGCAATGCGGAACCGAAGGCCTCGATGGTCATCCAGCCGTCGTAGCCGATGGCTTTGAGGTGCTTGATCTGCTCGACGATGTTGATGTGGCCGCGGCCGGGCGTGCCGCGATCGTTTTCGGAGATGTGGACGTGATTGAGTTTGCCGGAGGCGAAGACGGTGTCGATGGCGCCGATGGGGCTCTTTTCTTCAATGTTCGCGTGGAAGGTGTCGTACATCGTGCCGAAGTTCGGGTGATCGACGCGCTTCACGTAGGCTGCGGCCTGCTCCATGGTGTTGAGGAGGTGGGCTTCGAAGCGGTTCAGCGCCTCGATGGCGCATTTCACGCCGGCGGCTTCGGCGACGGGAGCGATGGCGCGGTGGACTTCGGCGGCGCCGGCGAGTTCGGCCTCCGTCGGGAAAGCTCCGGTGAACTGGCCGAGAACCTGGTAGTAGGGGCCGCACAGTGTCTGCACGCCGGCGTTGTGACAGCATTCGAGGACGCGCTTGAGATGGTCGATGGCACCCTGGCGGTTCGCGGCCACTGGGCTGATGGCGTTGTGGGCCTCGTCGGGAAGGACGGTCACGGCGGTGCATTCCAGGCCGTTGTCTTTCAACACCTGACCGATGGCCTTGTAGTGAGAAGGATCGCTGACATCGAAAATGGGCAGTTCGACACCGTCATAGCCGGTGGCCTTGAGCTTTTCGATGACGGGGTAGTTCGCCTCGGTGATGTGACCGGAATAGAGCAGGAGATTGAAACCAATTTTCATGAGTGGGAGCTGAAGCTAGGGAAAGCCGGGGTGATTGGCAAGATTTCTGTGGGGGGAATTGGCGGGAATGGCAGAACGTCGGCGGCACCGGGCTATTTCGCTGGAGTCGAGGAATCGCAAGACACGGCGCCTCGCGGCAAATTAAGGATTGAAAAGCCCCCGCCTGATTTCAATAGTGCCGAGGCTTTGTCCCCGCTGGTTGGAACACTCCCACACCCCACTCATGACCGCCCTTCGTTTCCTCGCGCTGTCCGCCGCCTGCCTCGCGCTGGCATCCTGTGAAAACATGAAAAAATCGGGGGGCAGTGATCCCTACGCCTCGAACTACGGCAACGACGGTCACTACAATCCCTACCCGGGACAGGCGGGCTACGCCAGCCCCTCCACACCGACCTACGAGAAGCCGCCCGCGCCCGAGCCACCGCCGGACCCCTACGCGTTCAGCACGCCGAAGACGACGCCCACGACCTCTTCGTCATCGTCCTCAGCTCCGAAGAAGAAGACCTCGTCCGGCAGCTCGACGGCGAAAAAATCGACCGCTTCGAAGTCCACTCCGAAGAAGTCGTCTTCCGGTTCCCGCTACACGGTCACGAAAGGTGACACGCTCTACGGCATCGCCCGCAAGAAGAACACCACCGTGGCCAAGTTGAAGTCCGCCAACAGCCTGAGCAGTGACTTGATCCGCCCGGGCCAAGTCCTGAAGATCCCCTGAGTCCACATCCGGGCACTTTTTGCGTCCGATTCAGCCTGACGTCGAATTTTCTCCGGTCAGGGTCGTCCATCCTCCGCATCCCATTCCATGCCTGCCCCTGCCGCGACCGACCTTGGCGAAGTCTCCGACGTTGACTTGGTCAAACGCAGCCAGGCGGGAGACATGCGGGCCTTTGACACCCTGGTGACAAAGTACCGCGGGAGGATCTACGCCATGACCTACCATTTGATCCAGAACGAGACGGAAGCCTGGGACCTCGCGCAAGAGGCCTTCATCAAGGCGTGGCGTGCGCTGCCGAACTTCAAGCAGGACGCCGCCTTTTACACCTGGCTCTACCGCATCGCCCACAACGTCACCTACGACTGGCTGCGGAAAAAGAAGATCCAGGGCGATGGCGAGTTCGACGACGAACGCACGGAGCACCGCGTGGCAGCCGGCGCCGAAGCCACGCCGAAGGGCGATGCCGCGCCGGACATGGCCCTGCGCAACGCTGAACTCGGCCAGCGCATCCAGGACGCCATCGCCAGGCTCTCCCCCGACCACCGGCAGGTCATCATCCTGCGCGAGGTGGAAGGCCTCGCCTATGAAGAAATCGCCTCCCTCGTGCCGTGTTCGCTGGGCACGGTGATGTCCCGCCTCTTTTACGCCCGCAAGAAACTGCAGGAAATCCTCCAAGACGTTTATGAAACCACCCTCTGAAAACCACGATCTCATCCGCTGGCT
Source organism: Akkermansia muciniphila (assembly GCA_945863205.1). Classification (GTDB taxonomy): domain Bacteria; phylum Verrucomicrobiota; class Verrucomicrobiia; order Verrucomicrobiales; family Verrucomicrobiaceae; genus Prosthecobacter. The sequence goes on along the minus strand of CAMAZK010000006.1, from coordinate 17,742 downwards.
CGACGGCGAGATGACCGCCGCCGAACGCGCCGCCTTCGACGCCGAGCTGAAGGCCGATCCCGCCCTCGCCCGCGAAGCGGAGGAAATGCGCAGCCTCAGCGCCAGCCTCCGCACGCATCTGCCTGCGGAGATGAAGGTGCCGCACGCCGACTTTTTCAATTCGCAGATCCAGATGCGCATCGCCCAGATGGACATGGCGGACGCTCGCCCAAAGCCGGCATCCTTCCTCGATTCGCTCATCGCGCTGTTCCGGCAGCCCTGGCTGGCGACGGCGAGTGTGGCGGCCGTAGCGGTGGCGGGATTCTTCCTGCTCGTTCCCGCCGGTGGCGACTCGGCGCACAGCCTCATTTTGAGCTCCTATGCCCCCGGACGCGGTGTCGAGACCAGCACCTACCACGATGCCGCCGCTGATGCGACCGTCCTGATGCTGGAGGGGCTCGAAGAAGTGCCGGCGGACCGCAAGATCTCCGGTATCAGCGTCCACCGCAGCGAAACGGAGCCGGAGGTCGCCGCGACGACGCTGTTTGACGCCGCAGGCTCGCCGCTGCTGGTCATCTCACGCGATGCCGCCGGTCAGCCGCTGTTTCTGAGAAACAATCCCCGCGGATGAAATTCCTCCCGCCAGTCCTCCTGATTCTCCTCTCGTCCACAATCTCGTGGGCGCAGGAAAAAGCCGCCCCGCAGCCGCTTCCCGCCGTCAAGCCGGCGACGGAGGGAAAAGTCTGGGGTGCGCTGATCTTCGCCACCAACGACGCCGCCCAGCTCACCGGCGCGCAGGAAAAAGCGCCGAAGCACCTCGGCGCCCTCGACGAGCGTCTCGGGAAGGTCTTTGCCTTCAAGCATTTCGAAATCCTCGGCCAGCATCAGCAGGACATCTTCCGCGAGTACGAGTCATGGGTGGTTCCTTCCCGCGATCTGTTTCTCAAAGTGGACTCCAACGGCCCCGCCGAAAACGGCGGCGTGAAGCTGCACCTGCAGGTCTGGCGGGAGCAGCAGGTGCTTGTCAAAAGCGATGCCGTCCTGCGTCCGGGCAGTCCGCTCTTCATCGGCGGACCGAAGTGGAAGGACGGGCGGCTGATCTTTGTGCTCTCCTTGGAGCGGAAGTAAGCCGGCGTCGGTGAATTTGCTTGCCACACCCGGCGGCAGACGCTGCATTCGAACGCATGGCTCAAAACCTCGATGCGCTTCGCCTGGCCCTGCAACACTCGCCTGACAATGCCCCGCTGCTGATTCTCTTTGCGGAAGGGTGTCTGGATGAAGGACTGATCGAAGACGCCGAGCAGAGCTTTCAGCAGGTGCTTAAAAATGATCCCGCGCATGCCGAAGCGCGGCTGGGACTGGCCCGCGTGGCGCTCTTGCAGGGAAAGACCTCGCAGGCTGCGGTGCGGGCGGAGCAGGTGCTCTCCGACACGCCGGAATGCGCGGCGGCCTTCCTGCTGCTCGCTCGCATTCACATCACCGAGGGTGAACTGTCCAAGGCGAAGGCGATGTACGACAAAGGCATCGCGCTGAACCGCTCGCTTGCCGATCCCGGCATCGAAAAAGACCTCCACGGCGTCAGACCAGACTCCGACGACGCTAGCGGCCGTAAACGCGCCGCGATGACCTCCAGCGGCAGCTTCATCGAATCCGCGAACGACAGCGCCGATGCCGAGGACGACGGCCATCCTCGTGGCGGCACCGCCTTTGACCTCGGCTTGGCCGATTTTGAGAAGCCCAAGCTCAATTTCTCCGGCGTCGGCGGAATGGAGTCGCTCAAGGAGGAGATCCGCATGAAGATCATCTATCCGCTGCAGCATGCGGAGCTGTTCAAAGCCTACGACAAGAAGATCGGCGGCGGTGTGCTGCTCTACGGTCCGCCCGGCGTCGGCAAGACGCTCATCAGCAAGGCCACCGCCGGCGAGATTCAGGCCAATTTCATCGCGCTCGGCCTGCACCAGATCCTCGACATGTGGATCGGGAATTCAGAGAAAAACATGCACGAGGTCTTCGAGCTCGCCCGCCAGAATGCGCCGAGCATCCTGTTCTTCGACGAGGTCGATGCGCTCGCCGCCGACCGTCGCGATTTACGCCAGAGCGCCGGGCGCAATCTCATCAACGCCTTCCTTTCCGAGATGGACGGTGCCGAGTCCGACAACGACGGCGTGCTCATTCTCGGCGCCACGAACGCACCGTGGCACATCGACCCCGCTTTCCGCCGTCCCGGCCGCTTTGACCGCACGCTTTTCGTGCCGCCGCCGGATGAGGGTGGCCGCGCCGCGATCATCGAGGTCATGGCGCAGAAGAAACCCATCGGCGAGCTCGACCCTCGGGCGCTGGCAAAAAAGACGGAAGGTTTCTCCGGTGCCGATTTGAAAGCCGTCTTCGATCTCGCCACGGAGGAGGTGCTGAACGGTGCGATGAAAACCGGCAAAGTCATCCCGCTCACGACGAAAGATCTCATCAAGGCAGCGTCACGTCACAAGCCAACAACCAAAGCCTGGTTCGAGAGCGCCAAGAACTATGCGATGTACTCGAATCAAAGCGGCTTCTACGACGATGTTTTGAAGCACCTCGGCCTCATGAAGCGCTGAACCCTGCCAGCGCATGTCCGACGATTTTCATCCCTCACCCGAAGCCGCGTTTGCCCGTGGCCGGCTGCTGCAAAGCCAGCACCGCCTTCCTGACGCCATTTCCTGCTACAAGCAGGCTCTCGAACTCGACGCGCATCACACGCCGAGCCTCATCATGCTCTCGCTCTGCTGGATGGAGCAGGACGGCGCCGCCGCCCAGGCCGTGGACGCCGCGCGCCGCGCCGTGGCACTCGAGCCGGAAAACGCCTTCTCCCGCAGCGTCTTCGCTCTCGCCTTGAATGCGAACGCCAAGGACGGCCAGACCGCCGCGATCAAAGAAGCGCTGCAACAAGCCGAAGAAGCTGCCGGCCTTGACCCCGATAGCGATTTCAGCCACGCCGTGCTCGCACGTCTGCACCTGCGACTGCGTGATTATCCCAAAGCCGAGACTGCCGCGCGCGCCGCGCTGAATCTCGACACCGAAAACACCATGGCCGCCGAGGTGCTCTCCGCCGCACTCCTGCTGCAGCGGAAGGACACCGACAACCAGGACCTCATCCGCTATCAGCTCGAACGTGACGCCGAGGACGACAGCGCTCACACCAGCGCCGGCTGGATGGCCGTCATGAAGGGCGACCACAAAAAGGCCAACGAGCACTTCCTGGAGGCACTGCGGCTGAATCCGATGAACGAAAACGCCCGCATGGGCCTCATCGAGTCCTTCCGCGCCCGGTCGTGGATCTACCGCGCCAACCTGCGCTTCTGCCACTGGATGAACCAGTTCACCGAAGGCCGGCAGAACGCGATCATGCTCGGCGGATTCATCGGTTACAAGGTGCTCAGCGGTTACCTGAAAGATGTCGCTCCCTTCTGGGCCAACGTGGTCGTTGGTGCTTGGCTGGTGTTTGCTCTCTGGTCGCATCTCGCCCGCGGATTGAGCACGTTTTTCGTCGCCATGGACCGCTTTGCGCGGCAGGCGCTGAAGCCGCGTGAATTCTGGGAAGGCGTCGTCGTGGGCGGGCTGATCTTCCTTGCGCTGGGCGCCGTCATTCTGGGTTATGTCTGGGACGTGAAGCAGGCCGGCTTCGCCGCATTGACCCTGCTGCTCGCCTCCGTGGCCAGCGCCGCCGCCTTCACCAACGATCACCACGTCGGTCGGCACGTCTATAACATCGCCGCCGCCATCTCCGGCTTCGGCGCCATCTATTTGACCATCGACATGTTCACCCGCCTCGACCTGCTCTACGCCAGCCCGCTCGGCTTGACCGGGCTCATCATCGGCGTGCTCATCACCTGGCTGCGCCCCTTCCGGGTGCTGTATGCGTGAGTTGGGTCACTTCTTCATCAAATAGGCGAAGAAGTCCTTCAAATCGGCGTTGCTCATGCCGGTGAGGAGGCCTTCGGGCATGAGGGAGACGGGGCTGGCTTCCATGGACTCGATGTCGGCCTGTTTGAGCGCGGTTTTGTTGTTGGCCATGTCCTTGATCGTGACGCCGTTGGTGTTCTGCGCGTCGATGAGGCCGGTGAGGAGCTGGCCGCTCTTTGTTTTCACGATGTAGGCACCGAAGCCCTCGCGGATTTCGAGGCTGGGGTTGAAGAGGTTGTCGAGCCAGAAGTCGGGATTGGCGCGATCGTAGCCGGTGAGGTCGGGGCCGATCTGGCCGCCGTCGGCGAAGAGCTTGTGGCAGATCCCGCAGCGGGTGGTGAAGTGGAGTTTGCCCTTTTCGGCGTCGCCGAGGCCGGTTTTGAGCACGGTTTTGATGCGTTCGGCTTCCTTCTCTTTCTCCGGCGAAGGTCCGGTGGCGAGTTTGCCCTTCCAATGCCGCTCGATGGCGGCGTCGATGTCCGCGTCCTTGTGCAGGCTGAGCTGGCGCACGATGTCGATGGTGAAATGCTTCACGGGCACCTTCCACTCGTTCACGAAGCTCATCAGAATCTGCGCCCACTCCTTGCGGCCGGCCATGACGCGTAGCGCGTCTTCACGCAGGGCGCGGTCACCGGCGATTCGTGCTTCCCAACCGAGGATGAGGGCCTCTGGGATGCGTTTGTCGTCAAACTTGGCCGCTGCCTGCAAAATCCCGCGCTTGAGGCTCGGAGCCTCGCCGGACTTCAAAATGGCGACCATCGGCATGACGGCTTCCTGCTTGCCGAGTTCTGCCAAAGTCTTCGCGATGGCGATTCGGGCGATGTTGCCCGCTTTGGTGTCGGCGATCAGTTTGAGGGCCTTTTGAAGGGCATCGGCGTTTCCGCTGCGCAGCGCGAGCGTGAGGTCGCCGCCCGAATTTTTGGCGATGTAGTCGTTCAGCGCCTTCGAAAGCGAATCCGGCAGTTTCGGCATCTCCGCGCCTTCAAACGCGGACGCGATGCCTGCGATGAACTTGCCGCGCAGCGCTTCATCGTTCGTCAACGCGAGCAGATCGGCGCAAGACTGGAAGTTTTCTTCGCCACCCGCCAGCGCGTAGCGTTTAGCGAGTTTTTCGGCGAGGTGGTCGCGGAAGAGGCTTGTCTTGAGAAAAGCGGTGTCGGATTTGAGGAAGGCAAAGACGGCCTCGCGTTCCGTTTCGGCCTTCGATTCGAGTGCCCACCATGCGAGGAGCGGAAAGTGGCCGCTGATGTCTTCGGTTTCGCCACTCCACAGGAGCGGTAGAGCGCTCGCGGCAGGCAAACGTTTGGCGGAGGCGAGGATTTGGGCGCGGACTTCGAGATGCGGTTCATCACGAAGTTGAGCCATTCCTGCAGCAACTCCCCACGAGAAAGGACGCTCGCCGATCATTTTGGCCATCCAACGTCGGAGATACGGATCCTTGAATCTTGAGTAAGATTGAAAACACGAATCGACCAAGCTTTGGAAAAGGGGATCATTGTCGAAATGCTCGGCCAGCAGATTGATCGCCCAAAGTTTTTCCAAGGCCTGAGGATCGTCGGGCGAAAGAGTGAGCTTGGGTGTCAAATTCTTCAATCCCCGCCACCCAATCTCCAGCACCGCCTGCTTCCTGAACCATTCATTTTGATGGCTGAGGTAACCGAGAAGCTCCTCCCCACTCGCCGTGCTCAAATCAAACGGCTTTAACTTCGGCGCACCGGCGGCGGGCCTCACGCGGTAGATGCGGCCGCTGGTTTTGTGCCAGTCGTCGATGGGGCTGACGTGGCTGAGGCGGGTGTCATACCAGTCGGCCATGTAGAAGCCGCCATCGGGGCCGACGCCGGCCCACACGGGGCGGAACCAGCGGTCGGTGGTGGTGATGAGCTGTTCCTCGTCCTTGGTGCGGAAGGTGGAACCGTCGGCGATGCGCTCGCTGACATAGACGAGGTTGTGCAGCGCGTTCGGGGCGATGATTTTGCCTTCGTAGGCGCTGCCGAGCAGGCCGCCTTCATAGACGGTGAAGGCTTGGGGGAAGCGTTTGTTGTCGCCCTCGTGCTGCATGTGCTCGAACCAGCCGAAGGCATAGGGATTGGTCAGCGGACCGTGTTTTCCCCAGCCTTTGATGCCATAGCTGCCCTGCTCGTAGTGCATGCCGCGTGTGGCGCCGTTCGTGCCGGAGAAAATGCGGCCCTTGCTGTCGATGTCGAGGCTGAAGGTGTTGCCGCCGCCCTCGGCGTAGATTTCAAAAGTCTTCTTCTTCGGGTGATAGCGCCAGATGCACTGGCCTTCCCACTTCACGTTCTTGGTGTTGGCACTGCTGACGTTGCCGGTGGTGGTGCTGCCGTTCGCGCCGTAGAGCCAGCCGTCCATGCCCCACTGGAGGTTTGTGGCGACGCTGTGCGTGTCTTCGAGGCCGAAGCCGCTGAGTTCGACCTCGGGATCACCATCGGGCTTGGCATCGAAGTCGGCGTCTGGATAGCTGAGCAAATAAGGCGGATTCAGCACCCAGATGCGGCCCATGCCATGCAGGGCGGCGCTGGCGATGTTCAGGCCGGTGATGACGTCTTCGTGCTTGTCGAAAAAGCCGTCGCCGTCCGTGTCTTCGAAGACGGTGATCTTGTCCGCGCCCTTTGGGCCGCGTGGCGGTGGTGGCGGCACTTTGTCAAACTTGGCGCGCAGGTGCTGGTCGTAGCTGACGATCTTCAATCCGGCGGGAAACTGATACTGGCGATACATGGTGACCCACATGCGGCCCTTCGAGTCCCAACTGGCATAAAGCGGCTGCTCCACGTCCGGCTCGGCGGCCATGAGGTCGATGGCGACATCGCTGCGCAGCTTGAACTGCTTCACGGCCTCCGCCGCGGGCGTCGGCGGCGTGTCATCGGCCATCACGCCGCGGCCGGGCCGGGTCTCCATGATCTTTTTCACGGCCTCGTTGCCGGCGACGTCGTCGAGTTTGACCTGAGGGTCGGCGGCGATGGCGGCGCTACCGAGCGCGAGGATGAGAAGGCGCGAATTCATGGTGGATGAGACTAACCTGCCCTCCGACCCGGATTCTTGCGGTCTTGTCGCACGTTCCGGTATTTTCGTGCGACGGGTCTTCGGACTGCCGAATTAGCAGGCTGCCGGCGGTTGCTCACCCCGCCGCGTGTGCCACAGTTCCCGACTCTTTCCGCATCGATGAGCCATCCGTCCGCCAGCCCCAGAGCCGTATTACGTGCCGCTTCCCCCACTCCGGAAGAGCTTTCCGTGATGATGCCCTTCGGGCGCTACTCGGTGCAATCGCAGGCCGGTGTGGGCGGGATGGGCACGGTCTATCGCGGCACCCAGCTGAGCCTCGGGCGACCGGTGGCGATCAAAGTGCTGCGCGTGAGCGACGGCTACGACTTCGCCTTTGAAGACCGCTTCCGCCGCGAGGCACGCGCGATGGCGACGCTGAACCATCCGAACATCGTCGGGATCTACGACTACGGGCACCTCGGCACGGAGTTCCTGTTCTTCGTCATGGAATTCGTCGATGGCACCGACCTGGGCGCGATCATGGCGCAGGGCCGGATGACGCCCGCGCTGGCGCTGCAGCTGCTGCCGCAAATTTGCGCGGGGCTCGAATACGCGCACTCGAAGGGCATCGTCCATCGCGACATCAAGCCGGCGAATATCATGCTCACCCGCCAGGGGGAGGTGAAGATCACCGACTTTGGCCTGGCCAAGGACGTGATGCATTCGCAGTCGAAGGTCACGGAGACTCACATGGTCATGGGCACGCCGGAATACGCCGCGCCGGAGCAGTTCAACGCGCATCGCGAGGTGGACCACCGCGCCGACATTTACGCCCTGGGCGTGATGATGTACCAGATGCTCACCGGCGCCCTGCCGCGCGGCTCCTGGCAGCCGCCCTCCGCGCTGCGGCCGGGACAGGTGGACCCGCGGCTGGATGCCGTGGTGATCCGCGCCATGACCCCGGAGCGGCAGCATCGATTCCAGTCCGTGCGTGACATGCGGCTCGCGATCGAAGCGGCCCTCGTGCCTTCGGCGGCCCAGACGCCCAGTGCGCCGCTCCAGCCGATGCCAGCAGCCGGGAAAGCCGGACGCGTGCTGCTGCTCGAGGACGATCTCATGGTCCGCTACCTTCTCCGTCGGGCGCTGGAAAAGGCCTCCTTCGAAGTGGTCGAAACCGGCGACGGCACCGAGACGCTGCGCCAGTATCAGGAGGCGATGCACCGGGGTGCTGCTTTTGATCTCGTGATCCTCGACCTGACGATCCCGGACGGCATGTGCGGCCGGGAGACGATGATGCACCTGCGCCGCATCCACTCGCAGGTGCTGGCCATCGTTTCCTCCGGCTATCGCGACGATCCGGTGATGAAGGACTGCGCCGCCTACGGCTTCGCCGCAGCGCTGCCGAAACCTTACCAGATCGAAGGCCTCATGCAGGTCGTGAACGGTGCGCTCGCGGTGGGCCGGCGTGCCGCCTAGGCCACACGCACGGAGGACCGGTCCTCCATCGCCTGCCACACGGCATGCACCACGCGCATGTAGTTCATGCCTTCGTTGAAGTCGGGCCGTGGTCGCGGCGCGGCGGGATCCCGCACGGCGGCGATGAAGTCGCGCTCCACGGTCCAGCTCCGCTGTAGTTCGGTGGGGATCGGGATCGACTCCAGTTTGCCGCCGCGCTTGCCGAGCTGGAGGTCATCGGTGTCGAAATCATAGCTCAGCGTGCCCTCCGAGCCGAAGATCCACAGCTTGTCCGTCGGCGCATGGGCGGCCACGCCGCTGAAAAGCATCGTGGCCTCGATGCCGCTGCGGAATTTGGCCATGATGTTCACGAAATCAGGAATGTCCACCTCCACGCCGCCGCGTTCGGGGATCACCACATTCCCACGCGCCTCCACCTCGACGATGTGGCCGAGCCACTGCTGCAGCACCTCGGTATAAATGCCCAGCGTCAGGATCTGAATGCCGCTGAGGTCGGACTGCTGCCGCCAGTGCGCGGGAACCTGCGGATCGAGCCACGCATCGTTGAAACTGTGCAGCAGCACCTGATGCGGCGTGCCGATGGCACCCTCGGCGAGCAGTTTTTTCACAAGCTCGCCGCCTTTCATGCCATGCGGAGCCGGGCAGATCGCGGTGACGAGTTCCGGGTAGCGGATCGACGCCTCCCACATCTGGTTCGCCTCTGGCATGGACGCCGCCATGCGCGCCTGGGTGAAGACGTGCTTCCCGTGCTGGAGCGCGTAGCAGGTCATCTCCGAGTGCATGTAAGGGTGCGTGCCGATCCAGACGACATCCACGTCAGGGGACGAGGCCAGCTCCTCCCAGCGCTCCACGGCCTGCGCTTCCGGGGCGAATTCGCGAATGAAGGCCTCCGCGCTGGCCAGCGAGCGATTCGTCACCTGCGTGATCTGCACACCGGGAATCGCCCGCAGGCCGGGCATGTGGCGTGATTTGACGATGCCACCGGCACCAATGATGCCGATGCGGATGGGTTGCTCAGGGGAGGTCATGGACGTATGGATCGTGGCACGTTTGAGCGTACATCCAAGCCCCGCATGCAAATCCTGCACCTTTACATCTCCCCCGAGCACAACTTTTTCGGTCATCACGGCCAGCCAGCAGGCACGGCGCCGGAGGTCGAGGTGCCGGAGGTGGAATGCGTGGCAGGGAAGGGGATCAAGGGAGACCGCTTCTTCGGCTGGAAGGAGGACTACAAAGGGCAGGTGACCTTCTTCGAACACGAGCAGTATGAGCGGCTGTGCGAAAAATTCGGCGTGATGGGTGTGCCGCCCTCCGCCTTCCGCCGCAACATCATCACCAAGGGAATCGACCTCAACACGCTCATCGGCACCGAGTTCGAAGTGCAGGGCGTCCGCTTTCTCGGCGCGCAGGAGGCCGCGCCCTGCTACTGGATGAACCAGGCTTTCGCCGAGGGCGCAGAGGAAGCGCTGAAGGGCCACGGCGGACTGCGTGCGAAGGTTCTCAGCGACGGCATTCTCAAAACGTCATGAGCCTCGCCGCCGTGCTTCTGGCCGGAGGCCGCTCCACGCGCATGGGACGTGACAAAGCCCTCCTCGACTGGCAGGGGCGGCCGCTTTGGCAGGTACAGTTGGACAAACTGCGAGAGCTGAAACCGGAACGCCTGCTGCTCTCCTGCCGCCGCGAACAGTCTCTCCAGCCGGGCGACGATGCCGAAGTCGTTCACGATGCTGAGCATGCCGATGACGGGCCGCTGGGCGCGATCACGCGCTGTTTGGAATTCGTCCAAATGCCGCTGCTGGTGCTCGCCGTCGATATGCCGTGGATGACGACGGAGTTTCTGCAGGAAAAACTGACTCCGGGCCGCTTCTACCACGGGGCGCATGGCTTCGAGGCGCTGGCCGCCGTTTATGTCCCTGCGATGCTGCCCGCGATGCAGGAGGCCCTGCGCGAGCGACGTCTGGCCCTGCAAAGGGTGATCGGTGCATGCGTGCAGTTGGGCTTGGCAGAATCCGTCGAGGTCGATGCGTCCATCGCCGCCCTGTTTCGCAATGCGAACACGCCGGACGAGTGGGCGGCGTGATCAGGTCTCCACCTTCGGCCGAATCATGAGCACGATCACGAGCGAGACGACGCACACGAGGGCGAAGACGCCGAAGATGACGTTCAGCGCGATGTTTTGATCCCGCATCACGCCGAAGCCCCAGTCCGCCACGCCGCCGCACATCATGCTGACGAAGTTCATCACGCCGTAGCCGGTCGCCCGCAGTTCCGGACGCGTGATCTGGCTGAGGATGGGCATGTTGTTGCAGTCGAAAAAGCCCCAGCCGACGCCGAAGAGGACCAGCGAGGCGATGGCGAGCCCGAAGGAGTTCAGTGCAGGCGCATTGCCCACGCCATACATCGCCGGAACGATCAGCATCATGCCGATGGCGCTCACATAGATCCGCCCACGCTCGCTGCGGCGCATCCACCGGTCCGCCAGCCAGCCGCCAAACACCGCTGCGATCAAGGCCGAGGCCTGCCAGTAGAGCGCTGCGGACACGCCCGCCTTCCCCTGGCTGATGTTGAAGGCCTTTTGCAAGATCGCCGGCATCCAGTCCCGCACCACCCACGCTGCGAGCGCAGGCAGGGTGAAATACAGCACGAGCAGGATGAAATTGCGGTTTGTGAGGAGTTCGGTGATCGCCGTGATCACGGAAGGTCGCTTGGAAACCTCCCCGGCACTGTCCAGGCTCGTCTGGCGCGGGGCATCACGCAGCAGCCACAGCAGCGGGATGGCGTAAAGGATTCCGGCGAGTCCGGTGAAGTCGAACATGAAGCGCCAGCCCAGATCCGGCGCGTCCGCCACGAATCCGGCGAAGCCGCCCACCATCACCCCACAGTAGATGCCCATCTGATGCACGCCGATGGCACGGGAGCGCGTCCCGGCCGTGTGATAGTCCGCGATCAGCGCCAGCGCCGCCGGGATGTAAAACGCCTCGCTGATCCCCATCATCGTCCGCGCCCAGTACAGCTCGTTGAAGCTGCCCACATGCCCCGTCAGCCAGGTGATGAGCGACCACACAAACAAGCTGCCACAAATGGTGAGCTTCCGGCTGAAGCGATCCGCGATGTAGCCGCCGATCGGACTGAAAATCGCATACACCCATTTGAAGGACGCCAGCATGTGCCCCCAGTTCTCCTCGCTGCCGATGTCCGGGATGTCGCCCATCACCGACACCTTCATCGAGGCGATCATCTGCCGGTCCAGGTAGTTCAGCAGCGCCACCGGAAACAGCAGCCCCACGACCAGCCAGGCGCGGCGCATGACGGTGGGAGAGCCGGAGTTTGAAGGCGTGGGAGCGGGCATCCCGCCATCAATCACAGTCCAGCAATCATGAAAAGCCTGAATTCATGCCCAGCCTTGACGCGGGCATGATCGTCACGCGCCTGAGGCCGGTCAGAGACCCAGATCCGCCACGGCGAGCACCTGCCCAGAGCCTCCAGGAAGCGGCAGCGCATCCCCTTTTCGGCAGACCTGCTGCACGGTGAAATTCGCGCCGTCCGGCTGGCTGTAGCGCGTCACTTCCCCAGCGTTCAGATCGACCAGCCAGGCCTCCGGAATGCCGCAGGAGGCGTAGAGCGGGATTTTGGCGTCGCGATCAAAAGCGAGGCTGGTGTCGGCGACCTCGATGACCAGCAGGATGTCCTCAGGGTGTGGGTGGCGGTCGGCGTAGAAATCATCGCGGTACCTCGCCACCACCACGTCCGGCTCAGGTTCGGAGTATTCGTGAATCGTGACGGGGTTCTCACTGCGGACGATGAGATCGTCACTGAGCATGCGATGAAGAAGACGCGCCAGCCTGGACACGACCGCGCTGTGGTTGGCTCCAATGGACATTTTGGTGACGAGATAACCGTGAACAAGCTCGACATGATCATCCTCCCGCAAGCTGCCCGACGCGATCATCTCGTGGTAGCGATCACAAGAAATGCGCATGAGCGGCGGACTTTGCGGGATGGGACTGGCCAGGGTCATGGTTCAGATCATACCGTCACAGCCCTGAAGCTGCAAGACTGGCATTCACGACCAGCCTTCCTCCGCCTCGGACGCCGGGGAACCCTCGCCACTCCGGCGGCGGCATGTCCATGCCCCCATCAATCAATGAACGAGCAGATGTACTCGCAGGTGCCGGAGGCGACGCTGATGTCGAAACCGCTGCTGGCGGGGACATCGAAAAACTGGCCGGCCGAGTAGCCTGTCTTCTCCTCGCCGCCATCGAGCTTCACCACGCATTCGCCTGCGACGATCTCCATGCGCTCCGCCTTGTCGGTGCCGAAGTGATAGTCACCCGGATAGATCAGCCCCAGCGTCTTCTTGCTGCCATCGGGAAGCAGAATGCTGTGACTGACGACCTTGCCGTCGAAATAGACATTCGCTTTGGCGATGGCGGTGACGTTCGGGAATTCGGAGGGGATGGCGGACATAGGGCGCGAGGAATAGGCGATGATTTCGCAGCCGGCAAGTGCAGAGGAGGGTTGACGCCGGTGCGCGTGGCGTGACAGCATCCGCCCGATGGAATCCAACCTCCGACCTTCCCGCGCCCGTCAGGTGGTGCTGCTTTTTGCCGTGACACTGGCGATCATCACCTACATCGACCGGGTGTGCATTTCACAGGCGGCACCGATGATGCAGGAGGAGCTGGGGCTGACGAAGACGCAGATGGGTTACGCCTTTGCGGCCTTTGGCTGGGCCTACGCGCTCTTTGAAATCCCAGGCGGCTGGCTGGGGGATCGCATCGGGCCGCGGCGGGTGCTGATGCGAGTGGTTTCGATGTGGTCGCTGTTCACCATCGCCACGGGCTGGGCTTGGAACCTCGCATCGCTGGTCGTTTCACGGTTTCTTTTTGGCGTGGGGGAGGCGGGCTGCTTCCCGAATCTGACGAAGGCCTTCACGCTGTGGTTCCCGGTGGCGGAGCGGGTCAAAGCGCAGGGCATACTGTGGCTGAGCGCACGCTGGGGCGGCGCTTTCACGCCACTGCTCGTGGGCTGGATGCTGGCGGGCGGTGCGGAAGGCCGGGCGGGCCTGGGGCTGCACTACAAGTGGGTGTTTTTGATCTTTGGAATGCTCGGTGTGGTCTGGGCGCTGTCGTTCTTCCGCTGGTTTCGCGACCATCCGAAGGATCACCCGGCCGTGAATGCCGCCGAGCTCGCGCAGATCGGTGAAACAACCGCTACCGGTGACCACGCCATGCCGTGGTCGAAGATGCTGGCCTCACCCACGGTCTGGATGCTGTGGGCGCAGTATTTCTTCATGTCTTACGCCTGGTATTTCTACATCACCTGGTTCCCGACGTATTTGAAGGAGGAATTCACGACGCTCACGGACATGCAGCGGGCGCTGCTGGCCTGCGTGCCGCTGTTCTTCGGCGGCATCGGCTGCCTGGCGGCGGGCATGGTTTCCGCGCGACTGGACCGGTTCTTTGGCAGCATCGCCCGGACCCGGCGCTGGGTGGGCGTGCTGGGCATGGGCAGTGCCGGGATCATGCTGCTGGTCTCGATGCAAACGGACGCGCCGCTGGCCTCCGTGCTGGCCATCGGGCTCGCCGCGCTGTTCAGCGATCTGGCGATGCCCGGGGCCTGGGGCGCGTGCATGGATGTGGGCGGGCGTCACGCCGGAGCCCTCTCCGGCAGCATGAACATGATGGGCAACGCGGGCGGCGCGATCGCCCCCATGGTCGTGCCCCTGGTGCTGGCCGCCACGGACAACGACTGGAGCATGAACATCACGCTTTTCGCTGTGGCCTACTTCCTGGGTGCCGGCTGCTGGTTCTTCATCAATTCCGAAGAGCGGATGCACGACTGAGCGAGGCGGTCTGACTGAACCGAATGACCCCCAATAACTGCTTTTCACCGCTGCAAGGCATCCGGAAGGGCGATTCAGTGGCAGGACGCTGCATGATGAAGACGTTCTCTGAAACGCCATGCCTGTCATTTCTCCCGCCGAAGCCCAAGCCAAGTACGATATCGTGATTGTCGGATCAGGTGCGGGCGGCGGGCAGGTGGCGTATCTGCTGGCGATGGAGGGTGCGAAGGTCCTAGTGCTGGAGGCGGGGCGCATGTTCGATCCGATGCGGGAGACGGCGATGTTCAACACGCCGAACCTTGCGCCGCTGCGGGGGGAGAAGACGCCGGACAAGCAGTACGGCTTTTACGATTCATCGGTGGCCTCCGGCTGGGACATCCCGGGCGAGCCTTACACGAACGCTTCGAAGGAAGAGAAGCGCGAGTTCGCGTGGTGGCGGCAGCGCATGCTCGGCGGGCGCACGAACCACTGGGGCCGCGTGTCACTGCGCAACGGGCCGCATGACTTCAAAACTCGCACGCGTCAGGGCGTGGGCCTCGACTGGCCGATCTCGTATGACGACCTCGCTCCCTTTTACGACAAGGCGGAAATGCTCGCGGGCATCTTCGGCGCGAACGAGGGCATCGAGAACTCGCCCGATTCATCGCCCGGCGTGCTGCTGCCACCGCCGCGTTTCCGCGCCAACGAACTCTACGCGCGCAAACATGCGAAAGCGAAGCTGGGACTCGACGTGGTGCCGATCCATCGCGCGATCCTGACGCAGATGCAGGACGCGGAGCGCATTCCGAAGGAACTGCATCCGCACAATCCAAAGGCGCAGAAGCTGCTCGCCGAGAACATGCGCATGCGGGCGCGCTGCTTCTTCGCCACCGACTGTCATCGCGGCTGCGCGATCGGTGCGGCGTTTGACTCGGGCACCGTGCTGCTGCGTCCCGCTTTGAAGAGCGGCAATCTCGACATCCTGCCGAATGCGATGGTGCGCGAGATCACGGTGAATGACGCGGGCAAAGCCACGGGCGTCGCCTTCATCGACAAGGTGGATGGCAAGGAGCACGAGGTGAAAGGGCGCGTGGTGGTGGTCGCGGCGAGTTCGCAGGAATCCGTGCGGCTGCTGCTGAACTCGAAGTCGAATCGTTTCCCGCACGGCATCGGCAACTCGAATGGTCTCGTCGGCAAATACATCACGGATTCCGCGTCGAGCAGCTTCAGTGCGCAAATCCCCGCGTTTGAGTCCATGCCGCCGCACAACGCCGACGGCACCGTCGGCCAGCAGGCCTACCTGCCGTTTCAGTTCACGAAAGAGCTGCAAGCAGGCAAGCTCGGCTTCTCCGGCGGCTACAAGCTGCTGATCGGCGGCGGCGACAGCATGCCGGGCATGACTTCGGCGACGAAGTTCGACTGGCTGAGCGACCGCGATCATGTGGCTTTCGGCACCGAGTTGAAGGAGGATGCGCGGCGCTACTTCGGCTCGATCCAGGGCATCGGTGCGCAGGGCGCGATGGCGGCGAATGACGATTGTTACTCGGAAATCGATCCGACGGTGAAGGATCAGTGGGGCATTCCGGTGCTTCGCTTTCACTGGAAGTTCTCCGACGACGAACTCAAACAGGTGGCGCATCAGCAGGAGACGATCGCCTCGATCCTCGAAGCAATGGGCGCGCGCTTTTCGCGAGCGCCAGAGACGAAGAATCCGCTCAAGGCCGTGAAGGAGGGCGGCTCGGTCATTCACGAAGTCGGCGGCGCCGTCATGGGCGGCGATCCGGCGAAATCGGTGACGAACGAGTGGTGCCAGACCTGGGACGTGCCGAACGTGATCGTGGCCGATGGCGCGACCTTTCCCGGCACCGCCGACAAGAATCCCACCCTCACCATCCTGGCGCTGGCCTGGCGTGCCGCCGATCACCTGATGGGCGAACTCAAGAAAGGAAACCTTTGATGAACGACTCGACCTCACTTCCTCGCGTGGACCGCCGCATGGCGCTCAAATGGATCTCGTCAGCCACGGCGAGTCTTGCGATTCCCGGCGCGTCTTTCGGCGCTGCGACCAAGCCCGGACTCGCGCACGCCGCCGCACCCAGCGGCAAGGGCTACGGACCTGATCCAGACCTCATGAAGATCTACAAGCCCGGCGACCTCTGGCCGCTGACGCTGTCCGATGATCAGCGCACGCTTTTGATCACGCTCTGCGACATCATCCTCCCGGCCGATGACCAATCCCCGAGCGCATCAGCCGTGGGCGTGCCTGACTTCGTCGATGAATGGATCAGTTCGCCCTATCCGGCTCAAGCCGGTGATCGCACCCTCGTGCTGCGCTGCCTGGATGAGTGCGAGAATGCGGCGCAAACACGCGCCGGAAAGAGTTTCGTCAAAGCGAGCTCCGAAGTGCAGTTCGCGATTTGCAGCGACTTCGCCATAGCAGCCCGCAAGGACTCGAAAAAGGACCCGGGGCGCTTCCTCTTGCGCCTGCGCGATCTCATCGCTGGCGGCTACTACACCACGCCCGAAGGCATGAAGGACATCGGCTATCGCGGCAACATCTCGATGGCGAGCTGGGACGGTCCGCCGAAGGAGGTGCTGGAGAAACTCGGCCTCGAACCTCAGGAAGCATGATCATGAAAAACTACACACGACGAAGCTGGCTCCAGACCACGGCAGGATTTTCACTGGCGAGCCTGATGCGCGGCGCGGAGGTCGGATCCACGCGTGTGATCAGCATGGGAACCTACGCGCTGCCAGGTTACTCGCTGAAGGATGCGATCAAGCTGGTGTCCGACACGGGATTTCGTTCGATCGAGATCGCGGCGATGCCCGGCTATCATGGTGCGCCGGATCAGCTTTCCAAGGCGCAACGCGCCGAAGCACGTCAGCAGCTCGCGGATGCCAAGCTGAAAATCGGTGCGCTGATGGGCCTGCCGATTCCTGATGCGAAGAAGCAGGCGGAGAACACCGAGTGGGTGCAGCGGACGCTCGAACTCGCGCGTGATCTCTCTCCGGACTCGCCACCGATGATTCAGTCCATCCTCGGCGGCGGCAAGTGGGAGGAAAAGAAGACGCTGTTTCGCGACTGCCTCGGTCCGTGGGTCGCTGCGGCAAAGAAGGCGGGAGTGAAACTCGCGATCAAACCGCATCGCAGCCACGCCATGAATCTGCCGCAGCAGGCGATCTGGTTGATCGAACAACTCAACGCCGCCGACACGCTGAGCATGGTCTTTGACTACAGCCATTTCGCCTACCGCGATCTGCCGTTCGAGGACATGGTGAAGATCGCCCTTCCCCACACCGGCTACGTCGTGATGAAGGATGCCATGCAGCGTGACGGCAAAGTGCAGTTTGCTCTGCCGGGAGAAACGGCCACGATTCCGCACGCGGCGATTTTGAAGCAGTTCATCGACGGCGGCTATCGCGGCGAGGTCTGCGCCGAAGTCAGTGCTCAGGTGTCCAAGGCGCAGGACTACGAGCCCGTGAAGGCCACGCAAACCTGCTTCACGAGCCTCAGCCGCATCGTC